>JBLHMA010000315.1:0-6746 GCA_047621545.1 Cognaticolwellia sp. | reverse complement strand
TGGACGGAGGGGCCCGAGTGGTTCCCCTGGGCGCACCCCTGCCCTGCGTAGGACGGGACAAGCAAGTGGCCCTTGGAGACGCGGCCGGCATGGTGTTCAGCGCGCACGGCTCGGGCATCGCCCAGCAGCTGTTGGCCGCCCACCTGTTGGCTAAGACCCTGGCTCAAGGGGGAGACTCCTGGGCATTCAATCGGGGCTGGCAACAGGAACGAGCCGGCGCGCTCTGCGCGATGGTCGCCTTTCGGGCCTTCTCGCAATCTCTGAGCGGCGAGGAGCTCAGAGCGTTGATGACCAGCGGGGTGATGGGCGACAGCTTGTCCAGGGCGACCCTGGTTCAACAGGATCCAGTGCCTTCCGCCAGCGAGGCCATTGCAGCCGTGCAAGGCCTGGCCCGCATGCCGGCACTCGCTCGGCGGATGGTACCCACCCTGGCGCGAATGGAGGCGCTCAAGGCGCACCACTGGCGCTATCCCAAGCAGCCTGAGGACCTGCCAGCGTGGAAGAGGCGCCGGGAACGGCTCTTTGGAGGGATCACCTAGAGAATACGCCTAAAGGATGTCTCTCTCCAGCCCGACCTGAGTCTATGCGGAGAGCAGCAATGGCCCCATTCTCGAATGCATTGGACCGGGAACAGTCCCTACTTACAGGGCTCCTCGAGGCTTTGTACAACTTGAGCGAGCAGTCCTCCCCCGAGGGACGTTGGCGCGTGCAGGCCCTGATCGGAGATCTGCGAGAGAAGGCGCCCGGAGCGCTGATTGGGGCGTTGAGGGCCAGCCACCGCAATGACCCAGATCTGGGAGCGGCCATTGAACTTCTGGGACGATCGGCACCCAAGGTACTGGACCCAGCCAGCGCACGCCGAATGGCCCGAAGCGCCCGCGAACTAATGCGCTTCGCACTGCGGAGACGAGACGAGGGCCGGTCCAAAGACGCTTTCGTACAGAAAGAGCTGCAAAGGTCCCTATCGGCATTGGAGAGGAGCCAGAGGCGCCTGTTGCGCACCCTGGAGGACCACGATGGGGAGAGAGCCATGATTCTAAGAGACCTGGACGAGGCCCGTGGCCACCTGATGGGGCTGCGCGAAGCCCCCGTGGAAACCCTGAGCGACAACCGACACAAGCTTCTTGCGATGGTGGGTTGAACCATGGGGATCTTTGATCGAGGTGGCCCCAAGCAGGCCACCCAGCAGGACGCAGCACTCGTCCGAGATGGCTTGGTGCAGGTCATCCAGAGCTTGGAGCGGCGGGCCGATGCCCCCGATGTCCAAGGAGTAGAGACCCTGATCAAGCGCCTAGGACGTTTCCCGGCCCCCAGCGGCCTCAAGAAGGAGTTGACCCGACTTATGCCTACATTGCTGGACTCGACAGACTTGGGGGAGCCTTTCGGAGACGCAGCCCGCGCCATGGGCAATACCATGAAGGTGCTTGCCTTTCCGGAGCCAAAGCTCACGGCGCCGCTGGAACGATTCACCGAGCAGATCCCCGCCGTCCTGAGCCTACCTCAGGCCAAGCGCCTGCGAAGAGATGCGATGCGCCTGGCCAAACAAGCCAAGCCCATGCGGGAGCGCATGCTCGCAGCCCGAAAACAGACCCGAGAGCTGCTGGTTCAGCTGGCCGCACGCCTCAGACAAAGTGGCGGTGCGGCAGCGCGTGTAGACCGGGTCTTGAGCGAACTGGAGTGTGCACTGAGCTCCAATGATGCCGAGGCTCTGGCAAAGCTACAGCCCAGACTCTTGGAACAAGTCAGCACCGCCCGCGAAGACACCCGATCGCTGCGCAGCAACCTTGAACAAGCCCTGGGCGAGGTAAACACCCTCCAGCGCACAGTCGACGCGCAAGCTGAGGCCTTGCGCAATGCCAAGCAGAAGCTCAGCCAGGATCCCCTGACCCAGGTCGCCAATCGGCGTGCACTAGACCAAGAGATGCCCCGCTTGGTGGCCGAGGCCCAAGCCACCGGGGAGCCACTGACGGTGCTCGCCCTGGACATCGACCACTTCAAGCTGGTCAACGACACCTACGGCCACGCGGCTGGAGACGTGGTGCTAAAGGCAGTGGCTCAAAAGGCCGCGAGCCTGATGCGCTCCGAGGATCTGTTGGCCCGCGCCGGCGGCGAGGAGTTCGTGGCGTTGCTGCCTGGAACCCCCATGCCGCTGGCGATCAAGATCGCCGAACGCATTCGCAGCGGCATCGAGGCCCTGCCGTTCTCACGAGGCGCCGTGCGCTTCACAGTGACCCTGTCCATTGGCATTGCCCAGCTAGGCCCCACTGAGGAGGGGGCAGATGTACTGGCACGGGCCGATGCGGCTTTGTACCAGGCCAAGCACGGCGGCAGAAACCAGTCAATCGCGGCCTAAGGCCCGTCCAATGACTGCTCTGCCGCCTTCTTGGCTGGCGCAGTTTGGCGGTGGAAGTACACCGCGCTGAGACCGTAGAGCACAAGCGTCACCACACCCGTCACCACCGAGAAGGCTTTGAAAAACTCCAGCCAGGAGAGATCCGGCTGACCAAAGTTCTTGTAGAGCAGCAGCCCCACGCTGCCCACGTAGCCGGCGCTGTCCGCCACATAGATCAGGAAGCCCGCTGTGGCCACCGCGCCCAGGGCCGCGACCAGCCGGTCAAAGAGCACGGCGTTGAAAGGCACGTAGCCCAGGTATAGCCCGAGTCCGACGCAGATCATCCAAGGAGCGGGCCCTAGCCAACCCATCTCAAAGGCCAGAGTGCTGCCCAAGGTCAGTAGCGCCCCAAAGATCATAATGGCGTGCACCACGGCCAAGGCTCTTCGGCTGTCCTTGAGACGAAAAATCGCCGCTACGGCGAGCAGCGACCCAAAGGCTACCGGCAGCTCCGCAGTCGTCATGATCTCCGGATCGGCGGCATAGCCCAGGGCATCCCAGATCTCCCTGGCGAAGTTGTCTCGGAAGTCCCGGTAGGCGGTCAACACAATGTAGCCGAGCACCAACGCCGCCAAGCCTGGCGCGTACTTGACCAAGAAGGCCCGCCGCGCCGGCCCATCCATGGGCACCCGCTCGCTGCGCTCTGCCACGTCCTGGGCATCCGGTGGAGGCACCTGTGCCAGCAGAAGCACAAACCCCAGCATGGGGAGCAAGAAGATGCCACCGACTGCGGCAGCCATCCAGTACTCGGGGACCCCTGCTTCCAAAAGCGCCTTGCCCACGCTCTTCACAAAGCCACTGGCAATGATGAAGCTGGCACACAGGCCGGCTCCCAGCAGATCCGACAGACGCCTGCCCTCCAGAAATCCGTAGACCAAGCCCCAGATCATCCCCAGTGGCAAACCATTGACGAGAAGCGCCAGAGGCTTGAGGTGCACAGGCAGCACCGCAAAGGCCACAAGGGCCAGCTCAGCCACAGCGATGCACACCACGATGGTCAGCGCCCGCCGAGCACGGGTCATCTCCGAGACCACCTTGATCCCCACCAACTTGGAGATGGCGTAGCCAATCACCTGTGCGGTGATGAAGAGGATCTTCAGCTCAAGATCGCTGTCTCCGTACTGCCCCTCGTAGGTCGCCACAGCGAAGGGCTTTCGGAAGGCGTACATGCAAAAGTAGGCCGAAAAGGCGGCGCCCATCGCATACAGCGTGAACAGCGTAGGAGGGGCCTTGGACAGCCAGCGTCGAATAGACAAGTTGCAGCCTCCAGGCGCCCACGCATCCTGCCACAAGCAGCTCTAAAGCGACTCGGTGCAGTAGGTGCAGCTCCAGTCCTCGACCGCTCCTAGGCTCTCCTCTATGCAGCGACCCGCAACGCTTAGATCGCAGGGCACGGCATTTGGGAGTTGGGTACCAAACTGGCTGTCCTGGATGTGGATCTCGAGCGGAAACAGGCTGCCCTTGTAGGCACTGAGCAGACTATCCAAGCTTCGACTGTCTTGGACCGAGACCCGATCAAGGTCGAGCTGCTGGGCGACCTGGATTAGGCCACCGGAGCTGGAACGCCCCTCCCTGATCTCGGTGTCTGTCATGCGAAGCACCCGCGAGGACACCACAGGACCACCAGCCCGCACGCGGTGCATGCTGGAGCCGATCAGCTCCATGTCCCCAAAGCCGTAAAACATGGGGTAGCTGGAGGAGAGGTCCGAGGCGTTCTCGACCACAAGCTCACTAAAGCGCACATCACGCTCGCCCTCGAAAAACACATGCAGCCCGGCCGCAGCGACGTTGTCCAGCCACCGGAGTCGGTTGACCTGGACGCGACTGCCCTGGACCTTCTCAGTAGTCGCAATGCCGCCAAAACCAAAGCTGCACCCCTGCACGAGAAGGTCATTGAGCAACAAGTCCTGGGCATCCAAACGCAGCAAGCCACCCGTGGCCTGGATGTCCTGGAGGGTGACCGATTCCAGCACCAAAGCCGTTGCAGAAATCTCCAGCGGTGTGGCGATCTGAAGCTCTTGAAAAACAAGCTCAATGGGACGCCCCGGCCAGAGAAGCTGCTCCCCTTCGAAGTCCAAGTCCATCCCGGCCACGATGCGGGTCAGCTCGGGGCCCCGACCAATGAGCTGAATGGACCCGGTGAGGGACTCCAACTCCAAGATTTCATCGTCGATCTCAAAGTCACCCTCTCCCAGACACAGGGTCATCCAAGGAGCGTCCATCTCCAATGCTCGGCCAAGAGAGGAGAAGCGAAGCTGCCCCTCGATCCACTGCACCTGCCCAGGGTCCGGGTCACAGACCACCTGAGGCAAGGGCTCGGTGACGGGGGCACAGGCCAAAAGAAGCAGGAAGAGCACCCTTCATGGCTACCACACGCCAAGGTAGATCTGCCGAATCAGGCGACCTGGTCATAGGCCGCCAAGAGCTCCCGAGCGTAGCTACGCGAACCATCCGTCAGAGCCGCGCCACCCACCAGCCTAGCAACCTCTTCCACCCGACCGTCCAGGTCAAGGTTCTCGATCTGGGTACGGGTGCGGCCACTCTTGACCTGCTTCGAGATTCGCAGGTGACTGTCCGCCAAGAGGGCGATCTGAGGCAAGTGGGTGATGCACAGAAGCTGTCCCATCCCAGAGAGTTCACGCAGCTTGGCACCCACCGTCTCCGCCGCCTGTCCGGAGATGCCGGCGTCGATCTCGTCAAAAACCCAACTGCGCGGACCTTCTCCTCCCCGCAATGCGATCTTGAGGCCCAGCAAGACTCTAGAGAGTTCCCCACCCGAGGCCACCTTGGCCACCGCACGGGGCTCCTCCCCAGGGTTGGCCGAGAGTTGAAAGACCACATCCTCGGCTCCCAGTGGCCCAAGACAACGGCCATCTGGCAGACGCTCGCCTTCCGTGGCCGGCACGAGTGCGGTGCAGAAGCGCGCCTGCTTCATGGCCAGCGAGCCCAGCTCCTTGGCCATCGCCTCGTCCAGGCGAAGGGCGGCACGCTGACGGGCTGCGCTGAGCTGGTCAGCGTGTTCCATGGCTCGGACCCGCGCGTCCTCCACTACTTTGGCGGCCGCATCCATGCGCTGATCCAGGTTGCCGAGTCCCTCCAATTCGAGCTCCAGGCGGTCCACGGTGAGATGCAGCTCATTGGGATCACAGCCGTGCTTTCGCGCCAAGCGTACGTACAGACGCCGCCGGCGCTCCAGCTCATCCAGGCTGCGGGGATTGGACTGGAGCTGACGCATAGAGACCTGCAGTTCCTGGGCGACATCCTCCACCAAGTAGAGAACCTCGGCCAAGCGATCCGCTTGGGCCCCAAAGCGTGAGTCAAAAGCAGAAATCCCACGCAGGGCAGACTCGGCTCGTGTCAGACGATCCAACGCCGACCCCTCCGCGGAGTAGAGCTCCCTCTCCGCATTCCGAGCGCCGCTCCGCAGATCCTCGGCATGCCGAAGGCCCAATAGAGCCTGCTCCATGCCCGTAAACTCCCCATCCTCTGGGGAGAGTTCCTTGAGCTCTTGGAGTTGGAAGCGCAGATACTCCTGTTGCTCCTCCACCCGGTCCGCGTCCCGCTTTAGGCGCCGCAGGCCGCGGCGCGCCTCCGCGAGGGCTTTGTGGGCACCCGAAACGCGATCCAGTTCCGGTGCGCAGCGGCCGTGGCGGTCTAGGAGCATGCGGTGGTGCTCACAGTCCATCAGCAGCCGCTGCTCGTGCTGGCCGGAGAACTCCACCAGGACCGAACCCAAGGACTGCAGATCCGTACGCTTCACTGCTCGGTCATTCACATAGGAGCGCCCAGAGCCCTGGGGCGGCAGGGTGCGCCGAATCTCCAGTGTGTCCGAGAGGGGAAGATCCAGTTCACGCAGGCGGCGCTGCAGAGCCAGGTTGTCCCCCACAGAAAAGCTGGCGCTGACCTGGGCGCCGGGACTGCCAGTGCGCACCAAATGGGTGCCGCCCTTGGCGCCAAGGATCAGAGATAGGCCCTGCAGCAGCACCGACTTGCCTGTTCCCGTCTCCCCTGAGAGCACATTTAGACCGGGCCCAAAGGTCACACAGGCTGATTCGATGATGGCCAAATTCTCAATTCGTAGCGTCAACAGCATCCCGCGCTCCTGTACAACCGTTCAGGCTGACCCCTGCACAATCACTGCTTAGTTGTTCAGTGTCAAGGCCATCACGACCAAAATTTGTCCGTCCCTATCAAGAGCACATTCGCAGGGACGCAATACACGGGCAGCATGGCCTTGTTGTTGCACAAGAGTGATCCCCCCGTTCTACAGCTTCAGGTCCAGGATCGGGAGATTCACTACACAGACCAGGGTCCCTCCTCAGGCCCAACGGTGCTGGCCATCCATGGCTACCCT
>JBLHMA010000314.1:0-6758 GCA_047621545.1 Cognaticolwellia sp. | reverse complement strand
GCCTATGACCGAGACGAGCTCGTCGCATTTGGCCGAACGCGGCCATTTACGATGGACGAAGGCGAGAACGAACAACAGGTTCTGGTCGCAGAGACGCGCAGTATGAGCTGGTTCTCCAACATGGAAACCCAGTTGGGGGGCAGCGCAGTCGCGGCTCACAATGGAAGCTTCTACATCTTCGGAGGAGAAACCGAGCTGCTGGACATCTTCGGCGACGTGGATGGGGAAGGCGTGAACACCATTTGGCGCATCGATGTGGCGCCTGCCGGCGCCCTCCTGGCTGAGTCCATGGAGATCACCCTTCCAGACCACGCCAAAGGAAGCGACACCTGGGCTGGTGCAACTGCGACAAATATCGGCGACGGCCAGATTCTGGTCGCAGGCGGCTCGCCCTGGATGGCAGCCGTGGGCGACGAAGTGCTCTACGAAGCCTTCATCTTCGACGCCCGCGAGGAGACCATCGGTCCAGTCTTTGAGCTCTTGGTCGGGCGCACGGCACACCAGGCCGTTTCGTTCACCAACGGTGACGTGGCACTGGTCGGCGGTCTGCTCCAGAACGGCACCGGTGCGCAAGCGGTGGAGATCTACCGAACGGAAACAGGCCTGCTCGAGGTCGGCGAGAGGCACAGCGGCTCCATGCCGGCCGCCGCCTCCTTGGCTGCAGGAGAAATTCTGATCTGTGGCGGCTACTCCGGCAACGACCCAAAGAGCACCTGCGAGATCTTCACGGTCAACGGCAAGATCTTGCCCGCCGCTTCCCTACCGGCAGCACGTGACGGTCTCACCCTGGCCTCAGTCGGCGAAGGACGAGTCCTCGCAGTTGGTGGTTCAGATGCCACCTATGAGGCACAGGGAAACGCGTGGCTCTACGACCAGGGCACCGACACGTGGATCTCCGTGGGCAACTTGAACGTCCCCCGTGCACTGCATCGCGCGGTGACCCTGCCTAACGGCTCGGTCCTGATCTTAGGCGGCGCAACGGCATCTGAGCGCGGCGTGGCGGCCTGGGACAACGGCCCAGTGGGACAGGGCATCTCCTGTGTGGAACTCTATGACCCCGAAACCCAGGAGTTCGAGCCCTTGAGGGACTGCACGGTTGACGATGATGCCGTCGGCTTGCCCGAGCGAAGCATGTGGCCAAGCGTAGCCTTGGACCCTGAATACGGCGTTCTCGTGGTTGGAGGTTTTGACTTGATCGACAACCTCCCGCCTGTCTCCGGGGTCAGCTTTTTTCCAGCAGCACCATAGCCGCGCCAGCTCAAGGGTAGACCACCGGGACGCGAACCTTAAAGGTGAAGGCCTCGTGGCTACAGTCCGAGTCGTCGTTGTCGCCCAGAGAGATGAATCCAAACTCGTAGCGGTTCTCCTGCAAACCCAAGAACCCTAGCTCTTGGACCAAATCACCGCTGAAGCTGAGGCGGATGGGACCGGGCTCCTCCGTCTTGGGGACCTCGCACTCAGACTCCTCGCCGATGCAGTAGCTCTCCGTGCTGGTGGGCATCGACTGCCCGGAAATGCCATCCCAGTCATAGAGGTACCAGCCCTCTTCTTCCTGCTCTAGTTTCTCGACCATCTCCCTAGAGCTGCTGGCCAGAATCACGTCATTGAACGTCAGCAAAAAGTGGTCGTCGTAGACGATTTCTTGTTCAAAATCCGGGTTCAGTCCAGAGAAGTCAAAGTCCAAATCACAGGCAACGCCACCCTCGGGAAAGGCCATGGACTCTATGTCTTCCCGCCGGGCGCTGAGAATTCCTTGGGTACGCTCCCCATTTCCATCTTCACCCCACCCGCAGCCATCGTCGGCGGTCAGGAAGGTGATGTTGATGACTTCTTCTTCTTGAGCCAAGGTCTCGCAGGCCGTGGCCAGGTCCTCCGAAGAGTTGATGTCAATGTTTCCCCTGCACGAGGCCAGGGCGATCAATAGAATCATGGTGCCTCCAAGACACCATTGTTCCCCGATTCCCCACAAATGATTGTCACCGCTTCGTCAGGAGCGGCGTACCAAGTCAAGTAGGGCATCGGCTCCGACGACCAGATTCTCCAGCAGGAGGTCCGCCGAACTCGCGTGTAGCTCTTCCCTGCTGCTCCAACCGGTACACACCGCTACCGCCAGAGCATTCCCAGCCCTGGCACACTCCACGTCCCTAGGGGTATCGCCGATGACCACCGTCCGGTCAAAGACAAGACCTGCTGCGCGCGCCTGAGCTTCAGCGATTGGGACCAAGAGATTCCGGTCCGCCGCATCATCTCCAAAGGCCCCCAGCAGTCGCTCGTCGCGCTCGAAATGGGCAGCCAAGGTCAAAGCCTCCAGCTTGATCCGGGCGCCGGCCCTCCAGTTTCCAGTCAACAAGGCGTTGTGCCCCGCCTGGGCCGTCCGTGGCAGTAAGGAATGGATGCCTGGGCAGAGGCTTGGGGCCTGCTGCAGGAGCCGCCCACTGAGCAAGGGAAGGTAGGCCGCGCGGAGCCGACCTTGCTGCTGAGCCAGCCCTGCGGCGGCAAAGGCCTGCCCAGTGATTCCCGAGTCGGTCGCCCCAGCAAAGGACAGCCCAGCGAAGGCATCAGATACGCCGAAGCACTGCTCAAAAGCCTGACCCATGCTGGCCCGGCCAGCACCCTCGGTGGACAGGATGGTGCCGTCGATATCGTAGAGCCAGAGGACCTTCATGCGGTCTCCAAGAGGGCCAGTACAGCCGCGGGAACTAAGTGTGCAACGCTCAGGCCCTGGGCCAAGCGCTCTCGCACTTCGGTGGACGATACACCTGGGAAAGTCGGTGCATCAGGCACCTCGGGGTACCCCGAGCGCCCCACCACGATGGGGCCATAGGCCGTTTCGATGTCTGACCAACGGTGCCAGAGGTGGCGCTGGGCCACGTTGTCGGCGCCAATCACCAGACGAAAGCTATGCTCCGGGTGCCGGGCGGCCAAGGTCTGCAGGGTATCGAAGGTGTAGCTGGGCGTGGGCAAGCTGGCCTCGATCGTGCACACATGTGCCCAGGGACCTAACGCGTCCGCGAATGCCCCAAGCCACAGGACACGCTGATCAAATGGGGGGAGCTTCTTCGAAAATGCATGCGCTGCAGTAGGCACCAACCAGACCTGGTCCGCGCTGTCCGTCCACCGCAGCCAAGAGGCCACCATGGCGTGCCCCACGTGTGGGGGGTTGAAGCTGCCGCCGTACACCGCTATCCGCATGCCCCATGAGCTAACCCGGAGGCCCGATGTCGGAGCCAGACAAGACCAACCCAGCGGCGGAGGGCAACGTCGAGCGGCCCATTGGGGTCTTTGACTCCGGTGTGGGTGGCCTGACCGTTCTCAGCGCCTTGCGCCAGCGCTTGCCCAGCGAGGACCTAGTCTACCTCGGGGACACAGCAAGAGTTCCCTACGGTACGCGCTCCCCAGAGACCGTGCTCAACTACAGCCTGCGTGTAGCCAGCCGCCTCGTGCGCGAGGACATCAAAGCCCTAGTCATCGCATGCAACACAGCCACCGCCCACGCCCTGGAAGCCCTGCAAGAGGCCGGTGCGCGGATCGGCCTGCCGGTGATCGGCGTCATCGAGCCCGGGGTTCAGGCTGCTCTGGCCGCTTCTCGTGGTGGCACAATCGCCGTACTCGGCACCGAGGGCACCATCCGGGCGGGCCGATACCAGCAAGCCCTAACGCGGGCCGGCAGCGCCTCCATAGGCCAAGCGTGCTCATTGCTGGTCCCACTTGCAGAAGAAGGTTGGACCACCGGAGAGGTCGCCGAGGCGGTCGCAGATCGCTACCTGGCACCCCTGCAAGGGCAGGTAGACACCGCCATCCTGGGCTGCACCCACTTCCCCTTGCTCCGCGATGTCATCCAAGCGGCCTTGCCAGGAGTCGTGCTCGTAGACTCCGCGGAGACTACGGCAGAAGCTGTCGCTGAGATCCTGGCAAAGCAGGGCCTTCTACAGGCTCCGCGCGCCCCTGCGCCCACCCGATTCCTGGTCACCGACAACCTTGAGCGCTTCGTCACTGTCGGCCATCGCTTTCTAGGACACGCCCCCGATCCCGTGACCCTGGTAGATTTACCTGACCCTGAGGGAGCCTTCGCAGCGCCTTGATTCGCCTCTACCATATCGACAAGCGCTACGGCGACCACCAAGCCCTCAAGGACGTGAACCTACACGTGGCAAAGGGAGAGTTCGTCTACGTGACGGGCCCAAGTGGTGCCGGCAAGAGCACCCTGCTGCGCATGCTCTACGGCGCCCTCAAGCCAACCGGTGGCAAGCTGCTTGTCGGTGGTGTGGATGCCTCTACGCTGCCACAAAAACGCCTGCCATTCCTCCGTAGGAACATCGGGGTCGTCTTTCAGGACTTCAAGCTCATCCCAAACCGCAGCGTGGCGGACAACGTCGGGTTGGCCCTGGAAGTACTAGGCACTCCCAGGGCCGAGATCGACAGACGCGCCCGCGCTGTGCTCAACGTCGTGGGCTTGGCCGGTAAAGAGGAGCGAATGCCTCAGGACCTCTCGGGAGGCGAGCAGCAGCGTGTAGCGGTGGCTCGGGCAATTGTGAATGATCCAGCTGTGCTGTTGGCAGACGAGCCAACCGGCAACCTGGACGGCGCCATGGCCATCGAGGTGATGGAGATCCTGATGTCCATCAACCTGCGAGGCACCACCATTCTGGTGGCTACCCACGACGCTGGCCTGATGAAGCGCTTTCCACAACGCACCTTGCGTTTCGAGGCCGGTCGGCTGGTGAGCGGACAGTGATTCAACACATCCTGCGCCGTACCCTGCGCTCCCTCAAGGAGAACCTCTCTCTCAACTTGGTCGCGACCGGGGTCATCGGGGCGACCGTGCTCTTGGCAGGGGTCTACCTCTCGGCCCTCCAGACCTTGGATCGAGTCGTAGAATCCTGGGATCGAGATGCCCACGTCTCGGCCTATTTCCAGCCCGATATCGAGGTAGAGCTGCGCTTCGCCACGAAGGACCAGATCGGCGCCCGTCAGGAAGTGGCCACTGTCAGCTACGTCAGCGAAGAGGATGCCGCGGCCTACCTGATTGAGCGCGTGGAAGAGGTTGGTCCAATTCTTGAGGAACTCGGCCCCGAGGTCTTGCCCGCAAGCTTGGAGATCACGCTAGACCAGGGCCACGCCACACCCGCCGAGATTCAAGCCTTCGTGGACTCCATCAACGGCCCACCCTTCGAGGCCGTGGACTACGGCCAGGAATGGGTACAGCGTTTCCACACCTTCCTGACCCTTCTGCGTGGCCTGGGCCTGGTCCTGGGACTGCTCATCGCCTTGGCGGCCATCTTCTTGGTCGGCAACACAATGCACTTGGTCGCCTACGCCCGCCGCGCTGAGCTTGAAACCATGAAGCTGGTGGGCGCCACATGGGGCTTCGCCGCCCTACCCTTTGCACTGGAAGGCTGCGTTCAGGGCCTTGTCGGCGGCGGTCTAGGCTTACTCGGCGTCTTTGCCCTGCACCAGGTGCTGGTCGCACGTTTGGAAGATGCTCTGGCTCTGGCACTCGCTGGCGCCGAGCTGAGCTTTCTAGGCCCCGGATGGGGTGTACTACTCTTAGGCGCCTCGGTGCTCCTGGGCGTCTGTGGCTGTCTCTGGTCGGTGACCCGCTTCTGGCGGAAGGCCCCATGATCTGGCTCCTGTTGGCACTCTCAACGGCCCCACAGGCCCAGAACCCCGGCGAGATCTTGAGCCGATTGGCAGACACCGAGCGGGAACTTCTCGAGGTGCAAGACGAGCTGCAAGACCTGGATACCCAAGCCGAAGCGCTCCGGGATAAGCTTGGGGATCACCAAGTCGCACTGGATCAAGCCCAAGACCGTGTGGATGGACGCTCCGGCAAGGTCCGGCAGCTCATTCGCTTGGCTTACCTGCTCAACCGCCGCGGCTTCGCGCGCATCTTGTTCTCGGCCCAGGACCCTACCGATCTACGCCGCCGTAGCCACTACCTCATCGCTCTGCTCTCCCACACCGACTCCCTGGTCGAGGACTTCCGCGCTGAGTTAGACCAGCGACAAGCCGCAGTTACAGAGGTGGAGGGCCGCCAGGACGATTTGGAGGGATTGAGAGGGACCCTGGCAGAGAAGAAGACTGAGCTGGAGAACGAGAGGAGTGAGCGGCGCACCCTGCTCGAACAGGCCCGCGCCAGCAAGGCCACCATGGCCCAAGCCAGCGCCCAGACCCTCTCCGCCCAGACACAACTGCGCACAGAGCCCGTACCAGAAGCCGCTGCCCCCAAGCCCAGTACCAACTTCCGCGACCTGCAAGGCCGCCTGCGCTCCCCTGTCACCCAAGGTACCCAGCTATCAGGCTTTGGCGCAGGAAATCGTGGCGTGGACCTGCTCGCGCCCCCCTACTCCACTGTTCGCGTCGTGGCCGACGGCGTGGTGGTCCGCGGAGAGCCCATCCAAGGCCTGGGCATGACGATCGTCGTGGACCATGGCGATGGCTACAGCACCGTCTACGCACACCTGGGCCAATCCAAAGTGCGCAAGGGCCAGCAAGTCAAACGCGGTGACTACATCGGGGTTGTCGGTGAGACCGGCGTGGTCGACGGCCGCGGGCCTCGTGTGCACTTTGAGGTGCGCTATCGCAACACTCCACAGAACCCAGCCGACTGGATGGGGTCTTAGCCCACCATGAACGTCTTCAAAAACGCTGCGGTCCGCGCCTTTCTGCTCACCTTCGCTGTCCTCATGGGCGGTCTCTTCCTTGGACAGTGGACTGGCAAGGCGGTGTATGCGCAGGTGCAGGCCCCCTACGAGGGC
>JBLHMA010000313.1:0-6762 GCA_047621545.1 Cognaticolwellia sp. | reverse complement strand
GCTCGTAGTCGCTACAAGCCATCAGGGAGAGAAAGAGCAGCATTGTCAATCCAGCAGTTGTGCTCATTATAGCGGGATTTTTTTGGCACGCTCACACTTTGCTGACCGCTGACCCGTTCAAGGCCATGTGAGCAGAAGTACGCAGGGGGGGTGGAGGTGGGAATGTACTGGTTTTTGTTTTGGTGCCAAGCTCGGCTCTCTGAGTGAGTTCAGGGCGATCAGCCGCTCTGAGTTGGAGGAGCTTGAAGAGCCTGGGCTGAGCGGCTGCAGTCAAGTGCCCGGGCGCGCCGGGCTGTTTTCTGGATTGCTGGGGCTCTTTGGTGTACTCTGGCGCGGGAGGGACGCATGCTCTTGATGCTTATTGGGTGTCTGGCAGGACAGAGAACCGAGATGCGAACCGAGGCTTATGGCCACAGCATCTCCGCAGGCGGCATGGGTGGGTGGCGGCATGGGTGGGTGGACCGACTTTGAGAGCGGCGACCCCATCTTGGAAGGCAGCCGCTTCTGCCTGAGCTTGGATATAAAGAGCTGCGCGGATGCCAGCAGCGCAAGTCGAATTTTTGGGAGCTCCGACTGCTATGAGATGCAGGGTTTGGGGGAGCATGTGGTGTCCTTTGAGCCAGAAGCACCCGAAGGGGTGGACTGCAGCGAAGGGCTGCCAGGGACAGACCAGATCCGCTTCGAGGCGGTCTCTACAAGTGACTTGAGGGCCCAGTTGCGCTGGCCGGTTGAGGAGTACTTCGTCACGAAGGTAGAGGGGAGCGAAACCGCGGAGCTGCTCGGCCCAGACTTCTTCTTTGAGGGACTCTTACCGCCGGTAGATGCCCCTCTTCGATTCGGAGAGGGGGCGAACATCTACCTGAGTGCCCAGCTCTTTGACGCCGAAGACGAAGAGGTGGAGTGGTCGCAGCCCTGGAAGATGCGTGTCGAGGACTCTGAGCGTCCCAACTGGATCCACGACGAGGGACGCGCTGTGGGCTCTGTGGGCGGGGCCATCACTCTGGACGGCCCCCAGGGGCAGAGCTTGGAGCTTGGCAGCTGGTCACCCTGGCGGGAGGACGAGGGAGCTGAGGCGCGCCTGCATGTCTTGGTCGGAGAGGGGGAGCCGGCACCCGGCAGTGAGCCTCAGGGTTTTGCCTATGCCTGGATGGAGTTGGGAGGCGAGGGCCAGGTGATCCGCCAAGGGGACACGGAATGGGGGTTGGTCGGTGCCCCTGGGTTCAAGGTGATTGACAAGGGGCAGCCTGGACTGGCCAGCATCGAGCCGGACTACTGCGCAAGGGACATTGAGAGCAGGAAGGAGCGGCTGACTTTGGTCGCCAAAGCCGGGGGCCGCACCAAGCGCCAGAGGCTCACCTTCCCGCTGGGCGGGATCGGAGAGAATCCCGATGACTGGGCAGTCTACGAGAGAATCTGTGGCGTGCCACCCCAGCGCAAACGCAGAGGGTGCTCCAGCAGCGGCAGCCCCAACAGCGTTGGCTGGGGGCTGCTGGCCGGCGGTCTGCTCCTGCTGCGACGACGGCGCAGCAAGGCGTGAACCTAAGGGTGGACCCGGGTACTGCGTCTCTTATGCCGCGTCTCTATGCGGGCGACGCAGCGCCGAGTCTCAACCCTGGTGGTCGTACTCAGGGATTGCGTGGCGCTCGCTGGTTGGCCGCTGGGCCATCCACACCACGTGGTTGCCGCCGTCGTCTGGCGTGAAGCGTGCGGGCTCGTTGAAGAAGCGCATCTCCACGATAAAGCCGGCCCGCAGCAGCAAAGGACCGAGCCAGGGGTCCTCCCCGGCGGACCAGATTCCCAACACGCCACCTGGACGCAGAGCCTTTAAGGCCGCGGCCACGCCCTGCTCACTGTAGAGCCAGCCGTTCATGGGCCGGGTCAAGTCTTGGGGGCCGTTGTCCACGTCGAGCAGGATGGCGTCCCAGCGGGCGTCCTGGCCTTCGACGAGGTCGCCTACGTCGCCCACGTGCACGGTGGAGCGGGTGTCCTTGAGTGGGTGACCGGCTGCGCCGCCCAGGTACTGCTCGTTCCAGTCCACGACGGACTTCATGAGCTCGGCGACGGTGACGCCGCCATTGGGGCCGACCTGGCGCAGTGCTGCTGCCATGGTGAAGCCCATGCCCAGACCGCCGACAAGCACTTGTGCCTTGTCCAGGTCTGGGATCAAGTCGCAGGCCCAGTCCGCCAGAGCGTCCTCGGAGCCATGCAGCTGATCGGTCATCAGCTCGCGGCCATTGACTCGGATCTCGAAGGTCCCGGAACGCTCCACAAGGTAGAGAGTTCCGTCGTTTCCAGGTACATCTTGGTGGTCTACCACGCGCCAGTCACTCATCTCGGCTCCTGGCCAAGCAGCGCTTCTGGATGCCGGCCCACGCTACTAAGCCCACCGGGTAGACAATACGAGGACTATCGCGGGGCATGCGGACATTCGCGTGGTCCTGAATGCGGAAGCAGTTCAAGCCGTTGTGCAGTTAGAGTCCCCGAGCGAGGACACCATGAACCGATCTCTCCGTGCCCTGAGCTTGGGCCTGACCCTCACCCTGGGTGCTATTGGCCTGGGACTGGCGCTGGCCCCGCAGGCGCAGGCTCATCCTTTCGAGACCAACATCTACAGCCTACGGACGATGGTCAAGGTCTCCGAGTCGGGCAGCTTGACCTCGTTGGTGGTGCTGGAGATTCCGGTTCAGGACGTCCTCAAGGGTATCGGTGTGGAAGATGCCGACTCAATACAGGTCAAGGAAAAGAAGCTTGACGCTTGGAATACCGCCACCTGGGGCCGGATGGCTGCCGGTCTAACCATGACCATCGACGGCGAGCCGGCCCAGGGCACCTGGCGTCACATCGAGCACCCGGCCAATGGCAAGGGCGGCGAGGGGTTCTTTGTGTACATGGTCGGCTTTGACCTGCAGCAGGTGCCGCCCGCCAGCGGCTACACCGTGCGCATTGAGAACCGCTCCTACCCCGAGGAGGAGCTGGTCTACAGCGGCTCGGCCACGGCCCAGGGGGACTTCAAGATCCTGAAGGACTCGTCTCGGGAGATTCTCGGGGGAGAAGTGGACACGCCGCTGTCGAATCCGGGTCGCTGGACGAAGGATGGGAAGATGCGGGACCTTGAGGTCGTGGTGGGGCGGTGAGGGTGTGGTGGCGGTTGGAGTTCAGGATTGGGGCGCAGCCCAACGGACTCGGAGAGTCCCACTGCTTCAACCCGCCCCAAGCCTGCCCCATCAACCGGGTAGGGCCGCTAACCACCGACCGAGGGTGTGGCGCGTGGCCCAAGGGGCTGTATGGGCGACTTCCAAACGAAACGCGCAGCGTAAGGCTTGAAAGAGCCCATACAGGTCCGTATAGCGAACCCACCCCAGGAAAGGGGGACCCGCAGCGCTGGGGGAAACCTGGGTTTCCCTATCGCCGGGGTGCAGTGCAGCCGGCAGGCTGCCTTGCAAGGGGGCGGCGTAGCCCCCTCAGAAAAACAGCCAAACGCCCCTCCCTGTCTCAGCCGCTCGCCAGGGCTCCCGCCCGAACCTGCACGACCTCGTCTCCGGGTCGCTCCCTCAGCCTGGACAGCCAATGCTGGCTGTGGGCCCAGCCTACTCCCCTGGCCGGACAGCACCCAGCACCGCCAAGTTGGCCTGCGCTTGGGCAAAGTAGTCATACCGGCCCCCCTCGGGTTGCTCCAATGGGCTCAGGACCAGGTGCACGGTCGCCGCTGGAAATGCGGCGAGGGTCGGCTCGCTGGGCTGGGATTCCCACCACAACACAGGCCTGCTCTGGCCCTTGGCCCACTGCTCAAAGCCTCGCAGATCTGCCGGAGCCTGCCCGGGATCAAAGTCAAAGGGCGTCAGGTCCAGGCCGTACTGCCGGGCCACGTAGTTGAAGGCCGGATGCGAGGCCGCCAGGGGCGTGCCAACCCAAGGCTCCAGGGCCACCTTGTACTGGCCATCCAGTTCGACCAGCTGCGAATCCAGCGCTCTCATCGCGGCGTCCAGATCTGCGGCGTTTAGGCCGGGAAGATCTTTCAGGGCGGCGTGGGTTGCCCTGGCTTGGCTCAGGTAGGCCAGGGGGTCCGACCACGTGTGTGGGTCGATGTCCCCGTGGCTGTGGTCCCCGTCTTTGCCGTGGCTGTGCACTTGGCCTTGCAGCTCGATGAGTTCGATGCCCAGCGCCGTGTCCACCACCTTGGCCTGGTTCAGCGAAGCGGTCTGCACCCACCCCTCCAAGCCAGCCCCGTTCAACAGCACCAGATCGGCCGCTTGTGCCAAGGCCACCTGGTCCCCGCTTGGCGTGAAACGGACTGGGTCGGCCCCTTCAGGCAGCAGGTTGACCAGCTCTACGCTGTCCTGGGCCAAGCGCTGCACCAAGTAGGCGCTGCTGTGGGCGCTCACGACGACGGTGGGTTTGCGCTGCTGTGGCGGCGTAGCGACCGGGCTGGGCTCGGGCGAAGTGCAGGCGAAGAGCAAAGAGAACAGCATGGCGGTGAAGTGTCCCGGTAGGAGGGGGCGGTAAATCATGGGGCGCTAAGCCAGGCCCGCACGCAGAATCAACACACAGGTCCAGGTGCCTAAAGCGGCGAGTCCTGCCGCAGCACTCAGGATCAAGCCGATCTCTACGCCGACCATGGTCGCGATGGTGAAGGGGGAGCAGCCGATGCGGCGCATTAGGCTCAGCTCGGTCTTGCGCAGGCGCAGGGTCAAGGCGATGACCAAGAGGAAGAAGCTCGCAGTGGAGAAGGCCACGGCTGAGAAGTAGACCCTCAAGCCCGTCTCGATGCGCAGCACGATGCCCAAGATGGTGTCGATGACGGTGGCTGGACGCACGGCTTGACGGGTCTCCTCCAGGGCCAAGTCTCCCAGGAGCTGGTCGCGGTGTTTGGGGCTGTCCGGAAACACCAGCAGGCTGGAGATGGGCTGGGCGTCGGCGTCTCCGTGCATGTGGAAGCTGCCCCGGTTGCGCTCGTCGATCTCCTGAAACATGAAGATGGCGGCGGTGGCCATCAGGGACTCGTCGGCGGCTGCATCGGGGTTCAGAGCCTGATCTGCCGTGACCGCGTCGTGGCCGTGGAGCGCGCCGTCCAGTGCCCAGGCGGTGCGCAGATCGCAGAAGAAGGCGGTGTCATCGGGGGTGTTCGTGGGCCCCAAGATGCCGGTGACGGTGAGCAGCAGAGGGTAGCTGCCGGCGATGTTGTAGAGGTTGCGGGTGTCCGAGCGCAGCGTGTCGCCCAGCTGCAGGTTGAAGTCCTGAGCCACCTGGGCGCCGGCAACGACCTCGCCGAGTACTGCCGGGAGCCGACCTTGAACGGGCGTCAGACCTCGGGCGGGGTAGTAGTTCAGCTCTGTGCCGACCAGCGGGCTGCCCCCGACGCTGTGGAGAATGTACAGCGGGATGATCTCGCCATACTCCCTCTCCTGCAGTGGCTTTCGGTCGCCATAGGCTAGGGGATCCCGAACCGCACCGCGGAAATAGAGGGCGTTTAGAGTGAGATCAAAGGGGTTGCCCACGTGTCCCACCAGCACGGGACTGGACTCGGCACGGGACATCAGCGCCGATCTGAGCTCGCCCGAGGCCACGCTGGTAAACGCCGGCAAGAACAAGGCCACCGCCGTGCCCAGGATCAGCACGAGAGTGCGCCCGGGAGCGGCCGCCAGGTAGCGCAGGGCCAGGTAGAAGGCGTGGCGAATCATGCGCCCATGTCCAGCTGCTGCGGAAAGCGGGCCTGAAGCTTGGGGTCGTGGCTGACCAAGAGCAGGGTGAGCTGCTGCTCGGAGACCAAGCGGTCCAGCAGGTCCAAGACGGCCCCGCTGCGCTCGGGGTCCAGGCCGGTTGTGGGCTCGTCGGCCAAGAGGATGCGCGGCTGGGTGACCACGGCCCGTGCGATGGCCACGCGCTGCCGCTCGCCTTGGGAGAGCTGGGCGGGTAGACGCTGCACCTTGTCGTTCAGGTCCAGGGTGTTGAGCAGGGACTCCGCGCGGGACTTGGCTTGGGTATCCAGCTTCAAGGCACTGTTTAGACGGTAGGGCAGCAGCACATTGTCCAGCGCGCTCAGGTAGTCCACCAGGGGGTAGTCCTGAAAGACGAAGCCCACGTTTTGCACCCGCCAGGCCCGGCGCTGGGACTCGGAGAGCTGGGCCAGGTCGGTGCCGCAGACCAGCAAGGATCCTGAGTCGGGGACGAGTGCGCCGGCGACCAGGTTGAGCAGGGTGGACTTTCCGCAGCCGCTGGGACCGTGCAGGACGACACGGGCGCCTAGTCTGACCTTGAATGCGGGGAGCTGTAGCGAGAAGTCCTGGCCATAGGCAAAGCCCAGGTCCGTGGCGTGAATCGCGAGGGGAGCGCTCACTCCTGCTCCTCCTTCTGACCCATTCCGGCGTCCAACATGTCGAGGGGATCCATCAGGCCGCCACCGCTGCTGGGCATGGCGTCGAGGAGAAAATCGCTGTCGTTGGCGTAGGCGCTGAGGACGCTGCGCACCCGGGCCAGATCGCGCATGTGGGTGTCGGTGATGCGCCAGCCCTCTGGGCCCTCTTGGAGGGTGTAGACGGCGACGTAGCGGTTCACACGGGTGTGTTTGTGGGCCTGGTGCGTGACCACGCCGCCAACGGACCAGTCGGCCTCGACGCGGAGCTGGCGTTGACCGTGGAACTGGCGGTGATCCAAGACCTTGATCGACTCGTAGTCCACCCGAATCACCTGGATGGCCGTCTCCTCGGCGGCCATGGTGTGCAGGGTGGTGAAGTGCTCGACATACTCCCGGGTGAGCGCCTCACC
>JBLHMA010000312.1:0-6776 GCA_047621545.1 Cognaticolwellia sp. | reverse complement strand
GCAGAGTCTGAGCGATGTTCCGCTCCCCCAGCGTCACCTCGAGCACTTGCTCGGCGTAGCGCCCACCGCCGCAAACCCCGCACTCCAGCTCCAGATCCTCGAGCAGGTGCAGGCCCACCTTGAGCACACCCAGACCCTCGCAGGTGGGACAGCGGCCCGCCTTGGAGTTGAAGGAGAAGTGGCTCGCACTCAGCCCCAGCGCCTTGGCCTGGGGAGTCGCTGCAAAACGCTTTCGCACCAGGTCAAAGAGCCCGCTCCATGTGGCTGGTGTGCTGCGCGGGGTCCGGCCGATTGGCTTGGCGTCTACAGCGCGAATGGCCAGCCCCTCAGGCACGCCGCTCAGGTTGTGGAAGGCGCCCCCACGCTCTCCGTTCAGGGCCGGCAACAGAGTGCCAAAGACCAGGGAGCTCTTGCCAGCGCCAGAGGGTCCAGCGACCAGGTTGAAGCACCCCAGCTGCACGCTCAGCTCGGCCTGTGCCAGCCCATTGAGCGTCGCACCGGAGAGCACAATGACCCCCTTCCCCGCCCGAGGACAGGCCTTGGCCGCCGGCGTCTCGCCCAGAGGCGCCTCCCCAGGTTGCATGGGCCCTGCGCGCAGCACCGCCCCGCCGTGTGGCCCCGCTCCCGGTCCCAGCACAACCAGGTGCTCGGCATAGCGCACCATGTCGGGGTCGTGCTCCACCACCAGCAGAGTGTTGCCCGCCTCCCGCAGCTCCTCCAGCACTTGGGCCATGCCAGCCTGGCTCTCTGGATGCAGCCCCAGGGTGGGCTCGTCCAGGGCCACGAGCATGCCGCCCAGTCCGCCGGAGACCCCTCCCCCGCCTGAGATCTGAGCTGCAAGCCGCACGCGCTGGCCCTCTCCACCAGACAGGGTGGTGCTCTCCCGGCCCAAGCTCAGATGCCCCAGACCCAAGCGCGTGAGCCGCTGCAGGCGCCCCATCAGGCTAGGTTCCAGGGCCTGCCAGACGGCGCTGGCTGGCAGGGTTTCCAGAACGGACAACAGCTCTTGGAGGGGCAGCGCGAGAAGGGCCGGAAGCGTGTGTACAGCACTTGCCACGGGCCCTGAGAGCTGGGCCTCCCTTCCTGCGCGCCCCAAACGGCTGCCCAGGCACTCCGAGCAGGGTACCGAGCGAACGAAGCGCAAGATGTTGGGGTTCCGGTCGCGCTTGAGGGTCTCGCGAATCACCGGCACCAGGCCCCTGTAGTAGCCCTCCTCCCGCGGCCGAGCGGTGATGCCCGACCACTTCATGCGGGATTCGATGCTGTGTTTGCCGAAGGGCACCTTGAAGACCTGGGTTCCGAAGAACACCACTCGGATCTGCTCGGGGGTCAGCTGGGCCCAAGGGGTGTCCACGTCAAAGCCGTGCACCCGGCAGATGCGGTCCATCACATCGACGGTGACCTGGCTGTAGACCGTGTAGCCATTCTTCAGAGTAGGCCGCAGGGCGCCTTGTCGAATGGTCTTGCTGGAGTCAACGACCAGGAGCTCGGGGTCCACCTGATCTTCCACGCCCAGGCCGGCACAGGCAGGGCAAGCACCCACGGGATGGTTGAAGCTGAAGTGGCTTCGGCTCAGCGTCTCCCCGCCTGGATCCACGGCCACCCGCGCAAAGAGCAGCCGCAGCAGATCCAGCGCACCGCTCAACGTTCCCACTGTGGAACGGGCGCTGGCGCTCAGCGCGCGCTCTCCCACCGAGAGCGTCACCGGCAGACCCGAGAGGGAGTTGAGCTCTGCCCTGCCCAGCTTGCCGAGCTGCAGGCGGGCTTTGGGTGAGAGGGCGCTCAGGTAGCGGCGCTGTCCCTCTAGCAGCAAGGTCTGGTGAACCAAGGAGGTCTTGCCTGATCCGGAGGGCCCAAGCACCGAGATCCAGCGGCCCAGGGGGAGCTCGAGATCCACGTCCTTGAGGTTGTTCTCGCGGGCACCAGAGAGAGTGACTTTCGACATTCAAGGCGATTAGCGCCGATGCGTGTCTACGCCCACCGGCGCATCCTTAGAGCTCTGCAAAGCAGACCCGCAGGTATGCCATCAGCACCCGAACACGGGCCACCTTGCGTGCGTCCTCGTGCACCGTCAGCCTGTCCAACTGCTGCAACGGACGGCACACCTGCTTTGAGTCGGGCTGCTACTACACCGAGCCCTAGGCTATAAAGTGGGCCACCCACCGGAGCCCCATGTCCAAGCCCATCTCCGTCACCGTGCTGCCCAACGGTCCTCTGAAAATCTCTTGCGAGCAGGCCATCGCTGTGTCCTTCAAGGGAGAGGCCTTGGCCAGCGAGCCCGGTCAGGACCACTACCTTTGTCGCTGCGGCAAGAGCAAGAACGCCCCCTACTGCGACGGAACCCACGCAAAAGTCGGATTTGACGGCAGCCCAAGTGAGCGCAAGCCCCGGGACGCCAAGGTCTGGCAGGGCCGTACCATTCAGACGCGCTTTGACCGCGGCCTGTGCATGCACATCTACACCTGCGAGCCGCTGGATGGTCTGAGAAAAGCGGAGCTGGAAGGCGACGACTCCGCTGCACAGAAGATCGCTGACAAGGTCCAACAGTGCCCGTCGGGTGCTCTGCAGTTCAGCGCAGATTCGGCCGAGTCCCCTGAGCCCGAGGGCCCAGCCTTGATCATCCGCGAGGGGGCTGAGATCCAGCTTCAAGGGGCCTACGAAATCAACCACCCCATGCGCCCCGGGCAGCCCACCACCCGAGCCACCCTGTGCCGTTGTGGCCTGAGCCAAAACAAACCCTACTGTGATGGGCGCCACAGCCAGGCCAGGGACTTCGCGTAATGGGCCTCTCCGAAGACGGACGCTCCTGGAGCGCCAAGGGCTGGACGGCCCGCATCGTACTCAACGAGGACGGCGGAGGCTGGGCCCTCTCGATGACCCAGGATGGCAACGACGACCCCGTGTTGATCGTTCCGTGGGTGATGGGTCGAAACAAGAAGGACCCGAAGCCTCTGAACAAGGCGGACTTTGCGAGTCAACTCAAAGCGGCCAGAGACTTTGTGGCCCGCCACAAGCAGCAGATGGCTGCCGCACACCGGGTCACCCGCAACGTCAGCGATGCCGCCGGCCCAATCAAAGTGGTCTTTGACCTGATCCCTGATGAGTTCGAGCCTGAGGGCGAGCTTGTGGCTTGGCGTGGTCAGGAAGAGGTGGCCAGGGAGCGCTGCTCGGCTGGCTACAAGCTGACGCAGGCTCTGGCCCAGGCCTGGGTAGACGATGAGTACGGCCCGGTCAGTGGTGGCGCTGATTGGTAGCCGGTCCAGAGACTGGGTTCGGTCAGCGTGGCCGGGCTCGCTACGGGGCCCCCACCCGCAGAACCAGGTCCCCATCTCCACAGTCTCCGCGACCATCACAGTTGCTGGTGCTGACATACAGTCCGCCGTCCGGGCCCATTGTGACCTCGCGCAGGCGGCCGTATTCCTCCGAGAGGTACACCTCGGAGATCAGCACATTGCCGCCGGGACCGATGCGCAAGCGGTGCAGGTGCCGCGCAGCGGTCTCAAAACCCAACACGCCGATGATCAGGTCGCCCTGCCAGTCCTGCAGCTCGCTGCCTCGGTAGATAGCGGCCCCACCAGGAGGCATGGCCTGGGAGAAGGTGATGGAGGCTTGAACAAAGCCCTCACCCTCTTCACAGGCGTAGACCTGGGGCCAGCCCAGGTTGTCCCCGGCCGAAGCCAGGCTGATCTCGTCATGACCGCTGCGTCCGCCTTCGTTCCCCAAGCCGCTGGGCCCATGGTCGGAGATGAGCATGCGGCCGTCGTCCTGCCAGTCAAAGCCTTGGGTGTTTCGCACGCCGTAGACCCAAGTGGCCGAGCCTGAGAAGGGGTTGTCAGCGGGAATGCTACCGTCGAGCTCCAGACGCAAGACCTTGCCGGCTAGACTGGAGGTGTCCTGGGAGCTGTCGGGGTCGCCAGCGTCGCCGGTGCCCACATAGAGCTTGTCATCCGGGCCGATGCGCAGGCGACCGCCGTTGTGGTACCGGCGCGCCGGAATGCCTTCCAGGATCATTGTATCGAAGGATGCGCTCAGAGCATCTTCGGCCAAGACCCATTGTTGAACCTGATTCTCGGTGCCGTCCCGGTCCACCGTCGCATAGAGAAAGAAGGCCCGGTTCTGCGCAAACTCCGGATGCAGCGCCAGACCAAGCAGCCCGCCCTCGCCACTCTCGGTGACGGGGACCTGGGCCAACACCGTCAGCTCTCCATCTTCGACCAGGCTCAAGCGCCCATCTCGCTCGGTGAGCAGCATTCGGCCGTCGGGCAGCCAGTCCATCGCCCATGGGGTGGCCAGCCCCTGCACCACGACCTCTACCGTCAGCGCCGTGCTGCCATCCGGGCCCCAGCCGCTCTCGACGGTCTGGCACTCCAACGGCAACATCGCGCTGTCCTGCGTGTCCTGCGTGTCCTGCGTGTCCTGCAGGCCGGAGGTGTCCGGGGTGGCTTTGGTACAGGCCAGTAAAATGAACAGCATGAAAGGGCTCCAAGGGCTTAGCTCGCGTAGCCTATCCGACTGCACCCGAGGTCTCATGAACCAGACGAGCTCTGCCCACACTTGGCGCTTCACAAGCCTGGGCGGCTTCACTCAGGCTCGGATGGAGACCGCGGCGGACTTTGCCAACCTGGAGAGCTTGGACCAAAAACTCTGGGCGGCCTTAGCTTGTCCCGTGCATGGCCTGGCATTTGACACCCGAACTCTGAGCCTCTTGGACCAAGACGGGGATGGACGCATCCGGGCACCGGAGCTCATTGCAGCGACGCGCTGGTGCACCGCCCACCTGAGCTGCCTGGATGCCCTCGCGCTGGGCGGCCAAGCCCTAAGGATCGACCAGATCAACGAGAGCGGGCCCGAAGGCGCCATGCTCAAGGCCAGCGCCACGCAGATCTTGGAGAGCCTGGGTCAGACGGACGGCACCCTGAGTGTGGCGGATGCAACCGCGGCATCCGCGGCACTGGCCAAAGCGCGCTTCAACGGGGACGGAGTCGTTCCTGCGAGTGCCAGCGATGCGCCCGAAGTCCAGGCCCTCATCGGCGAGATCATCGCGGCCTTGGGCGGCACGCCCGACCTGTGTGGAGAGACCGGGGTCGACCAGGCTCAGGTGGACACATTCTTTGAGCACGCCCATGCGGTGATTGCGTGGAACTCAGGGGCCACCCCCGAGCTGCTGGTCTTGGGTGATGACACCCCTGCAGCCACCGACGCTCTGCTGGAAGTGCGCGCGAAGGTGAACGACTACTTTGCGCGCTGTCGCCTGGCAGCCTTCGACCCAAGGGCGCTGGCGGCCTTGAACCGCACGGAGGAGGAGTACCTGGCCATCGCCTCCCAAGACTTGTCGGTGAGCGCCGAGGAAGTGACCGGCTTTCCCCTCTCTCGCGTGGGTGAGAGCAACACCCTCCCACTGCTTGGCGCGGTCAACCCGGCCTGGGCGGACAGGCTGGAGACCCTGCTCAACCTGGCGGTACGGCCACTTCTGGGAGCGGATCGGGAGAGCATCGAGGAGAGTGACTGGAAGGAGATCCAGGCCAAGCTCCTACCCTTTGATTCCTGGCGCGGGACCAAGCCTGCGAGCGCGGTCAACGAGCTGAGCCACGCCCGTCTGGAAGCCCTGGTCGCCGGGGGTCTGAGAGCACAGCTCAGCGCGCTCATCGCCCGGGACCTGGCACAGAGCGAGGCGGTGAACGGCGCCTCCCAGGTGGAGCGCCTCGTGCGCTACCACCACGATCTCTACGAGTTGGCTCAGAACTTCGTGAACATGACCCACTTCTACAGCGACACGGAGCGCGCCACATTCGAGGCGGGCACCCTGTACCTGGACGAGCGGGCCTGCGAGCTGGTGGTGCGGGTTCGAGACGCCAAGAAGCACGCCGCGATGGCCGGCCGCTCCAAGCTGTTCTTGGCCTACTGCACGTGCACCCGCCCCAAGGGCCAGACCATGGAGATTGCAGCGGCGTTCACCGACGGGGACACCGACTTTCTCATCGTGGGTCGCAACGGCGTGTTCTACGACCGCGACGGCAAGGACTGGGACGCCACCATCACCAAGATCGTGGACAACCCAGTCAGCCTGCGCGAGGCTTTTTGGCAGCCCTACAAGCGCATCGTGACCTTGCTAGAGGAGCGCGCTGCGAAGACGGCCGAGGCCAGATCCGCTGAACGAGACCGGGCCAACCAAGACCTAGGCGCCAAGCTCACCAAGCAGGCCGAGTCCCACTTAGAGAACGCAAAGACCCCTTCAGCGACCACGACCGAGCTTCAGGAGCCGAAGATCGACGTGGGGACTGTCGCAGCCATCGCCGTTGGTTTGGGCGCCTTAGGCAGCCTGGCACTGGCGGTGTTGGGCTACCTGACCGGGCTCTTCTCTCTACCCTTCTGGATCATTTGCTTGGTCCTGCTGACCCTGTTTGTGGCCATCTCTGCCCCCTCGGTCATCTTGGCTTGGTTCAAGCTACGTCAACGCAGCTTAGGGGCAATCCTGGACTCAAACGGCTGGGCCGTAAATGGACAAGCCAGGATCTCAGTCCGCTTTGGGCGCACAATGACCTTGCTCTCCAGGCTGCCGCCCGGCGCTGTGGTGGACAGCAAGGACAAGTACGCAGACCCCAGGAATCCCCTGCCCCGCTTCGCGCTCGTGCTCATCGCCCTGGCCTTTGTCTACAGCTTGCTGAACTTCTACGGGTCCGTGCACCAGCTCAGCGGAGGGCGCCTGGGTCAGCAGGCCAGCACCCTGACAGACTTTGCAGCGGAGATGCAGGAGATCTCCGAGCCTTTACAGACTC
>JBLHMA010000311.1:0-6796 GCA_047621545.1 Cognaticolwellia sp. | reverse complement strand
TGGAGTTTCCCAGAGACTTGGTCCTGGTGGCGCGTATTCTGGAGATGCCTGCTGCCCAAGGCACCTTGGAGTCGACTTGGCTAGCAGCCAAGGGGGGACTGGAAGAGGGCATGGCTCAAGACTCCGGGGCTGGCGCAACACTGCGCTCCATTGCGGGGGAAGGGTCCTCGTTGCAGGCCTTGCTTCTCAACCCTCGGGTTGTGGGGCTGAGCCTCTCGCTCTTACCGGCCCTGCTGAACGAGGCGGGTTTGCGTAAGCAAGGTCTGAGCGTGGCCGAGGCCCGCAGCCTCTTGGGCCCAGGCATTGTGGCTGCCAGCACCAGCTTGCTCGAGGTCATCAATGCTCTGCGTCGCTTGGATCTACTCTCCAGCCTGAGCGCGTCGGTTTTGCCCGTAGAGCGGCACAGTGGGCAGTGGGTCAGCGACGGCACGCCCATTCGCGCGCCCCTGTTGGAGCTGCTCAGTCCAGGTTCTTTGGATGAGGCCACCCATGGACATGTGGTCGGAGCCACTCTTGGAGAGCTGGCTGCAGGGCTCTCGAGCCACGCTATGGCCTTGCCTGCTCTGGGCGCACTTCGGAAGTTCTGGCAGCGCATGGGCGCCCGTGCACAAGAACTAAATGGGCGCACAGTAGAAGGGGGCCCGCCATTCCTGGCCGTGTTCTCAAACGCGGTCAGCGCCGGCACCTTCGAGGAGGAGCTGCGGGCTGGCTTGGACAACCTCAGATTGGACATGGGTCCTTTCGGACAGCTCCAGCTGAGCGGCTCTGCAAATGTGGCCACCGCTGAGGGACCGCTCGCGGGTGGTTGGAGCGGTGACGTAGTGGTCGTCCAGGGCCCTCCTGTGGAGGCGGTGTTCTCTCCTGAACGCAGCGTCTCCAGTGTCTGGGAAGAGCCCGGCCAGCCACATGATGGTCCCACCGGTCCGATCATGGATCCCTTCGCGCCGACACCGGTCAGCGTTGAGGATGACGCACAGCCGCCAGACGACTGGAGCAGCCTGAGCGATCTTGTCGGAGACACAGGTGAGCTGCCGTTCGTGGATCCGGGGGAATCCAATGAGGACTTAGGGGAGGCGGTCTCCTACGACCTGCTCGGGGCCTTTGAGTTGGCCGGTCGGGACGATCCCGAGGTGGACCGGCTGCTTGAGCCCTACTCGCAGGACATCATTCCGGACGGCGAGCCTGTGCTCTCTGACAGCTTGGATTGTTCTCTGAGTGAGGACCTGTTGGATGGGAGACGTCCTAGCATTCCCGTAGAGCATTCTGAGCCCTCTCTTCCGGACAACAGCATGGACTCCGATCAGGAGTTTGAGCTGAGTGGCAACGCCGAGAGCCTGTTGGCTGAGTACACCGAGTCCACGATGGAGAGCTTGGATCAGGAGTTCTCTACCGAGCCTCCGTTCAGCACCGGGGCCCCTCCGCCCATTGAGATGCCGGCCCCCTTCTCAGACGAGGAGGACGAAGGCGCGGCTTTTGACGTGGAGATCGAGGACGACGAAGACGACGACTCAGAGCTGGATGACTCAGGGACAATCGCGTCTGGCGACGATCTACTCGGAGCCACCGATGATCTGTCCTTCGAAGACGAGGGGGAGGACGACTTTGCCGACATGGCCCCAGACATCCCCTTGAGCAATGATGGGGAGGGCTTCTTCTTACCGCCGCCCGAGCCCAGCCAAGCCAGCCTGGACGACAGTGGGGACGTTGACTGGAAAGACGGGATGAGCCGGTCTGTGGAGATTGGCGAGCCTCTGCTCAGCCCGGGTCAAGCGTTGGGGGCTATGGACTTTTTGGAAGAGAGCTCCCTGGATCGAGAGTGGGACGACGATCTGCCGACCAGTGCTGGCTCCGAGGCGCCGGTCTTTCCCGATTTGGGCCTGGACCTGGATCTCGAAGAGCCCGACATGCCCTTCGATTCAGAGCCCTCCTCGCCAAGCCAATCAGCGATCTCCAGGCGAGACCTGGACTTCCTCTTCCAAGGTTACGTGGTCGTGCGCACCGAGGGAGCGATGATTTTTGGCCGATCTTACGGCACCACTCTGGTGGACGTGCACCGCTACGACATCGAGCAGACCCAAAAGGCCTACTTGTCCTTTGCAAAGGACAAGATTCGCGAGCGCTTCTCGCCATCCAGCGACGCCACGTGGACCTTGTCGGGGCGAGATCGAGCCGATCCCCTGTCACTGGACCAGATGATGATGGCCTTCGAGGAGGCTCAAGGGGAGTGACCCAGCGTGGCCCCAGGGCACACGCTGGGCTAAGGCGCCCTAATCAAGGAGGCTTGCCATGAAGCTTTACCGCGCCCGTATTCCGGCCATCGCCAACAACGTCATCTCCGAACTCGTAAATGGAGGGGACATTGAGGTTGAGCCCGAGAACCAGGGCGAGGCAGAGCTGGATCTGGTCTCGATCATGGAGGAGTACCTCCGCCGCGACTTTCAGCTTCGGGAGCGGGTCAAGGAGCAGATGAGCATCGCCAGCGTCAGCTACGACCAGTACGGTAAGTGGCGCAGCCGTGTGGCAGAGGAGTGGAACCACCCGACCGGAGAAGCTGTCGGTAAGTTCCTGGCCCGCCAGTTTATCGAGAACTTCATGATCAGCCGTTTCGTTGAAGAGGTCTACACAGAGGACGCGCTGCTCTGGCGTAAGACTCTGGACCTGCTCCGCAGCCACGACGTGGACGAGGGTGCGCTGCGTGCGGAAGCCATCGCGAGCATCAAGAACGAGCGCGAAGGCACCGTCGACTACGAGATCGCGATGCAGAAGGCGATGCGCGAAGTGAAGAAGCGCAAGGGCCTGATCTGAGTGGGAGCGGTCCACGACGCACTTTAGTGGCCCTGTTCTTTGCAGGGCTGGTGTTGAATATGGGCTGCTCGGATCCTCCGCCTCCCAAGCCTCTTGGTCCTACAGCGGAGGAGGCTCTCGCAGCTGCGGAAGCGCTACTCGAAGAGCAGCCACCCATGGTGGCCTCGTTGGCGCCAGAGAGCGCTGAGGGGGCCGAGCTGGTCCCCATTGAGATCGTTTGGGACGGCATTGGGGCGCTCCACAAGTCCTACTTCTCTGAACAGGAAGGCGTGACTGCGCTCTCGGTCGCACTGGCGCCCTACATCCAGGGAACGGTGCAGCTCAGAGTGTCCTTCAATCAAGAGGAGCACCTGGGCAAGATCCGCATTCAGCTGCCCCCGGGTTCCTTGATCAACCTGGTTCCCGCCAGCCCGGCGCAGCTGCAGCAGCTCTCCCCAATTACCGCGGCGTTGGCGGTCTACCGAGACCATGTGTCCAACCGCTTCGACCTGCGGGTTCAGAGCTTTCGTATCGGTCTGGATTTTTTTCGGGGGCCGGTCCACTGCGGCATTCGAGCTGGTGGAGACCCGCCTCCCGATGGGAGGCTGGTCAGTCCCTGCGTGTTGGTCAATGGAGAGGAGAAGTGTGGACGACCGACTGCGCAGGGGGTTGTCTTCCAAGCCGACGCCAGGACGCAGATCGCACGCTGCCTGCAAGATTAGGGGGCTTTCCCTTGCAGGCAGAGTCGGCACGCTGGTCCGGTCTTAGGCGGCCTGCAGCAGCTCCAAAGGATCGTGCATCAGATCTTGGAGGCGAGAGCCCAATCGGATGCGCAGTCGGCTGTGGAGTTGGGAGACCCGGCTCTCGGTGACGCCGAGCAGCTTGCCGATCTCCTTGAAGCTGAGGTCCTGGTAGTAGTACAGCTCCACGATCTGCTTCTCTCTGTCGGGCAGGCTGGCCAGCGCCTCTTTGACGCGCGCGGCGGCGTCGGCCTGGGTTGCGGCCTCCCAGGGGGTGTCATCGGGGCTGGGCAGGAAGCTGTGGATGGGCTCGTCGCTGGCACCGGTGCTGTCTTCGAGGGAGACCACGTTGCGCAGGGTAGAGCTCCGAATCATCTCGCTGAGGCGCTCGGGGGTGACCTCGAGTGCTGTGGCCAGCTCGTTGTGGTCGGGCTCCCGACCCAAGATTTCGCGGAGGCGGTCCTTGGTCTTGAGGATGGTCTGGTGGCGGTTGCGGACCGAACGGGGGATCCAGTCCTCCTTGCGAAGTTCATCCAGAATGGAACCTTGCACTCGAATCCGTGCGTAGGCTGAGAAGCTGATGGAGCGCGTCTCTTCAAAGCGGTCAACCGCGTCGATCAACCCCAAGGTCCCAATGGTGATCAGGTCTTCGGCTTCCACGCATGAAGGAAAGCGACTCACCATGCGGTAGGCGACCTTTCTAACCATGGGGTAGTGGGCGAGAATTAACTCTTCGCGTCGACCCGTAGGGGTCCTGGCGGCTTGGGTGGACATGGGCTCTCCTGTCTGTGTGCGACCAACACAAAGCAGGAGTCATGCCAAGACTCTAAGAGCCCGCAATCACTGTATAAAGAATAAACTTCCGTCTTCCATGGGGGGTGTAGAAGTATCCATGGGTCACGGGGGGGGTCAGGGAGCACCCTCTACAGCCGGCTTAGGCTGTTCCGGAGTGGGTTGCTCAGCTTTGGGAGTTTTGACTTGGGGAGCGCTTGGCTCCATCGGGGTGAAGGGCCGCTCGGTCACCCCCATTGTGAGTTCGCCGTTTGCAGCCATGCGGACTCTCTCGTGTAGTTGGGTCAGAGCCACATTTCGGTTCAGCTCCTTGCCCTCCATGCCCCAGAGGACGAATGACGCGTAGAAGTCCTGGGCGGGGTACCACTGGAAGCGATCGCCATAGACGAAGCCTAGGCGAAAGCGCTTGTCCAGGGCCACGTCAAAGATGTCCATGACCGGAGGTTCAACCTCTTTCTCTACCCAGTCGGGCTGCTGCTCGAGCCACTCGGCCAGGCGGCGCTCCTCCCGCTCGCGCGCTTGCTCGCTGACCTCGTTCCAGGTTCGCTGGTCGAAGGGCGAGATGGGCTCGCCAAGGCTCTCCAATGCGAAGTAGCGGCCGCCTGGGTGGAAGTGAATCGTGCTGGCGTCGTCGAAGCGGTAGAGCATGGAGCCGTCGGTCTGGTAGACCAGGACCTGGTCACCGGACTTGACGCCGATGAGCTGAAGCTGAGCGGAGTAGGTGAAGTTCTCCACATCTGGGCCCAACCATTCAAAGACGCGCTCGCTCTCGCTGGTGTCAAAGCTGGCCCGGTACACCTGGCGCTTTCCATCTTTCAGGCCGGTGTAGAGCACTGTGTTTCGGGTGCCTTCGGAGTGCAGGTCCGCGGGGTCCTGGATCCCGGCCAGGCTCACGGTGTTCATGTTGGCTTGCACCCGGTCAAAGAGCACCAAGCGGGGGTCGGTGCTGCCAACCGGGGGGCTGAGGGGGAGCACCAAGAGCTCTGGGCTGAGCCAAGCCACAGGCGCGACGGGCACCTCCGTGGGCAAGGCCACAACTTCCTTTGTCTCGCCGTTCATGATGTGGGCGGACATGGGCAGCTGGAAGTAGAGATTCACACCGTCGGGAGCCCAGGCGAAGCTCACGAAGTTGTTGGAGCCGCAGGGCTCGAAAGCGGTCTGGATGTTGTGCTTGGAGGTGAGCATTCGAATCTCACCCTCCCGGCACTCTTGGTAGGCTAGGTAGACGTTGTCCGAGAAGGTGCCTTGGTCGTAGACCTGGTCACGGTCGCAGGCCGTCAGGGCCATTACGGCGGCCAGGGCTGGGATACGAAGGGTTCTCAAGGGCATGGGCGTCTCCGGAGTCCAAGGGCCAGGGCGAGCCACCATGCGCCCCAAAGGGGCAGGGGTCCCGGGCTGTGGGAGCAGCCGCCGTAACCCTGCACCGGTCCCCATGCCTCCGCAGGAGTTCCGGTGTCAGTGGGGTCGGCGAGCGTGCCCGGGTCCAGCTTCGGTGTGCCCAGAAGGTCCATGATGGCCAGTGCTTCCCCCTTGGACAGCAGCATCAGGTCCAAGGTTCCATTCTCTCCTGGGATGTCAGGCGCTTGGACCACCAACAAGGTGTCGCTCTCGGAGAGGACGTCGAGCTCCACCAGGCCTCGGGTTGAGCCAGAGAGGGCGAAAATGCGGCTGCCAGGTCCCAAGCCTTGGGCGCGTACAACCAGAGTATCACCGGATATTTTGGCCTCTTCCAGCTGAATCAAGCCCCCCTGTGCGCCGACGAGCAGAGCGTTGGGCAGGACGCCCTGGGGATGTTGGATAGTCCACGGCCCGGGAATGAGCAGCGTCGGGTCTGCGGTCCAACCTTGGGGGCCGGGCTGCAGGTCGACGGATTCGGCTCCGGGACGGCTCAAAGTCAGCACCTCTTGTGTGTTCAGCCCAGGAATCGACACGCTCTGTGCATCACAACAGGCCAGAAAGGCAGGTTCAGGCCGAAACTCCAGGACCGAGGTAGCTTCTAGGTTTACAAAAATCTCAGTGTTCTCGTCGGCGGGCAGCCTGAGTTCCACGCTCTGGGTGGTGTAGCCAGGGGCCAGGACCTGCAGTTCGTAGACGCCGGTCTCCAAGATGCGCCACGCCACACCTTCGGGGCCCGTATAAAAGGCGCTGGCCCGTGTCCCTACGCTGAGTTGGGCCTGGAGAGGTTGACCGCTGTCTGCGTCCCGCACGTCGACCCGCAGTGGCACAGGGGTGGTCAGCATGTCGGCGATGGCGCTCATGTGCAGTCCGAGCAGGTCGTCCAGCTGATCGGCGGGTGGGGCCTTGTCCACCCAAGTCTCTAAAGTGAACTCCAAGGTCCCCCGGCGTCCCAGAGACCAGTCGTTGGAGTCGCCGCTGGTCACGTACCAAGCGGCCCCGTTCGTGATGTAGAAGTCCGGGTCTGGGCAGAGGGCTTCGTAGCGCCGTGCGAGCGCTTGCAGTCTGGCCTCGTCGGGGGAGAG
>JBLHMA010000310.1:0-6810 GCA_047621545.1 Cognaticolwellia sp. | reverse complement strand
ACGCTGGGACCTTTTACCGAGACTGGGACCTGGACGGTTTTGGCGATGACGCAGCAGCCCTCGAGTCCTGTTTCCTTCCGGAGGACTACGCGGACGTGCCCGGAGACGGCGATGACCGCGATGCGTTGACAACCCGGCCGCAGCCGAAATCTGTGACGGCGAAATCGACAACGACTGCGACGGTCTGGCGGATGACGCGGACGACGTCGACCTAAGCTCTGGGGAGACCTACTACTTAGACAATGACGGGGCCGGCTTTGGTGACGACGCGGAAGCTCTGCAGGCCTGCGAGCTGCCCGAAGGCTACGTCGACAAGGGCGGAGACCGCGACGACCAGATCAAGGAGTTCAATCCTTGGCGCGCGGAGGTGTGCGGTGACGGGTTGGACAATGATTGTAGTGTGGGGCGCCGGAATGTGGCTTGGTTGGGGAGTACAAGGTGTCGAAGGGGGACATCATGATCTGGGGTGCATACGACAAAGAGTGCCTCGGGACGGGCCTCACTGGATTTTCCAGCAGTTCAGGAAACCCATCCGCCACCTTGATAATCGGCGCACCAGGGGAGGCGCTTACAGGAACCGATGCTGGGTGGATAGGTGCGTACTCGACTCCAATCTCAGAAGGGACAGAGAAGAAGGATTCAGAGTGGCAGTCCTACTTCTCAACCGAAGGTCAGGGAGCCGGCGCAGCGTTCATCGACGTTGGGGACATCGATGGGAACAGCTACGGAGACCTGTGGGTCGCCGGCGACCTTGAAAAGGACAGTGATGAGGCGCACTTGTTCTTGGGGGCCGGTTCAGGCCCCGGGACCCAGGTCGAGGTCTCCGCAGGATGGCCAGGGTTCGGCTACTCTGCCGCAGGACTGGAAGTCGGAGGCAGTAAGCGCGCGTTGGCGCTGGGGAACGTTGGATGGCTCCACAACACAGGCGCTGTCTGGATTTGGACATCGCTCCCTAAGGACGGAGATCCAGTCTATGGAGCGGAGATTCAGCTCTACAGGAGCGATGAAGGTGACCAGCTGAGCTGGCTACACGGACTTGAGTCCGCCGACTTTGACGGTGATGGCATCGACGGGCTCCTGATCAGCGAGCCATTGACAGACAGCATGTATCTACTTGAGCAAAGCACTTGGGCCGCGGCCGACTTCAGGATCTCCGATGTGGCATGGCGCTTTGAGGGGGCGTACGAAGACACCCAGTTCGGAAACAGTCCGCAGACTAGTGACTTCAACGGGGGCGGGTACACCGACTGGGCCGTCTCGGCCCCCAGGCAATCAACATCCACTTGGAGCAACATAGGCTTTGCCTACGTCTTCTTGAGCGATGCCTCGGGCTGGACCAGCGGTGGTGACGCTGGAGATGCGGACGCATCCATCCAGGGGAAAGGAGGAGGCAGCAGCTTTGGTTTGGGGATGGCCACAGGAGACACCAATAGAGATGACATCTCCGACCTAGCGGCATTCCAAGCACTAGACCAGGACAACAACACCACTTGGCTGTTTATAGGCCCCCTCGAAGGCACGCTCACCCACTACGACGCCGCGGCCGAGTTTGGCGGCATCGAAGATGGTGACTGCGGGTGGCTCTCGAAGGTCCGCCCTTGCTCAGCGCAGTTCTCAACTCAATCGCGACGGCGGAAGACCAAAGCGAATCCAGCCAAGAGCAGACCGAAGCCTGCGAACGAGCCGCCTGCGACGCTGCTGCAACCAAAGAAGCCACCGCTCTCCTCACCGGGGTCGGCGAAAGGGTTCGAGGGCCCGCCTCCAGGGCCGCCTGCGGATGGGTCAGTCTCTTCAGTGCCGGTATCGCCCGTATCAAAGGGACCGGTATCTTCAACGCCAGTGTCCTCACCGGTGTCACCGGTGTCATCTGGCTCGTCCGGGGTGTAGGCCGGGCGAGAGAGTTCGATGTCGTGCATGACAACCGAGAAGCTCTGATCCCATCCCACCCAGGAGCTCTCAGTCCCACCATGGAAGTGAAGCGAATCGACCACAAAAGCCTGCCCTTCGTCAGCCTGCATGACCAAGAAGTACTCATAGTAAGCACTCTCTTCGTCCTTGGACATGTTGTCTAAGGTGGTACTCCAGATCATCTCCCCTGGGCGACCGTCGACATCGGTGTACCAAGACCAGAGCTCCGTCGTGTACTCCGTCTTGACGTTGTACTCGCTGGAGACGTTGCCTTTCGCCTGGACTGAAACCTCAGCAGTTGCACCCGTGGCCTCGTCCGTGACCTTCTTCGCAGCCATGGCGGACCCTTCGGCTGACCCACCAATGCCGTAGCTGTTCCGTAGGGTGGCTTGCCCGTAGGACTCGAGACCATAGTTCTCGAAAGGCAAGCTCCAGTCCCAGCGGAAGGCCTGGCCACTGCCGAAGTCCGCTTCGGCCCAGACTTCCTGAACTGGCAGCGAACTGGACACAGCGAGCCTGGATTCGTCCAAGTTCGGGTTGGTCCGGGACTTGATTGAGGCCACGTAAAAGTCGGAGCCACGATCGATGGAACTCTCGAACCAGAAGAACTCGACGATTCCATCAATGGTGTTGCCGAACTCATCTTCGGCACCAACATACAGCGTGTTTCCAGACCAGTACGCATACTCGGTCTGGTTCCCCATGCTCGACCAGCCCTCTCCGAACTCACCAAAACTCGCATCCACCTTGCCTTCCAAGATGATTGCACCGGTAAAGCTAGTCTCAGCGTCCGAAATACCGCCCTCTTCAGCAGAAGCGAGAGAGACAAGGAGCAGGGATGCGAGCATGGAAAAACCTCCGAAGGATGAGCAACTTTACAAGACCGCCCCAGCAGCGTCTACCGCGTGTTTCTAAAGCTCCGAAAGAACCGTGCCAAGTTGGCACGGGTTTTCTTACACCCTGGCATGCCAGGACACGCCCTAAACGGCGGCCACAAACTCCCGCACACAGGCCTCCCACTCGTTGAGCTGCTTGCGCCCTGGGGGCAGCACCTCCCAGGTCCAGGCGACCCTTCCAGCCACCTCTCGGTCTGGAAAGCGCAGATGTAAGACCTGAAGCTGATCCTCCGTGACTCCCCTCTTTGCTAGCCCTGTACGCGTCGGTCAGGCGCCGGTTGTTGTTGTTCAGAGGGGGCAGTACCTGAGCGCCCTTGTTCGCGTTCCCAAAGCGGGCCAAGGCCAGCAGCTTGTTGACCCCATGGCAGTCTGAGATCTCGCGCTCCACGTCTGCGAAGAGCACGCCGCTGCCAAGCTTGTCCCTTCGAATGCGCTGGGCGACGGCCGCCTCCAGGGCCTTGCGGCAGTGAATGGGCAAAAGGTCGGAGACCAGCGCGTGGCCCAGCTCCGTCTCTGCGTAGGCCACCCGGCGGGCGTCCTTGAGGGCCTACTGCACCGCGCCAGCCCGCTCCTCGAGGGCGGAACACCGACTGGCTCTCTCGCTGAATCTCCAGGACGTTGGCCTGGATGGCCTAAGCCGCCCCCTCCGCGCGGGGAGCTTGGCTCTCAGCGAGCGGGGCCTTGAGCACCGGAAGCTTCTTTTCACGCTGCTTCAGTGGTCCTTCACGCTGAGACTTGAGAGCTGGCCAGGCGGCCCGGCTCCGAGTAGCTCAGCAGAGGCGGGTGCTCTCGAGGGCGCTGAGCCAACCACGATCTGCGAGCGTGGTGTTGTCGAAAAATTGGCCATCCCCTGTTGGTAAACCTCCAGCCTGGGGGTTCTCGATGCGCCGCTCCAAGATGACCTCGCCTTCGCCCTCCAAGGAGAAGCCGGCCTTGAGCACGACAGGCTTGGCGCAGTCATGGTCCACATTGAGCCACCCTTCCTCCCATTCCTTGGGACGCGCGTTCCAGCGAGTGCTTGTGCCGGTGAGCAGAGTCTCCAACCCCTCGACAAAGCTGGACTTGCCGCTTCCGTTTCGACCCAACACTACCGTCAGACCCGCCCCTGTCTTGAGGGTCAGGCGCTTTCGCTGAGCAACCCCGCGGAACCCCTGGATCTCGATCCAGTTCAGGCTGGCCGGAGTGCAGCCCTCCAGACCGCCCAAGCCGACTATCGCAGGCAGATCGACCTTCTCTCCTTCCAGCATGGCCCCCAGCTCGTCGACGCAGGCCGCTTCTACAAAGTACTGCGCCAGTTCACTGAGGCGGCTCTCCCCCAGCGCCTCACGGATCTGTTCAAGTAGCTCTGGTCCCATGCCCAACCCTCGCTGTTCGGCCTACAGCTTAGGGATCTCGAGCTCCAAAAACGACAACGCCCCACCCGAATGGGCGAGGCGATGGAGTTCCCAAGCCCAAAGGCTCAGCGGAACGACTCAGTCCGCGTTCTTGTAGAAGGTCGGGATGTCGTAGTCGTCGTGGTTCAAGTCAAAGCCGCTGGAGAGCTGCTTGCGACCACCACCCCGATTCTGGCGTCCACCGCCTGCAACCTGGGCTGCAACGCGCCGCTCGACGCTGGGAAGGGCCTGCTGGCGGGCCTCTTCAAAGCCCGTCGCGATGACAGTCACGCGGGTCTCGTCTTCCATCGTGTCGTCGATGACCCAACCCCAGATCAGATTCACGTCCTCGTGGCACTCCTCCTGAATCAGGGTCGAGGCCTCGTTGATCTCGTACATGGTCAGGTTGGAGTTGCCCGTGATGTTCATCAGCACGGAGGTGGCGCCAGAGATGCTCACATCGTCCAGCAAAGGGCTGGAGATGGCGCGCTGTGCGGCGTCCACGGTCTTGTGCTCACCGCTAGCGGTGCCCACGCCCATCAGAGCGACGCCTTTGGCTGCCATGGTGGTGCGCACGTCGGCGAAGTCGACGTTGACGATGCCTTCGTTGTTGATCAGGTCCGAGACGCCCTTCACAGCCTGCAGCAACACTTGGTCGGCCAAGTGAAAGGCTTCCTTCATGGTGGTGCGCTCGTTGGCCATCGAGATCAGGCGCTGGTTCGGGATGGTGATCAAGGTATCGACCACACCCTTGAGGGTCTCAATGCCCTCCTCAGCCTGACGACGGCGCTTCTTGCCCTCGAACCAGAAGGGGCGAGTGACCACGCCTACAGTGAGTGCGCCAGCTTCCTTGGCAAGCTGAGCCAAGATGGGTGCAGAGCCAGTACCGGTACCGCCGCCCATGCCTGCAGTCACGAAGACCATGTCTGCGCCAACGACCAGCTCGGAGAGACGGTCACGATCTTCCAAGGCTGCCTCGCGGCCCACCTCGGGGTTGGCACCAGCGCCCAGTCCACGGGTGAGCTGACCGCCCATTTGGAATCGGCGGGTGGCCAAGCTGCGACGCAGGTCTTGGCTGTCGGTGTTCACAGCGATGAATTCAACGCCGGTCATGCCGGAGGCGATCATCGTGTTGATTGCATTGTTACCGCCGCCCCCAACGCCAATCACCTTGATCTTCGCGCCGTCGGACAGCTCGTTTTCGATGAGCTCGATGTTCATAGGAGAGACTCCAGGAGGGGGAGAGAGGAGGGATTTGTTGAGCAGGAGCTCAGGAGGGAAATCAAGAAGGGGGGGTGCCCGGAACAGACCGCAGGGCGGCCAAGGGCGTTGCGAGAGCCAAGCCATCCAGGTCAAGGTCGACCAGGGTGGGTTCGCTCAGGTCCAGACCGCGCTGCACCATCGCATCCAGGCGCGTGATGGCCTGATCGGGCGAGAGGTAACCGATTCGGATCTCGGTGCCATTGCGCATCAGTAGGGAAAAACCAAGCAGTGGATCAAAGTGGAGTTCCGAAAGATCATCCCGCGAAATCGCGGAACTGGAATCCACTCGAGCGAGCACCGCCAAGGCATCAAAAATGATGCGCTGAGAGAGCGGTCCCTGTTGGTCCAAGAGCTCTGGGCTCAGACCGGTAAGGAGCACCTGATCCAGGTCGCCACCCCGTGCACGCACAAAGAGATGCGCATCGGGAGAGACCCGGTACAGGCCCCTATGGCTTGCTAGAAGCAGAGCCGACTCGTACTCTTCCACTGTGATGAGAACCTCGCCCGAAAGCCTGCGGGAGAGCTCTACATTTCTGACCCAAGGGTGCGCGGCAACCTGGTCCAAGGATCGCTGGGTATCAATAAGCAAAAGGGACTCGCCCAAGCTCAGGTCTGCGAGGTGTCGGATGGCCGCTTGGCCCGCATGGTCTGCACCCACGACCTGCACGCTCTGAACCCGTGCGAAGGACTCGTAGTGACTGCATCCGAGAACGAGGCCACCACTTACCAGCAAAGCTGCGAGCGCCACGCGCCCTCGGCGCACGACCCCATCCACCCACGAGGGGCGCTGAAGGGTCTCCAGCATCTGCTCCAACCTACTCATTTTCCGCACACAGTCAGCTTTGTCTACATTTCTTACCAAGAGCCGAGTGCTCTTGACAAGTAAATACCTGGAAGTCGTTGTTCAAGGATCCTTGAAGCCTTTGACGGGCTGCTTCTCGCAGCGAGCGCCCATCAAGATGGCCTCAACAAAGGAAGGAAAGTCCATGCCTTCCAAAGACGCGGCCATAGGCGACAAGCTCGTGCCCGTCATACCCGGCAGGGTGTTGATCTCCAGGAACCAAGGCACCCCTTCAGCGTCCACAATAAAGTCCGCGCGCGCCACTCCATGCAGGCCGAGACTTTCGTAGGCCACAAGGGCGTATTGGCGCGCGGCACGGTCCACTTCAGGGGAAACCTGGGCAGGCACTTGGTAGAGGGTCTTGCCCTCAACGTACTTGGCCTCGTAGTCGAAGGTCCCGCTCGCCGGAACGATGCCGACGCTTGGAAAAGCATGACCGTCCAAGACCGCGACAGTGATCTCCATTCCGGCGACGAACTGCTCCAGCAACACCTGGCCCCCGAGCTGGCTCAGATCAAGGAGCGCCTTC
>JBLHMA010000309.1:0-6828 GCA_047621545.1 Cognaticolwellia sp. | reverse complement strand
CCGCTGGGCATGCGCCGCATCCAGCCAAGGCCATTCTCGAGGCCCTGGTGGCCACGGGGCGCACCGGAAGAGCCGGAGGAGCAGGGTTCTATGACTATGTGGATGGCAGGCGGCAGGGACTGTGGTCGGGTCTGTGGGAGGTTTTCGAGCTCTCCGAAGAGCAGGCTCTGGCCGACGGGGATGCTGAGCTGCTCCAAGATCTGGTCGACCGGATGCTCTATGGCCAGGCCATTGGTGCCCTGCAGTGCTTTGAAGACGGCGTTCTACTCAGCCCAGAAGACGGCAACATCGGCAGTATTTTGGGGATTGGATTCCCGGCTTGGACCGGTGGGGTAGTCCAGTTTGTAGACCAAGTGGATGGTGGGATTGCTGGGTTTGTGACGCGGTGTGGGGAGCTGGAGGCCAAGTATGGGAAGCGGTTTACAGTTCCGGAGATTGGGCGTGAGATTCTTGACTCTGCTGCGCCAGCCCGCCAATGGCTTGAAACGCCCAAGGCCTGATCTATGGCGCTTACATATCGTTCCCATCATCCTGCTCTACCTCGCCGTTTGGACGGTCCTCGGTTTCGTAGCTGGCATCTTCGCGAAAGAAAGAGGGAACTGGGCAATCGCATCAGGCATTACTGTCTCGCCCCAATCGCCTGGATCGACTTCGCGATCGCTGAGGGCACCTACAGAACCGTTGCCGGGACCGCCGAGGTGAGCGACTTCTGATAGAAGACCAAGACTATATCGGTCATGACCCGATACCAACTGGGGCGATGTACTGGGGTACGAGGACGCTGGACGGAGGAAGAACCAGCGAGACGAGGGGATGCAGCCGCTCTACTCGGAGCCCTTCCCAGCCTTCTGCAAGTGCGCCTGCGCCTCATCCGCACTCATCTGCCCTTCTGCCACCGGATAATCCCTAAAGTACGGCACCACGTCTGTCGCCCGAACCTTGTGTCGCAACAACATAAAGTTCAGGTAGTGCGCCGGATGCTTTCGCACCCACTCAGAGAATACATCTACGTAGCACTGCATCGCCCGCTGCATGTCCCCAGTCCTATCCTTGGTCCAGGTCAGCTCCAGAGGCGCTCCAATAATCACGCGGTGCTTGCGGTCACCGGGCTCCCGTACAACCACCGTCGGCAAAATCGCAGCTCCGGTCTTCCGCGCCAACTGAGCCGGCTGAACCGACACATTTGCCTGCCGCGCCATAAAGTCCACAGTGGTCCAGCGCCTGCCACCACCCCCGTCGAAAGCCAAACCCAGAACTTGGTTCTGCTGCAGACACTCTAAGGCGGGTCGCAGGAACTTAAAAACGTTGATGTGTCGCACCGGCAGCCGCTGCTCCAACTCCCACCGGCGCTCCAGCACCTTCTCCCACAGCGGTGTGGTCCGCGTCTCCCGCAGGATGTCGGCCCAAACAGGCGGCGGCGCAGAGAGCTGATTCATGGGGTAGCCCGCGTGCCCCAGGGCCGGCATAATCATCTGGTTGGCCCCGAAGTGACCAATCAAGATGATGGCGCCATTGCCCCGTTCCAGCGCGGCATCCAGGTGCTCCCGGCCCTCGACCACACAGACCTGGTCGACCGTGTCGGGACTCAAGTGCGGGTAGCGCAGGACCTCCAACTCATTGAACATGGTCTGGCGGTAGGCTTCCCTTAGTATCTCGCACTCGTCGTGGGGAAGAGGCTCGTCCCCGAAGAGCTTGTTGAGCTCATCCAGGGCGATACGACGCTCGGCCTTGGCGATCTTCCGTACAGCATCTCCACCCACCCTTGCGGCGTGACCCAACACAGACCGTGGAAGCCGCGCCAGCAGGGCCTGACCGGGATAATACAGGGCCAACCCGCCAAGATCCTTGACCAGCAGGACCGGATTCTTCCAGTTGGCGTTCGCCGGCTGGCTTCCAGACTGGGTCACTCGCGGTCATCCCGCTTGGCGTTGGCCGGGACATCCACAACGGCACGGCGGTTGAGCTTTCCGTTGGGCAACTTTGGGACCTCGTCCCAGAACTCCACGATGCGGGGCACCTTGTAGACAGCCAGACGGTCGCGACAGTAAGACTGCACACTGCGCACGGTCAGGTCCGAGCCGGGAACGGTGGAGATGACCGCCCGTGCGATCTCCCCGCGCACCCGCTCCTCAGCCCGCACCACGACCACATCTCGCACTTGAGGGTGGTCCTTGATGACGCGCTCGATCTCCAAAGGGTACACACGAATGCCACCGATCTTGAGCATGTCGCTGCGGCGCCCCACAAACTGGATGAACCCGTCTTCGCCCCGCGTGACCAGATCCCGAGTGTGGTACCAGCCGGCCACGAAGAGCGTGACGGTCTCCGCGGGGTTGTTCAGATATTGGGTGATGACGGCGGGTCCACGAACCAGCATCTCGCCCGTCTCGCCAGGCTTGCATTCGCGGCCGTGAGAGTCGACGACCTTGACCTCGTAGCCGGAGATGGGCGTTCCTGTAGTGCCAGGCTTTCTGGACCGGTCTGGGCGCATGGCCACCGCTACCCCAGTGGTCTCGGTTGACCCCCAAACAGGCATAAAGCTCGCCCCGAAAGCCTCTTCCATCTTGCGCAGGGTCTCCGCGCTGACAAAGGCACCACCGCTCTCCAAGACGCGAAGAGAAGTCAGCTTCTCCCCGCCCGCCTGCATGTGGTCCAGCAGCATCTCGTAGAAGCTGGGCACCGCCATCATCCAGGTCACGGAGAAGCCCTGGATGGCCCGGGCGATAATGCGGGGGTTCAGGCTGTCCACGATGACAAAGGCCCCACCACAGACCAAGCTGCGGTGGAAGAGTTCGTGGGGGTGGGCAAAGACGCTGAACATGCCCAGGAAGACGTCTGGGGTCGAAAAACCCATGCCCTCGAATCCATCTGGGGTCAGGCCGGTGTCCCCGTCAAAGGCGGTCAGGGCCTGGTAGAGGATGTTGAAGTGCGAGGTCAACGCCCCCTTGGGCTCCCCAGTGGTCCCGCTGGTGTAGTTCAGGTAGCAGGGCTCCTCCGGCGAGGTCTCTACACCCGGGTCCCCGTGCTCGCTGAGCGTGCTGTACTGGGTGGTTCCATGGCGCCCCAGCTCTCCGACGTAAACGACTTTGGCCGGATCGTTTAGGAAGCGCATCAAGGGCTTGAGCACCTTGTCGAAGCTTGCTTCGGTCACCACACAGCGGATGTCCGCGTTGTCGAACTGAAAGCGCACGCGGTCCATGTGCAGCTTGAAGTTCACCGGCGCGTACATCGCCCCGATCCGCGCGCAGGCCAAGAAGGTGGTCACCACCTCGGGCCGCTTGGTGATCACTCCGCCGACTACATCGCCCTTCTTCACACCGAGGCTGTGAAGCAACCCGGCGAGCTGGTCCACCTCCGCGTCAAGCTGAGCCCAGGTCAGGCAGCGCTGCTCAGAGAGCAGAGCGTCGCGCTCTGGCCAGCGGGTTGCAGTGTCTCGGAGGGCTTGCCCCAGAGTGCGGTGAGCGGCAGGAAGATCAGGTGTCATCACAAGCCGATTAGCCGCGCCAACTGGCTCCCGTCAACCGCCTGAATCAAGCCCCGGGTTCAAACACCGTCAAGCCAGCAAGTCGGGAGAGGGCGTCTCGGCCCTTTGCCAAGCAGGGTCCCTCCTCTTCTCCGCCGTACCGGACCGCATAGAGCAACCAGGCCAGCTCCTCCATCGGGGCCGCGCTTGGGCCCGCTTGGGCCAGCAGATAGCGTGCGGCCTCCAGTGGGGGGAGGGCCTGAGGAATGGTGTAGCCCCTGCTGTCAGCCAGAACTCGGGCCTTCGAAAACAGCTTTCCAAGTCGGTCTTGAGTGGAAGTCGTTCTCTGACTGAGGAGCTGAAGAGTCCGAGCGACGGCCACGAGCGCCCCGAGCACGAACACCCCAACCAAGCCCCCACCCCCCAAGCCGGCGCCCACCCCCGCGGCCTGTGGTTCCGCGCCCAACAGCTGGGTGCCCAATGCACGGCTCCACTCCATCTGGCGATCCAGATCGTAGGAGAGCAAGCCTTGGCGCCATTTGGCCTCGACCGCTTGAGCAAGTTGGGTGATCAGCCCAGGGCCAACAAGGCCAGGAGCAGCGGGGGTCGCATCCAGGCGCACCCAGCTTCCTCCCAACCACGCCTCCACCCAGGAGTGGGCGTCGCTCTGGCGCACGCTAAGAAAGCCACCCAGCTCATTTGGCTGGCCCCCATAGAAGCCGTTGACCACCCGGGCGGGGACACCTTGGGTGCGCAACATCACGGCCAAGGCGGTGGCGTAGTACTCGCAGTGCCCCTTCTTGGAGTCGAGCAGGAAGGTGGAGAGCGGCTGACCACGGGTCTCCGGCTCCGGGATCAGGGTGTACTCGAAGCCCTGACGGAGGTGCTGCTCCAAGGCCGCAGCGGTGTCCCATGAGCCCGCGGTGCCGGCTGCGATACTGTCAGCCAGGGCGATGACCTCGGGGTCCAGGTCACCGGGGAGCTGAAGTGCCCCATCCAGATCACCAGGTCGCTCTCTCAGCGCGTTGGGATCCGAGAACAGCACATAGTCCCTCGGGAGTCCTGAGCCGCGGAAGCGCATGTCGCCGGTACCCAACACCGAGAGTACGTCATCGCTCACTACATGCTCGATCTGGGCAATGCCAAAGACCGGTGCGCCGTCCAGAGCCTCCATGCGAATGTCCTGTCGCAGCCAGGTCGCCTCTTGGACTGGCACGACGGAGTCCCCGCTCAGGAATCCAGGACGCTCTTGGCTCAGGGTCCACCGGCGACCGTCAAAGTGGGTGAGCGCAAGCCCTCGAAAGTAGAAAGGTCCCCACTGAGGAGTGCCACTGGCGTTGGTGACACGCACCTGCATGACCCGCTGGGGGTTGTCCTTGATCTCTCCAATGTCGCCCAGCTCCACCTGCTCACTGAACCCGGCGAGGTCCTGCTGGTTGCCAAGCTCAGCCAGGATCTGGGCATCCACTCGGGGGATGAACACGAAGAGCAAGGCGGTGCCCACACCAGCCAGGACCCCCAGGGCGATGAGGAGCTTGCCGAGTCCCTGAACGGTCCCCGCCACGGAGCGGTTGCGCTCCGCAACAGCCTGCAGTTGGGTGAGGAAGAGCAGGCCCGGCAGCAGAGCGACCTGAACCGCCAACACCAAGGCTAGGCCCACCGAGGCACTCCGATGGAGGGAGAGCAGCTGGATCATGACCGCGAAGAGCAGCACAAAGTGTGCATCTCGCGCACCCCGACCAGTGCGGATGCGATGAACCAACAGGTAGAGCACCAATGCCGTCACGGCATCCAGCCAGTCCACTCCGAGCAGGAGGGGCCCGAGCACAGCGCCGATGAGCACCAGGGCAGTGGCAATGCGCCAGGCTTCGCGCTTGGGAGCGGTGTGAACCCGCGCTCTGGCCAGCGCGACACCGGCCACACCCGCGAGCGCCATCTGCAGCCCGAATGGCTCGACGAAGTAGAGGCTGGCCAGTGCGGTGAGCACAAAGCCCAGCAGGAGCCGCGCCTGCAGCTTGGCCGGGCTCACGGGACCCAAACTGTGAAGTCCCAGCTCATGTGGACCCGACTCACGGGGACTCCGCGGGCTGGGTGGCCAAGGCAGCGAGCAAACTTCGGCGATGGGCCGGCCCCTGAGCTGGACCGATGCGACGCTTGGGCAGGGCCAGCCCGACCGCATGGCCTCGTGCAAGGTGACGAACCACTTCCCCGCAGGCCCGCTCCAGCTCCTGCTCTAGCCGGCCAGGGGTGCCCGGCACTTGGATCAACACCTCCTGCGCGTGCCCAATGGCTCTCTGGACAACCAAGGGTCCAAGTCCGCGAGCCGAGTTGGGCCAGTGGATGGTGCGAACAGGGTCGCCGGGCTGGTAGGGGCGCAGGCCAACAAAGTCCCCTTCCCCGCCGGCTTGCCCCGCGCTGCCGTGGGTTCCACGCTTGTCTGCGCTCTGGCGTGCAGTCGGGCGCACACCACGTCGTGGGTAGACGAGCAATGTCCCCGGTAGATCCAGCTCTCGGTAGCGCCGAAATAGGCCGAAGGGGAAGGTGGAGGAGACGTGCAGCACGCCCAAGCTGACCTCGCCCCGGGCTGCGAAGGTCCAAGCTGCAGGAACGGACTGGGTGCCTTGAGCCGGTACAGCCAAGGCGGCGCCACAGGCTTCTCCAGCCCCCATCTCTTGAATCTCCAGGGAAAAGGCAGGCAAGCGGGCAGTGGGCTTGGAGACGAGGAAGGCGCCCTGGGCCGCCTCGAACGCGAAGACTTCCGCTGGGAGCTGCCGGCTGACGCGCACCCCGCGCAAGTTGAGTTCGGCCAGTACAGACTGGAGCACCAGGATGGCCAGCAGCAACGCCAGCACGACGTAGAGCAGGTTGTTGCCCGTGTTGAAGGCCGCCACCGTCACACCCAACACCCCACCCAAATAGGCCCAGCCCAAAGAGGTCGGTCGGACGTGCACTCTGCGGGACCAGCGGCGGCGCCACTCCATCACGCCCATCTCCTTCAGGCCAGCCTCCATCAAGCCAGCCCCCTTCAAGCCGGTGGTGGCAGCTCGGCGAGAAGCTCATTGAAGGCGCGCTCTGCGGCAGCCATGCCTTCTCCACGCGGGATGACCCGGTGGGCCAAGACGGGAAGGACCAAGGTGCGCAAGTCCTCGGGGATGACAAAGGCCCTTCCACGAACAAGCGCCAGAGCCTTGGCGGCTCGGTACAGGGCCTCGGCCCCACGAGGAGACACGCCGCGCACGAACCGCGGATCGCTGCGGGTGCGGGAGACCAACTCCAAGAGGTAATCCTCGAGCTGCTCGTGCATGGTGATCTCTTCGGCGGCGATAAGAAGCTCGGCGATGCGCTCAGGGCCCAGCGCGGCCTGC
>JBLHMA010000308.1:0-6857 GCA_047621545.1 Cognaticolwellia sp. | reverse complement strand
AGTCGCTGTCTTCGGCATCAATGGCGCCGTCGGAGTCGTTGTCTACGCCGTCATTGCACTCGCGGGAGATGCGTACGCCTTCCTCGTCGCTGCCCGTGTCGCACTCGGGGTCGTCGGCATCGGTCCAGCCGTCGCCGTCGTTGTCCTGTCCGTCGGTGCAGCCGCTGGCTTCTTGGTCGTCCTGGGCGGAATCGCACTCGGGGTCGTCGGCGTCGACGGCGCCGTCGGAGTCGTTGTCCTGGCCATCGTTACAAGCATCGCTTCCTAGCCCCAGCTCTTCAATGCCGCTCGCGCAGTCGGGATCTCCGGCATCAATCCAGCCGTCGCCGTCGTTGTCGGTCTCATCGCTGCAGTCATTGATCGGCGTTTCCAGCACCGCAAGGCCGCTCACCGTCACCAAGACCACCTGGTCGGTGATGAAGGAGATCGGTCCCACAAGGTCGGACTCGGCCACGCGGCCCTGGGCCTCGGAGGTACCCCACGCTTGGAAGCTCAGGTCCTGGTTGTTGGTGCCCAGTGCCAGCTCGATGGTCGGCAGGGCCGCACTGTCAAAGCCGCGCTCCCAAACCAGCTCCAGCTCGTCGTCTCCGGTCAAGGCGTTGGTGGCTGTAAAGCCGCCTTGGGAGTCCCCATCCAACAAGGGTTCGCCGATGCTGTTTAGGAAGGGGGTTTGTGGATCGATGATCAAGATCAAGGTGTCGCTTGCGTCGGCCACGCTCTGCAGGTCCGACCCTTCGATGGTCAGGATCAGCGAGGTCTTGGTCTCGACTGGGCTGCAACCCAAGAGGCTGAGCGTGTACAGGACGATCAACATGGATGCCTCAAGGCAGAGTCAGGGCGACGTCGCCCGAAGGGAGAGGATCTGGGCGGGTGGCCGCGACCGCGACTGCGCTGCCTGTGCCGACTGCTGCGACGCCCAGGCCTACGCCGGTCCAGAAGGTCCAGCGCTGGGTCAGGGGGGTGGACTGCGCCAACACACTCTGTCCAGCTTCGAGGTCCGCCTTGTACAGAACGCCGCCCTTGACCGGTACCTTGGCGCTGCCTGTGGCAGGCGCCATTCCAGGGGCTTGGACATCCACAATGTAGCTGCCGCGAGTGGCCTTGACGCTCACGGTTTTTCCGGTGCCGATGGGCACACCGTCGAGCATCACGGTGGCTTGAGCATCACCGGTCTTGACCGTGAGCTTGCCGCCATCTTTCTTGAGGCGGGCGTTCACGCTGCCCTTGGAGCCGTCGCTCGTATCGACTTGGCGCACCAGCAGAGCGTAGCCGTTCATACGCACGCCTACTTGGTGCAGCCCGGGGTTTACGCCCTGTAGCACCAAGGGGGTCTCTCCTCGCTCCTGACCATCGACATAGACGATGGCGCCGGCCGGCTCGGAGGTGACCTCGAAACGCCCGGAGCTGGAGAGAAGGGTGGCGGAGATCAGAGGATTGTTGAAGTTCTTGATCTCAAAGTCGCCCTCTACTGGCTCGTAGCCCACCTTGAGCAGGCGATACCGGTAGCGGCCTTCGCTGAGCGCGGAGAGGCGGGTGGGGGTCCGCAACCCGGTGTCCTTGCCATTGATCTCAACGGTCGCGCCTTCGGGGTCGGCCATAAAGTCGGCAGTGCCGCCACCAATGCTCAGCTTCGCGCCCACGGTGGCCGTCTGACCGGAGCTCACCGTGATCTGGCGCACATAGGGGTCAAAGCCATCGGCCGTGATCCGCACCATGTAGCTGCCTGGCGCGATCTCTCGTGTCAGCGGAGCCGGTCCCATCAGCTCGGAGCCGACGTGAACGATCGCTTGATCTACGTTCGCGTTCACCTTCAGGATCCCGGAGGCCTGGGCATGGGCGGATTGGGTGAGCATGAGCACACCCAGTAGGGTCATCCAGAGGTTCGCGAGCATTCCTCTTCTCCTCGGCGAGCAAGCGTAGCATTCAAGGCTAGGGAACGACTCGCACGGACCCGGATCGCTTGGTCACGCCCTGACCGTCCATCCACTCTAGCAAGGGAATGGCGTAGCGCCGAGAGAGCCCGCTGATCTCCTTAAAGTCAGTGGGCGTCATCTCTCCGTGAGTGGCCAAGTGTGCCCGGACCTTGCCGATCATCTCCTGTACCTGCCCGGCCTCGTAGACGCGGGCGCCGATGCGCTCCAGGCGCTGCTCTTCGATGAGATGGGCCAAAATACGAGCGCCCTCCTCCCCAGCCTCGATGTTCAGTTCTTCTAGGGCCATGGCTTGTAGGCCTGCGGCGCGGACCTTGGCGAGCAGGGCTTTTGCCGTCTGCTGCTGCTCTGTGCTGAGTTGAACCTGCCAGCCTGTCTCCCACAGCCGAGGTCCCTCTATCTCCACCTGCCCTGCCCCTTGCAGACGCCGAAGCAGCGCGTCGAAGGCCTGAGGGCCTAAGGCAGCTAGGCGCCCGCGGTGCAGGGAGCGGCGTGGGACGGCCGGACTCAAGGGGTGCTCCGCGTGGAAGCTGCGCAGTGCCATCATCAGGGCCTGCTCTTGCTGGGCCAGCTGAATGGGCCCCAGGATTCGGTCGCCGAGCTGTGTGCCTTCCAGGTCGCGTTCCTGAGCCCGTTTGCTCTCCAGCCCACCCGGCCCAGCCCGCTCGAGAAGAACGCTGCGCTCTCCGCTTTCAAGGGCCAAGAGTTCGGCTGTGGCGCGGGCGTGGTCGCGCTTTCGGTGTCGGGGCGCCCACACATCCAAGAGGCTGCCGCCGCCGAGGGTGGTCACTGGAGACTCTCTCCGCAGCACAAAGCGGTCTCCAGGGAGCACCGCCAAGGCCTCGGCTGCCCGCAGCTGGATCAAGTGAGAGCTGCCGGGGGTCAGCTCGCCGTCCAGTGCATCCACGATCGCCATGACCTCGCTCGTGCCCGTGAGTATGCGGACACGTGTGCCGCTGGAGAGCTCGGGGGCGCCGGGAAGATGGTGGTAGCGGGCGTCGAGTATTTGATGCCCTTCGACTCCAGGTCCGACCAGAACGGAGCCTCGGGGCAGCTCCTCTATCTCTGCGCCGGAGAGGTTTACTGCTGTGCGAAATCCGGCTTGTGAGGACGGCTGTGACTCGCCATGCACCTGAAGTGCGCGTACCCGAAGCTTGTCGCCCTGGGGCAGCAGCCGCAGCTCTTGGCCCTCCTCCACTGTGCCCGAGAGCACCGTGCCGGTCACAACCACACCAAAGCCCTTTTGCACGAAGCTGCGGTCGACTGGGAGTCGGAAGGGACCCTTGTCACTGCGGCGCTTTACCGGGAGCGCGGCCAGAGCGTTGCGCAGTGCATCCAAGCCGGTCCCTGTCGTTGCCGAGGTCACGATCAGCGGCGCATCTTCCAGGAAGCTGCCCACCAAGGCATCCCGCACATCTTCGGTGGCCAGCTCCTGCATCTCCTCATCGACCAGGTCGGCCATGGTCAGGGCGACGATTCCGCGCTTGATGCCGAGGAGCTGGAGAATGTCCAGGTGCTCTTTTGTCTGGGGCATCACGCCTTCGCCCGCGTTGACGCAGAAGAGCACCGCGTCGATTCCGGCGGCGCCCGCGATCATCGTGCGTACCAGGCGCTCGTGTCCGGGCACGTCCACAAAAGAAACCACCCGTCCGTCGGCCAAGGGCATGCGCGCGAAGCCCAAGTTGATGGTGATGCCCCGCCTCTTCTCTTCGGGCAGGCGGTCCGGGTCGTGGCCGCTGAGAGCGCGCACCAGAGAGGACTTTCCGTGGTCGATGTGACCAGCGGTACCGACGACGAAGGCTTGGGGCAGGGACATGGGCAGTGGCTAACCGGATACACTCTTCCGATGGACGCCCGCGCACTTCTCGAGATGGAGATCCAAGCACCCGATGGCTCGGTGGTGGGGCCGGTGGACCTGCACCTGATCCGCGAGCGCATCTACGCGGGTCGCTACAAGGGCCTGGAGCAGGTGCGCATCCGGGGTGGCGCGTGGCGCGGCATTGTCAGCTTTCCCGAGCTGGCCGAGGTGCTGGGTATCGTAGGGGTGGACGTTCAGGCCCTGCAGATCCGAGATCGGCAGGCCATGACGGGCTGGAAGGCTGCCGTACCTAAAAAGTCGTCGCAAGCTGGAGAGGATTTGGTGCCGGTTCAAGCAGCCGAATCCCCGGGCGAAAAACCGAAAGAAGCAAAGAGAAAGCTACTTATTCCGCTGATCGTGGCTGGCCTGGCCGGAGTGGCTGCCGTGGGGCTCGCCGTATCGTTCCTGAGATAGATCATCTCTTTTTTGAAAGGCAGTGATCCATTTTTGGGCTGGTGTGCACTGTGAAAGGGTAGGGGTCTACGCACCGACCCCCAGGCTTCCAGCCTGATTCGACCCCCGGTGCGCGAGCTGGTCGGCGGCCGGGGGTCGGGTCGGGTTTTGGCGATAGGCTGTGGGCAGCCCATGCCACTTCCCCCTTCCATACGCGAACGCATCCCATTTGGTCTTCGCGTCGCTCTGCGGCGCGCGCCTGCCTTGCTTAGGGACGGTGTGCGGAGTCTGGGTGGGGAACAGGTGCAGCGCGCCGGACCAGAGCGCTTCCCCTTTGTGCAGACAGAGCGCCGCAGCCCAATGCGCCGTCAGGGAACCCGGTACCAGGACGAGATTCAGCAGGCCAAGGAGCACAACGTCTCCCGCACGGCCGATCGCTTGCATGGTCTGGTGGTCCCTGCTGGGGGCGAGTTCTCTTGGCACCAAGCAGTGGGGCCGCCTCTGCGCGTCAACGGCTTTGTGCCTGGCCCGGAGCTGCACGACGGCGAGCTGGCCATGGGCGGCGGTGGGGGCGCATGTCAGTCTGCCAACCTCGTCTTTTACCTGGCGTCGACCGGCGGTATGGAGATCCTGGAGCGTCACCGCCATGGCTGGGACCTCTTCCCCGACGACGCCCGCACGCTGCCTTTCGGCTTTGGTGCAACCGTGTTCTACCCCCATCGTGACCTGCGCTTCCGGAACCCTCATTCCTACCCCGTGCGCCTGAGCCTGAGAGTCGAGGACGGCTGGCTTGTCGGTGCTCTGACCCAAGCCCAGGACACGGGAGCGCGCTGGGAGGTTCAAGAACAAGACCACCGCTTCGTACGGCGCCCCGACGGCATTTGGCGGGAGAACACCTTGCTACGCGTCAAACAGGACGGCACCACCGAGGTCTTGGTGCGCAACCGGGCCCGGGTCACCTACGCCTTGCCGGACCAGGTCGGCTTGGAGCGCTGATGGTTCTTTCGACTTGGCGGGGGGAGCGCAAGGGTGGAATTGCGGTCCAGATTCGCGTAGTCTCTCGCTGACTTTTCCCGTCATGGAGCGTTCTTCCCATGTTCTTGCTGCTGTTGGCCTGCTCTGGCTCCGACCCCGCACTCACGCCACCAACACCTAGCGCCACCCTCACGGCGACCCCTGAGCCCGTTGAGATAGGGATTCAGGTGGAGCCCGGCCTACTGCTGCGCTCCATAGTCGCGACATCCGGCAATGGAGCTGGCCTGCTTGGGTCTGGCTGGAAGCCTCCAGGTGACGCGGTCGCCGAGGGGGTGCTGTTGCGCTTTGAGAGCCCCCAGTTGGTGGACACCTTGAGCATTGCCAGCTGCGGAACAGCCGTTGGGGTGGAGATCTACGCAAACGGCAACGGTGGAAGCGAGCTGGAGGTGGGCCCACAAGGTGGCGAGGTGATCATCGGACAGCAGGTCAGCAGCCTGTTCGTCAAGGTGAAGTCCGCCGACAGGCCGGTGTGTCTGAAGGGCCTAAAGGCCAGCGCAAACGGTGAGGATCTACGTCTGGGGCCGCCCCGAAATGTCGCTGGAAAGATCAGCGCATCCAGCACATTGGATCCCGCCGATGCGTACCACGCCAGCTATCTGGTCGACGGCCGCACGGACTTTGGCTGGGTGGAAGGCGCAGCCGACCTGGGCCTGGGCGAATCGGTGTCCATCGATCTGGACCGTGTCACCCGCATCCAGGCCATCGAGCTGTGGAACGGCTACCAGCGAAGTCCGGACCACTTCGCCAAGAACGGACGGGTCAAGGTCCTGGGTTTGAGCGTTGATGGTGGACCGGTCATGGAAATCCCGGTTCAGGACAGCTCGGGCGCCCAGACTCTCACTCTCCCTTCCCTGGTCGAGGCCAGGCAGCTGACCTTGAGTATCGTGGAGGCCACCGCAGGTAGCCGTTATCCAGACGTGGTGATTTCCGAGCTGCGGCTGATCGACCCCGCCGGTCCCTTGGGAATCTCGGTCTCAGGGACGGCACGCAGTCAAGCGCTGTTGTCGGTCGTAAAGAGTGGTCCTCTGAGCGGTGCGGTAGACGCACGCTGGGTCAACGTCTGTGGTCCTGAGAACGCCCGAGAACTCAAGCTGCGTAGCAACCACAGCTTTGTGTATTACGCCGATGACTTTGGTTGGAACGAGCCAGATGCTCAGAACAGCATGGTCTTTGATGGCGCTTGGGTGCCCAACAGTGGCGGCAAGGCGACCCTCTACGGCCGCAAGCACATGGTCTCCAGCTCATGGCAGCCCTACGGGGATGACAGCGTCACGGAACGCACCCGCATCGCGGGAGGCAAGATCCAGTGGATCCCGGTGGCGTCGCTCTCGGAAGCGGAGTTCAAGACCGAGCTGGAGGACTTGAAAGCCCGCGGTGGGTGGTACCCGGCGGACTGTCTTGGGGCCGACTCCTATGAAGAACTCAAGGGCAAGGGGGCCGCGATCGTGCAGGGCGAAGCGGTCTTGGACTTGTTGGTTCCGGGTAGCTGACCCTCAGAACTGACCTCCAGAAAAAACACCACCACCCGCCCGGTCGTATGACTTGGCTGATGGTGGTGTGTCACCGGCGGAGTGTCACCGGCTGGCGGTCTGGTGACCGCTGGAACTTGGGCGACGGCTCCCTAGAAAGGGATGTCGTCG
>JBLHMA010000307.1:0-6866 GCA_047621545.1 Cognaticolwellia sp. | reverse complement strand
CCGAGAGCGGGTCCAGGGCGGCCGTTTGCCGGATGGCACACCCGTGCAGGTTTCATTCGGCATCTATGGTGAGGGGCAGGCCGAGGTGGGTTGGACGCTCTTGCAGGCTGCTAAAGAGATGCGCGTAGACATTGACCACTTCTGTGGGGGCCGCTGCTCGTGCAGCACTTGCCGGGTGGTTGTTCCGGAGGAGTTTCAAGCGATGCTCTCTAGGCGCGACCTGAACGAGGAGGCAGTGTTGGGTCCTAAAGCAGTGGAACGTGGCGATCGCTTGGCCTGCCAGGCCCGCATCGTGGGTCCGGTTACCGTGAAGATCCCGACTACTTTCAACGGGGTTTGAGTGCCTCCCCATGCCTCCAGGCGTCTAAACCTTGTCCTCGTGCCGGCCTCTATTCAGCCGGAGTTAGATGAAGGGCTCTTTCAGAGGACCTGGTCTTCGTGGGCAAGCCAAGGCTTCATCACCAAGACAGGACGTGCCGGTCCCAGAGCCGAGGACTGGGTAAGTGGCGGTTTCGTCCTTGCGCGCCTGGACCGCCCTCCTGGAGTCGCGACCTATGGCAACCGCGTAGGCGGCTTCCATGTGGACTGCCCAAACTGTGGAGAGGCGGTGGCCCGGGCGTGGGGCAGTGCGGTTCAAGCGCTCAAAGAGGGGAGCCTTTGGGTCCTCCGCTGTCCTCAGTGTGGGAATGAGTTGGGGCCCAATGAAGTGCATACGCGGCCGCCCGCTGCATTGGCGCGCTTTGCCATTGAACTTCGCGACGTAGGGAGCAGCGAGTTGAGAGACCGGGGAGTCTTTGAAGGCATGCTCGGACACGACTTTCGACTGATCGGTGTTCGGGGCTAGTAGAGCCGAAGGACCAGGCCGAAGTCAGTTGCCATCGCGCCCGTCTCTGCCACAAAAAGTCCTTCTTCGGCGGCCAGCAAGGTGTTGCCCGCGTGGCCTGCGCCTTCATAGATGCGCACCAGGTCCTGCCCGTTGAGCTGGTAGACGGCACCTTGTCCCTCGGACTCCATGGGAGCACCAATGGCCAATCCCTCTGCGCCACAAGCCAAGCTTTGACCAAAGCGGCCCTCACCGGTGCCTAGAAGCTGTGGTGAAGCATCCAGCGCACTGTAGATATAGATCTGTCCAGACCCGGGCGCGCCAAGCACCAACTCTTGGCTACCATCATCGTCCACATCGCAGGTCACCATGGAGGCGCCAGCCTCATCCAGGACAGAGATGCGTTCCAGGGTCAGTCCAGATTGGGTGCGAAGGGCAGGAGAGCCTTGGGAGGTGCTGACTATCCATTGACCTTCATACTCAACCAGAGCACTGGCCCACAGGCCCAGGTCTTCATGGCTGCCGGCCTGCCAGATGCCGTGCCCATCTAGGACCCAATGATCCTCCTCCATGCTGAGTTGGGCGCGAGCGGAGGCACCTTCCCCCGTCGTTCCATCTGGAAGCACGCCCTTCCCACCTTGGGACAGACTCTGAGAGACGAAGAGCACGCCTTGGTGCGAGTGCAGTGAGCTGCCATCGCCCAGGCCGATCTTCTCCTCTTCTACCAGTGGCCCGTCTCCCGCCACCGAAGCCAGACTGCCTGATCCCGGTGCGCTCATGTACAAGCGCTGGCCGTCCCAGTGCATGGCCCAGCCAAAGCCGTCGTCCGGTTGGCCAAGGCTCCACTGGCCATCGGGGAGGCCAAGGTTGACCTCCCCACTGTCTTGAGTGTCGTCAAAGTCTACGAACACAGGCCCACAGGCCAAGAAAAACCAGATCATGCTGACAATCTAACCCAGGCTCATAGGGGCGCGCTGGCTCCGCGTCGGTTAAGCGGCCGGGTCTCTGGAGACAATCCATGGCGGCTATCCGTCGACAAATCACGATTGATTCCCATCCACGTGCGGTCTGGAAGGTCTTGACCTCTGCGGAAGGGTGGAAGTCTTGGTATGCCGATGAAGCACGCATCGACGCTCGGAAGGGTGGTCGTGTGGTGCTGACGATCGAGGATGACGAAGGTGAGCCAATAGAAGAGGTTGGAACGTTCCTTACCTTTAGGCCCACCTCCCGACTCGAGATCGCCTGGGACCGTGTTTCTCCGGCTTCTACTAAGGGAACCCGTTTGACCTTCTCCGTCGCTCGCGATGGAGCGGAGACGCGTGTTGGCTTGGTCCACTCTGGCCCCGGCGTCCTCGATGATGAGGAAGCACGGGCCGAACTTGATAAAACCTGGCGCCAAGCCCTGAACGCACTCCGGGATTCTCTGGAGGGTTGAGCTTGCCGCCCAACGCCCCTTGCGCTAAGAGGGGCCGGTTCGGAGGTTACCCCATGTCTCGTCGCAGATCCCCTAAGATCAGCACTGATGCCGTCATCGATTACAAGGATGTCGACACACTCAAGAAGTTCCTGACCGAGGGTGGCAAGATTCTGCCCCGTCGTCTCACAGGACTGTCCGCTAAGCAGCAGCGCAGCGTGACCCTCGCTATCAAGCGAGCCCGTCACGTGGCTTTGTTGCCTTACACCCGCGTCGACTAAGTCGCACGGGTTTGCAAGAGTCGCCTACTGGTGGCTCAGCAGACAGGGAGGTCCTTCGGGGCCTCCCTGTTGCGCTCTGGGCCTTCGATTTTGCGGACCCAGAGGCAGGAACCAAAGGCTGGAGAAAAAAGATGAGAGAGCTGCTTGGCTTCTTGGAATCGCAGGGTGGGGTACTGGATGAGAGCGAGCCCTTGCCCGGGCCAGCTCACTTTGGTGATGCCCAGGGAGAGCTAGAGGCCTTGGTCTCAGACTTAGCGCTCTTCGTGCCGGGCACCATCGGTGTCCTGCGCTTGGACGGCGACGACGCCCAGCGCTTCTGCAATAGCATGCTCACAAACAACTTTAGAGACATGTTGCCAGGTGATTCAAATCATTCAGCAATCACCGATAGTAAGGGGCGCATAGAAGCCTTCGTAGATGGGCACATGGTTGCCGCAGGTCGCTTCATCTTGGTCTTTGATGGGGCGGACATGGAGTGGGCTCACGATCGCCTGGACATGTACATCATCATGGACCCGATCGAGCTGACGCTGCTACACGAGACCCACACCTTGCTGCACCTGAGTGGGCCGTCGGCCGCAGAGGAGCTGGGAAGTTTGGGCATGTACCCAGAGGACCAGGCGACCGAGTTCGAGGGTGGGGTTGTGCTGCCATCGGACCGAACCGGGCGCCCAGGATGGGACTTGCTCGTACGTCATGACCTTGCCCAGGAAATCTGGACCCAGTTGCAAGATGCTGGGGCGACGCCCATCGGAACCTGGGCTGCTGAAGCGGGCCGCATCCGGGCGGGCATTGCGCGTTTTCCACAGGACATCGGAAAGCGAGCTTTTGCCCACGAGTTGGGCCTGCGCGACCGGATCTGCAGCTTCACCAAGGGCTGCTACATGGGGCAGGAGGTGATCAACCGAATGGACACCATGGGCCGGCTTAACAAGCGTTTGGTACAGGTCTCCCTCCAAGAACCGCTGAGTTCACCGACTCATGCCACGTTTGACGACGCCCCGATTGGCACTCTGACGAGCTTTACTCGAGTGGGCCCTCCCATAGCGATGGGTATTCTTAGGCCTGTGGTCTGGGAAGAAGGGGCAACCCTTCAAGTAGATTCTAAGACTGCGAGTAGCCTGGGGCCCGTTCGACTTTCTTGAAAAGCACCACCCTGGCTCTAAAGGATCACTCTAGGATCTTTTGACTAAACCCGCCCCCATGGCGGGTTTAGTTGCTCTGGACGTGTCAACGATTGACGCGTCAAGCCCCTGTGCTACGTTGAAGTCGGGAAGGAACTTCCCACGGGATTGGAACCCAAGCACGCTTGGGCAAACTCATACAGGAGAGAGTCACCATGGCCTCAAATGCCAAGAGTAGGGAACGCGTCGCTCGAAACTTTATCCGTAGCTACGGACGTAGTCGCTTTCGGCGCCTGCTGGAGGCTTTGGCTTCTGGGGAATCGGGCCAGGCCATCGCAAACGAGTTTGGTGTCAGCCGAGAGCGCGTGCGCCAGTGGAAGAACACCTTTGGGACCGTGATCACCATCTATCAGGTGCACCCTGAGGTGGACCGGATCCTCAAAGAGCGCAGGGCCCAAGCGGGCTGATCTGAGCGCGGCCCGTTAGCTTGCCTCCAAATTCGTGACCGTGCGCCCAATGGGTGCAGTGCGGTCGCCAAAGGAGCGCATCATGAGTCGCAGGGTCTTCGTTGCAGGCGGTGCTATCACGCCCTTTTTGGGCAAGGGGCACCCTGATTTCATTTGGAAGCGCCACCCGGATTTCGGGCAGCGAGAGAATCCGACCCTGCGTGAGCATCTCACGTCGGCCGTGACTCGAGCCGCCGAGAATGTGGGTGCAGATCTCACTATGGTGGACAAGGCCTATGTGGCCAACTTCGTCGGTGAGCTCTTCGTTAATCAGGGCCACCTCGGTGCCGCCCTTGCCGGTGTTCATCCGGCTCTCGCTCTCAAGCCCACGATGCGGGTCGAGGGCGCGTGTGCGTCTGGTGGTCTGGCGATGGTCTGCGGCGTGGACGCCATCCGCGCAGGCTCAGATGTTGTCCTGGTGACCGGAGTCGAGGTGCAGACCACTGCATCCGCTCGAACGGGTGGTGACTACTTGGCGCGTGCAGCGGACTACGAGCGTCAGCGCGGAATCGACGACTTCACCTTCCCCGCATTGTTTGCACGTCGCACCAAGGCCTACCGAGAGGCCTTTGGCGTGACTGAAGAGGACATCGCGCGCGCTGCCGTCAAGGCCTACGCCAACGCCAACAAGAACCCGCTGGCGCACATGCATGCCCGCAAGGTGGACTTGGCGTTCGCTTCGGCTCCCAACGATAAGAACCCCAACTTTTTGTCGCACGAGGAGTACGCCCCCTACCTGAAGGTGACGGACTGCTCGCAGGTCTCCGACGGCGCCGCGGCCATGTTCTTGGTAAGTGAAGAGGGGCTCGCCAAAATGGGCCTGAAGCCTTCCGATGCCATCGAGCTGCTGGGGTTGGGGCATGCCACTGACTCCCTCTACGTGGACCGCGACCTGCGGGAGATGACCACCACGCGCACCGCAGCCGACCAGGCATACGCCCAGGCTGGTCTGAACGCTGTGGATGTGGATGTGGCAGAGGTGCATGATTGTTTCACCGTCACCGAGCTGCTCATGTACGAAGCACTCGGCTTTGCCGAGCCCGGTAGGGGAGCCGAGCTCCTCAAGGAAGGGGTCACGGAGATCGGTGGGGCCCTGCCTGTGAACACCGGTGGTGGGCTGGTTGGCTTTGGTCATCCCGTTGGTGCTACCGGGGTCAAGCAGGTGCTTGAGCTTCATCGGCAGATGAAGGGGAAGTGTGCGGAATACCAAGTCCCTGGCACCCCTTCTGTAGGCATGACCGCCAACATGGGCGGGGATGACAAGACCGCTGTCGTTGGTCTGTTTAGGAACATTACATGAACAAGAACTTGATCTACGTTGGCGGGGCTGTTCTCGGGATTGGTGCAGCTGTGCTGGTCTTCTCCGTGCTTGGAGACGACTCCGATACCCCGGTCATTGAGCCGGTACAGCTGAACGGGGCGACTGGCCAAGTCGTCCAGAAGGGGATCGCAGAGAGCACTCCTTCAACGCCTCGGTCCGAGGTGCGCACGCCGAAGAGTGGCACCGAGGAGCGCAAAGCCTTGCTCAAGCGGCCCGTTGCTGATTTTGCGCTTCGCTCCGAGGTAACCCTCAAGGTGTTGGCCGCTGAAGTGCGAGCTGCCGGGGATGAGGCTCTCGCGGACGAAATGATGACCCACGTGATCGAGGCTCGAAAAGAGCGCTACGACGAGGATCTTGATGGCGAGGCGTTTATCGCCGAGGTGTCCGGCTACTCCGAGCGGGCTGGCAACACTCCGGGTTTGTCCAGCAAGGGCCACGAGGCGCAGGATTTACTCAACGAGCTCATCGTCGAGTACCGCTGAGGGGCCTTGTGCTCCACAGGCCTGAGCCTTGGGAGAAGACCGGCACCCAGAAGGGTGTCGGTTCCTGTGTGTAAGACTGTTGGCTTGGAGCCTTCTTAATGACTCTCTTTTTGACATCTCTTGCATGTCTGTCCGGCTTAAACGCAGCCCACGCTCAGGACGCTCCGCGCCGGTTTGCGGTTGTCGTTGGTGTCTCGCAGGCCGGTTCAAGCCCAGAGCTGGCATTAGAGGGTGCTGGCTCTGATGCAACGCGCGTGGCACTCGCTCTGCGAGAGCAGGCCGGGTACACGGATGTACGCATCATCACCGACGCTGAGGCCACCAAAGAGCGCATCCTAAAGACATTTCAGGAAGACTTGGCCTTGGTGGTCACCGAACAGGACACGTTGCTGGTCTACTTCGTCGGTCATGGTGTAGGAGGAGATTTTGATGAGCCTTATCTGCTCCCCTACGACACAGACCCGCTAGATGTCCCAGGCACCGCCATCTCTGTCGCGGAGCTCGGGGCGCAGCTCTCACAGTGGGTACCTGCAGCCAGCTACGCCATCGTGACGGATGCTGCCCACCAGGGCGCGGTTGGTGACTTGGCATTGTTGGGGCCGGCAGCGACGAGCTGGCCGGACATGGGCGCTAGCACGATGCTGCTTTCGGCCTCTGGACTGGGCTCCCCAGCGGTGCCCGGCGTTTTCAGCAAGCACTTTATCGACGCGATAACAGGCGGCGCAGACACCTCACGTGACGGCATCGTAAGTGTAGCGGAACTCTACCGTTACTTGGTCATTGCCGTGCCGGCCGAGACCGGAGGTTCACAGCAGCCGGCAGTAGGCGGACGCTACGATCAGGAGCTAGCGCTTGCTACTGATGTGACCTTTAAGGACCTTCTGGCGCAGATAGCTGTTCCCGAGCAGGAGGTTG
>JBLHMA010000306.1:0-6896 GCA_047621545.1 Cognaticolwellia sp. | reverse complement strand
GTCACCGTTCAAATCAGTCACCACGAAGCTCTCACCGAACTCCGAGGCGGGGTCGCCATTGACGACCAATTCGGCGTCGCTGGCGGTGTAGGTACCCGTGGTGGGCACGGGACCTGTGAAGATATAAATGGCGCCATCTCCGCCACCGACGAGGCTGGAGGAGATGATCATATCGTTGACGCTGTCCCCGTTCATATCACCCGGCTCGTTCCACACCCGGCCGGTGCCCAGGGAATCTCCAGCCGCATCACCCCAGATCCGCAAGGTGGAGAGCGCCAAAGCTTGTGAGTCGGAGGGGTCACCAAGAGCCAGGGTGCAGTAGCCCTGGTCGCCAAGGGTATCAACGGCTTGCACTGCGCATACGACGGCGTCTTCGTAGCCATCGCCGGTCACGTCTCCCAAGGATCCGACCTGACCGCCGAGCTTTTCGCCCCCCTGGCCGACGGTCTGCTGCTGCGCATCTTCTGCGCCGTGGGCGCCCGCCACGGGGCCCAGAAAGGCGTAGTACTTACCCTGGTTGCCCGTGGTCTCGTCCGGCACATCATGGGCGAAGGACCCAAAGACCAGGTCGTCGAGCCCGTCCCCATTGCCGTCCACCATGGCCAGGTTCTTGCCGACCTGGTCGTTGACGGCCTCCCCGAGCACAGCCCCGTCGGCGAGCACCTCGGCTTCGCCGTCCTGGAGGCTGGACGAGGTGAACAGGAAGACCACCCCACGGCCAAGGCTCTGCTTGCGCGCACCGACTGCCAGACCGGTCTCTCGTCCATCGCCATTGAGGTCCGACCAAGCCAGTGAGGCGCCGAACTCGTCCGCGACGCTCACGCCAAGCAAGGTCGCTTGCAGGACACCGGCGTTGTAGAGCTGAACCACGCCAGCACCTGAGTCGTCGGCAAAGATGGCTGAGACAGCCAGGCGATCCTCGCTGCCCTGAATGGAGAAGCCCATTTGGTCCTGGCGGTCATCGCCGACCACCTCCAGCTGCGCTTCCGCCGTGGTCAAGCCTGGCTCAACATCGTCAAAGACCCAGTAGGCGCCGGAGTTAGTGGCCGCAGTCGGGCTGTAGCGGTTGTCCCCCACAACCAGGTCCGTGTTGCCGGAGCTGTCTTGAACCACCGCCAGGGTCACACCCAGATTCAACGCGAAGGAATCGCTGGTGCTGATGCTTCCGTCTGCGTCGTCCACGTCGAACACGCAGGCCGTGATGCTGTCGCAGTTGTCGTCGACGTCGTCGCCGCAGATCTCAGTGGCGTCGGGATTGACAGCGGCAGCGCTGTCGTCGCAGTCCTTTTGGTTGGCGACAAAACCGTCGAGGCGCTCGCAGAGCATCACTGAGGTGCCTGGATCTCCAAAGCCGTCCGCGTCGCCGTCCGTGTAGAAGCGGCTGGTGCCTTCCGCTCCTTCAGGGTCCAGGTTGTCCGCGGCGCCATCGCAGTCCTCGTCCACATCGTCGACGTCGCAGATCTCAGCTTGGTCGGGGCTGTAGGCAGCTGCAGAGTCGTCACAGTCACCGTCATTGCTCACGAAGCCATCCGGGACCTCGCAAGCGTGGAGCGGCTCGCCGGGGTCCCCGTAGCCGTCGCTGTCCACGTCGCGGTACCAGAGCGACGCAGAATCGCTGTCCAGATCGTCGTCCGCGTCGTCCACGTCGTCGTCGCAGTCATCGTCCACGCCATTGCAGAGCTCCGCGGCGCCAGGATTCTGATCTGCGTTTCCGTCTGCGCAGTCCCCTGCCAGTGCCACATAGTCGTCGCCGGGAGGATCGCAGGACTGAATCTCTGCGCCTGCCCCGTAGCCATCAGAGTCCTGGTCCAAGAACCAGCTGAGCTGACCAAGATCCGCGTTGTCGTCGTCGCAGTCCTGCCAGCGCTCAAGGCCGTCTCCGTCACGATCCCAGTCGCTGGGAGTACGAAGCACACACCCCATCGCGAGGGCGATCACAAGGGACAGAGACATTCAAATCACCTGGGCCAGAGGGGTTGTGCGGCTGGAACACGCCGTTATAACCCGTCGCGCCCTGTGGTCCGGGCAAAGCGGAGACCCCAATGTCGCTTCGTGATGCACTGCTCAAGTCCGGCGCTGTTTCCAACAAGCAGGTCAAGGGCACGGAGCGCCGCTTAAAGAAGGAGCGCAACCAAAAGCAGTCCTCCAAAGAGAAGGCCAAGCTGGTCGCCAAGCGCGAAGCAAAAGCGCAGGCCAACGCTCAGGCCGAAGCCACTCAGGCCAAGCTCGAAGAGCGCATCGCACTGGCCAAGATCGAGGCTGCGGTGGCACAGAAACTGCGCTTGGTCCACTTGATCCAAGGCGGCCACCTGCGGCTATCAGGCGGGCCCGCTCGTTTCTTCTTCGTCGGACGAGACGACAAGACCGTGCAGCGCCTCTGGGTGCCCTGGATGGTCGCCCGGGGTCTGCGGAGCGGCGCGTTGGCGATCGCACTCATGGAGCAGCGCCACGTCGAGGACAGCTACGTTGTGATCGAGCGGGCCTTGGCAGAGCAGGTGCTCGGCATTCAGCCCCGATCCATCCGCTTCTTCAACGTCACCCCGCCAGAAGACCTGCCAGAGCTAAGTCTACTGGACGATTGGCTTGGCGAAAAAGCCCGAAAGCCAGCGTAGAAGAAACCGGCAAGAAACCGGCCCCTAACGGCTGGATCTCTCCGCGAGTTGCAGCTGAGAGAAGCCGAAGCGCACCTTCAGAGTCATGAACTCCTCGCCCACCTCCAGGTGCACGTCGCTTACCTCCATCTTGAGCTTCAAGGCGGTACCCGCGCCGGCTACCAGCTCGTCAAGTTGGGCCTTGGGCAGCACCGTGACTGGGTTGAGCTTCTCCTGAGCCTGCTGCTCCAGCACCTTGCCCAAGACATCGTTGAGCAGCTTGAGCGGCAAGCTATTCCCCAAGTTCAGTCCCACGTCTTGTACCTGCCCGACAATTTCCTTCTTGTTGGCATCGTAGTGGATGCCTCCCAGGGAGATCTCCGCGCCGATGCGCTTCTCCAAGCGGAAGGGCAGCTCTAGGTTCTCACCCAACAAGATGGCCTTGCCGGTCGCCACAGCCTTGAAGTAAGCCTCGGCGCCGATCTGTTGCTCGCCGTAGTTGAACTGACTGCCCTCGCCGTCGAGGACAATTTCCCAGTCGCCCTCTACGCGCAGGACCTTGTCAAAAGCGTCGTAGACCTGCCCTTTGCGGGACGTCCACACCGTCGCGGCGCGATCCTTGACCTTGACGAGAGCTGAGCCTTCGGGCCCCTCAAGCAGGCCAGCTACCCGCTTCTTGACCTGGAGCTGGCGCGCAGCCATTCTCAGGTTTTCGCTAAGATTAAAGGTTCCCCCTTGAATCTTGTAGGGCAGAGCGGCACCGAGCAACTCGGTGAACAGGCCCTTCCCGATGGACATCGAGAAGTGATACTCGTCTTGAACGCTGGCCATTGAGCCTCCAGGTGCCTGCAGTATAGAGGGCGGCTGGAGGCCATTGTTGCTGGCATTGTTTCCAGCGAGCCATCGGCGCCACCTTGCCAGGGTCGCTCGCTAGGGGTACTTGCCGCGCCGAATCCAGTCTCTGCCGGCCAATCCGCCAGCAGCCGGCCAGCCAATCGGCGAGCCAATCGGCGAGCCAAACACCAGCAAGGAGTTCCCCATGGAGCGCACCTTCAGCATCATCAAGCCCGACGCCACCAAGAAGGGTGTCATCGGCAAGATCGTCGCCCGTTTCGAGCAGGAGGGTCTCCGCATCGTCGCGATGAAGAAGATCCACATGAGCCTTGGCGTGGCCGAAGGCTTCTACGCCGTGCACGCCAAGCGTCCTTTCTTCGGCGAGCTGACCGAGTTCATCTCCAGCGGCCCCTGCGTCGTAATGGTGCTCGAGGGTGACAACGCCATCGCGCGCAACCGCGAGATCATGGGCGCGACCAACCCTTCCGAGGCGGCAGACAACACCCTGCGCAAGCTCTACGCCGACAGCATCGGTGAGAACGCAGTGCACGGCTCGGACGCTCCCGAGACGGCAGCCGAAGAGATCGCCTACTTCTTTGCAGCGACCGAGCTTCACTGAAGTCGGCCATATGAGAAGGCCGTATATGTGAATTCTTTGCATGCTATCGTCGCAAGGTGCGGCCTCCTCCTCCTGTCAAAATGGTCCCCCCCTGGGTCCAGCAGCGAGCACCAAGCCTTCTGGCCGGTGCTCTGTTGGTGCTTGCTGCCGCTTGGCCATTCCGCCAAGCTTGGCTCAACGGCGCACTGCCAGGCGCAGGCCCCGACGTTGTCTCCACTGTTTGGGGCATGTGGTGGTTTCAGCAGTCCTGGACAGATGCTGTATGGGGTACTCTAACCCCGCTGGTCAATGCACCCAACGGCGCATACGGCTCGGTTCTGTCCCCAAGCTCAGCGCTACTCTTTGGACTCTCAGAGCCCTTCCTGGGGATTAGCTTGGCCGCGTGCTTGGCCGCTCTGCTGCAAGTCGCCGGGCTCGCCCTAGGAGTGGTCTGGTTGGCCAGGAAGCTGGGTATGGGCAGACTGCCCTCGTGGGCGGCCGGCTTCTTTATGCTGGTGGGCCGGTACCTAGTCTATGACACCGGCGAGGGCAGTCTGGTGGCCATCGCTGCCATCCCCCTTCCCATAGGCTTGGGCCTGTTGACCAAGCGTGGCTGGAGACCGGCACTCGGCTTGGGAGGCTGCATCATCTGGGCGTCCCTGGAGAACCCTTATCTGGCACTGGTCCTGCCTGCAGCGGCTGGACTGAGCTGGCTGCGGGAACGACGCTTGCCCCTTGCAGTCAGCACGCTGCTCGGCTGCCTGGGCACCCTCGGAATCAGCCGTATCTTCGCCGCCTCCGCCAACCCCGACTACCCGACCGCCCGCGCCGGCGAGTGGTACCGCATGGGCCCCTGGCGCATCGAGGTCGTGGACATGCCCTGGTCCCGGGCCTCGCCGACGGAGCTCTTCTGGCCCACGGAGCTCTCGTGGACGGTGGACGCCAACTCCGGCGTGAACGCCAGCGGTGGGCAGTATCTGGGCTGGAGCTTGCTGCTCTTGGCCGGGGTAGGCGTATTCTTGTCTTGGAAGCGTGCCTGGCCCTGGTTGGCGGCCTGGGCGCTTGCTGTCCTGTTGGCGCTGGGCTCCTTTCCGGGTGGGCCCTTTGTCGTGCTCAACGGGCTGATGAACGCCTTCCTTCGGCCCCTGACTCAACCCACTCGTTTCTTGGTTCTTGCAAGCATTAGCCTGAGTATTCTGGGCGCGATTGGACTTGAACAGGCTTGGCGGAGAGTGGGCACCAAAGCCTATTTATTACTCGTATTTATTGCTCTAGACGCATCTATTCTTGGCGGCCTTTCCCTACGCCCTCCAACCCTTGCCCTTCCCAGCGCAGACTGTCTCTCCAACCTGGAAGGTGGCGTGCTGATCTGGCCAATAGACGGGCGAGCGCACGACCCCTCCATTGGGCGCTTGCTGCAAATGCACCACCGCCAGCCTGCACCACACCGCGGCATTGCAAGCTGGCGCCTCAAAGAGCAGGACGTCCATCGCAACCTACGAGAACTGGGCTTTAGCGACACCTTCAATGCCCGCGGGCTGAACTGGAAGCCCATAACAGAGCTGGGCTACCAAAACCTGATCGTGCTCCCGGACGGACCTAAGCTGCCCGTTCCCCTGCCCGCCCCGCAGTGCGAGAGCTCAGACTTGTCGGTGTACCGCATCGCCGATCTGCCCGACGGCCGAGTGCGTCCCTAAGAAGCGCCTACTTCGCGCAGCGAAAGCCGCTGGTCTTGCGTCGAAGTTCAGGTAGGAACTCGTTCTGCTCCCCAGCCGGATGGGCCTCAGAGTCGAAGAAGTAGCTGCCGCCCCGTACGGCCACGTACAAGCTTGGCCCTGGCGTATGCACCTGAGCCAAGCCCTCAGCTATAGGCTCAGCTTGGACCAATTCCCAGGAATCCACCCGGGCATCGGAGGTGAACTCCCAAGCATTGCCAAAGGCATCCAGAAGGCCGTATGGGCTCGCACCCGAGGGGAAGCTCCCCACCGGCGAGGTCCTCAGGTAGCCATCAGAGTCGTCGAAGTTTGGCTCATCCATCTTGCCGTGGTTCAGCGCGTCGGCCTGGTAATCCTGGCCCCAAGGAAAGGTGAGCTGCTGGCCCTTTTCTCCCAAAGCGGCCAGCTGCCACTCCGACTCGGTGGGCAGACGCTTACCTGCCCAGCCGCAGTATTCCGTGGCGTCGTACCAGCTGACCAGGATGACCGGGTGCGCGCCGGTGCCCGAAGGATAGTCGTTGCCGCTCCAGTTGTAGCCGTCTTGGGCCCATTCCTCCTCCACGTGGGGGGGGCGGTAGCCAGTGGCCACCAAGAAGCGCTTGTAGGCCCCCCGGGTGACCTCAGTGCGGTCGATCTCAAAGCGCTCCACCCAAACGTCGCGCGGGCTCAAGTGCTGGCGTGTGCTCACCCACTTGGCCGCAGCCCGCGCCTGAAGCGCACGCGGCGCGATGCGTGGTGGCCCACCGGGGGCCCCCTGACCCACTGCACCCTCAGAGGGAAGACCGTCCGGAGGCAGTCCGAGATCTGGCCCCACGCCCGGCTTAAGGGGCGCCAATGGGTCGACTTGGGCCCCAGGGGGCCCACCTTGCAGCGGCGGCCCCGCTGGCCTCCGACTGGCCGAGCCGGGCATGGGTGTCTGGCCGGGAGTCTTTGTGCCAGGCCGTTGAACCGGCCCTGGACGCTGCTGCCCCTGGGGACGCATGGCCGGGGCCTGTGTAGGCAGCGGATCCGAGCCCAGTGAGATCCACCCGCCCGGTACCGCGACCATCTCCACAGGCGCGCTCCCACAGCCGACAAGGGGGGCCAGTAGCGTCAATAGGCGCATCGGAAACCCGCAGTAAAGCTGGCCTGCTCCGGCCGCCTGGGCTCTCGCCTCTG
>JBLHMA010000305.1:0-6906 GCA_047621545.1 Cognaticolwellia sp. | reverse complement strand
CGGCGTCAATGCGTAGCTCGTACTCTCCGATGTCCCCTAAGCCGTCCTGGTTTCCGTCCGGAGCCGTGCAGGCGCCCCATCCCCAGACCACGACTTCGTAGGATCCGGTTGACCTGGGGGTGAAGCTACCCCCAGCGCACTCATACTCCAGCGGGTCGTAGCTGCAACGAAAGGCGTCGTCGGACTCGGCGACCGAGCAGCCTCCGGGGTCATTGATCACCAGCATGGTGTCCATCGCGGTGGCTGCGGCGACGGTGTCCAAGATGAACTTCATCTTCTCCCCAGCCACAGCCTCGAAGCTGTACACGTCTGCGGTGGCCTCGCCACAGTCCACATCGCCTCGCGCGCTGTACTGCGGGTCTCCCTCGAGGAGCGCGTCGATGTTCTCCCGGTCCCCACACTCATAGTCCACCAAGAGTGAGTCACCGGCCGTCTCCTGAAAGCCGTGGCTCCAGGCCAGGGAGCTGCCGTCCCAGTCAACGCTGGTCCGCGCTGTTGCGTCGCCGACTACGCCCGCACTCTGCCAGCCGAAACCGTCCAGGCGCCCGACGGCCATTAGCGCATTGTCCAAGGGCAGGCCCTCGAAGGTGGCCGTTGAATCCGCCCAGCCCAGGCCCCCATCCGTGATGAAGTCATCGTCCACATAGGCCCAGAGACTGGGGAGTACGCAGTCTTCTAAGGAGTCGTCCCGGATGACGGTGGGCTCGACGTGAAAGGCGAACTCGCAGTCTGAGCACCCCCCGCCGTAGGGGCGACCTTCCAGCTCAAGATCTACATCGCAGAAGACTTCGCCGTCTTGATTCTCGCTGAAGTAGCTGAGTTCGCCGCTCAGAGTTGTGTAGCCATTAAAGTCGTCAGCTTCGCGATGGCAAGCGGTCAGGGAAAGAAGAATCAGCAGCATTTTGGGCCTCCGGTGAGCAAGACACCGGGCGCTTACAGAACCGTTACTTCCAGCCGTGGTAAGACTGCGCGAAAGAGCAATTTCAGAGGCGCCGTGCAGATTAAGCCCATCATCCTTGTCATCGACGACGATGAGAACAACCTGCGCGTTGCCTCCGATCTGCTCGAATCGGCAGGCTTCTCAGTGCGCGCTGCGCGCGACGGGGTGACGGGAATCAAGCGCGCCATAGCTGCCAAGCCTAACTTGATCTTGCTCGACGTACAGATGCCGGGCATCGATGGCTACGAGACCTGCCGACAGCTCATAGCGCATCCCGAAACCGCGACAATCCCGGTCATCTTTATGACCGCGCTCACCAACACCGCGGACAAAGTCAGGGCTTTTGATGCGGGTGCGGTGGACTACGTATCTAAGCCCTTCGAGTTCGAGGAGCTCATCGCCCGCATCCAGACGCAGCTCAAGTTGGCGTACCTTCAGAGAGAGCTCCGGGCAGCGAACACGCTCTTGGAGCAGCGTGTTGCGGAGAGGACTGAGGCGCTCGCGCAAGCGAACCGCGCCATGGCCCGCTTCGTCCCCTCCGCTTCTCTAGCAGCGTTGGGGCACACCGAGGTGCGCACAACCTGCCTTGGAGACAACATCCACGGTGAGTTCACGCTGATGTTCACGGACATTCGCAGCTACACCACCATCGCGGAGGCCTTGGGCCCCGAGCCCACGTTCCGCTTGCTCAGCGACTACTACCGCAGAATCGGTCCAATCGTGCATGCGCACGGCGGCTACGTCGGGCAGTACATGGGGGATGGCTTTTTGGCCAGCTTTCCAGATGCGACTCAAGCGGCCCTGGCGTCTGTCGCCCTGCATTTAGCCGTGGAGTCGATGAACGCTGAGCGTCGCGAGATGGGCCAAGGCAACATTCGCATCGGCATTGGGCTCAACACAGGCCCGGTGACCTTGGGCATCATCGGTGACGAGGAGCGCTACAGCACGTCGATCATCGGTGACACGGTCAACTTGGCCTCGCGCATGGAAGGGCTCGCCAAGTTCTACGGCGTGCGCATTGCGATCAGCGGGAGCACGAGAGCGGCTCTGAGCCCCGAGTTTGACCTGCGCTTCATCGACCGCACCAAGGCCCGAGGCAAGGTCCAAGAGACCTCCGTCTACGAGGTCATCAATGCAGATCCACCGGAACTGCAGGCCAGGAAGCAGCGCGTTGCCGCTGACTTTCAGCAGGGTCAGCAGGCCGTCATGCAAGGGACGCTCCCCAAGGCCATCTCGGCCTTCGCCCGGGTGCTCGAGGTGATTCCGGAAGATGTGACGACGCGGCACTGGCTGGAGCGTGCCTCTCGATGCCTCTTGCAGGGCACCACCAACCCATAGCGCGCTGCACGGCAGCTGGACTTCCGCCTTGAAACTCCTCGATTTTCGTGACCTTCAGCAGCTTCACGCCGGCGGTCAGGCCACCGTTCACCGGGCCACACGCGTATCGGATGGTCGTACGGTCATCCTAAAGAGCATGCGCACCACCTACCCAACAGGTCCCCAACGGGCGCGCTTTCGGAGCGAGTACGACCTAATGCGTCGGGTGGCTGGTTTGGGTGTGGTGGAGGCACTGGACTGGGTGGACGCAGGTCCAAATCCTGTGTTGGTGCTGGAGGACTTTGGGGGCGTTTCATTGGAGCTGCTCTTCGCTCGAGGGGCGCCGGCTCTCGGCCACGCCATGGACATCGCCATCTCCATCGTAGAGGGGCTAGCGCGGGTTCATGGGGCACGGCTGCTGCACTTGGATATCAATCCGTCCAACATCGTGATGGAGCCCAAGACCGACCAGGTCAAGCTCATCGACTTTGGCCTGTCGATCGATCTGCCACGCCAGTCAGCGACGCTTCAGGCAGATCGCCTACTTCAAGGCACGCCGCGCTTCTGTTCCCCAGAGCAGACGGGCCGTATGAACCGGAGTGTGGACTACCGCAGCGACTACTACTCCTTGGGCGCGACCTTGTACTGGCTGTTCACCGGACGAGCGCCTTTTCAGTCCGAGGACCTGCTGGAGCTGGTTCATGCCCACATCGCGCGCCGGCCAACGCCACCACATGAGCTGGTGCCTGGTATCGGCCCCGGGCTCTCCAGCGTCGTCATGAAGTTGCTCGAGAAGAGCGCTGAGGAGCGCTACCAGAGCACCTTCGGCATCCTCGCGGACCTGCGGCGCGCCAGGGGGCTGGGTGCTGAGGCCAACTTTCAGGTAGGCAAGGAAGACCGGCCCGCGCGCTTCTCCATTCCGGAGCGTCTCTATGGGCGGGTTGACGCCCTAGAGGTTCTGTTCTCCGCCTTTGACCGTGCCCGAGAGGGAGCCCGGGAGGTGGTGTTGGTCACCGGGGCTTCCGGTATGGGGAAGTCCGCCCTTGTTGGCGAGCTCCAGCGGCCGATCTCCAAGCGTCAGAGTCTGTATGTGGCAGGCAAGTTTGACCAGTTCGTTCGCGATATCCCGTACGCGAGTTTGGGCGATGCCATGCGGCAGTTGGTTCGTAAACTGCTCACCGGTCAGCACGGTGATATCCAGCAGTGGAGCAGACGAATCACCGAGTCTGTGGGTGTAAATGGTGGTCTGCTGACCCAGCTCATCCCGGAACTGGTGCTGATCATCGGAGAGCAGCCGCCCCTTGAGGAGCAGCCTCCGCTTGAGGCTGAGGGGCGCTTGCACCTGACCATGCGTCGCCTAATGCGGCTGCTGGCCAACGCCGAGCACCCTCTGGTGCTCTTCATGGACGATCTGCAGTGGGCAGATCTTCCCAGCATCCAGCTCTTACGGGTGCTGGCCACAGACCCGTCGTGCTCCCACTTGCTCTTCATCGGCGCCTACAGGGACACTGAGGTGAACCCTGGCCACCCCATCCGAACCTTCCGTCAAGAGGTAGAAGATGAGGGGGTGTTGGTCTCCGAGCTCCGCGTCACGCCACTCTCCACAGAGCATATCACTGCTCTGGTCAGTGACTCACTCCGGCTACCGGCTGAGGACTTGGGCGAGCTTGCGAGCTGGTGTTTCGAGAAGACGGCGGGAAATCCCTTCTTTGTTCACCGCTTCCTGCACGCCCTGGTTGAGGAAGAGCTGCTGGCCTTCGATGCCGCATCGGGGGTTTGGAGCTGGGACATGCAGGGTATCCTGGCCCAAAAGGTCACGGACAACGTGGGGGAGTTTCTGGCCACACGTTTGGAGCGTCTCTCGCCGGAGTCACTGCGGCTGCTCATTGCGGCTGCCTGTATCAGCGGAAGCTTCAGTGCCCGCGAACTCGCAGTGGCGCTCGAGGTGTCTTTCGAGAAACTCGTCGAAGGGCTCAGGGAACCTCTCTTGGAGGGGCTCTTGGAGGAAGTTCCTATTGGTGAAGGCCGTGACGGGGACCGCCGTTTTCGCTTTATGCATGATCACATTCAGCAGGCAGCTCGGGAACAGGCCAGCCCGTCGGTGCGGCAGGAAGTGCACGCTCGTGTTGGGGCGATGCTGCTCGCTGAGGCACTGGACCCGGAGACGGATCCCCGGCTGTTTGATATCGTGACCCATGTTAACGCGGGGGCCCCGCAAGGCAGCACCGGGCACGCGCGGGATCAGCTGATTCGGCTGAACCTGGCAGCTGGAAAACGCGCCATCGCTGCCTCGGCCTACGGCCCTGCAAATACCTATCTGCAGACGGCTTTGAATCAGCTTGGCCCCAAAGGCTGGGAGCAGGACAGCGAGCGGATGCGAGAGCTTGTTGGGCTCAACGCGATGGTGGCATGCGTGCGCGGGAACTACGAGCGCATGGATAAGCTGGTGGACCATGCGGTTGTCAATGCTCGGGACGAGTTGGACAGCATCCGGGCCCTGCGCGTTCGCATTGACGCGCTCATCGCTCGCCTGCGCCATGAAGATGCCCTGCGCGTGGGATTGCAGGCCCTGGAGAGCATCGACGTCCAGCTTCCTTGGGCCCCCACTGAGCAGGATGTTGGGGCTGGACTTCAAGAGACCTTCGCGCGTCTGGAGGGAATTGAGCTCTCACAGATCGCCACCAGGGCCCCTCCTCAGGACCCGTCGTCCATCCTGGCCATGGACATGCTCTGCGTCTTGGCGCCTCCGGCCTACTTCTTCAATCAAGCACTGTTGGCGCTGCTCGGGGTGGAGCTGGTTCGTCTTACCGTTGAGCAGGGCCCAACAGCAGCCTCGTCCTATGGCTTTGCTCTCATGGGTTTGGTCCTCTGTGATGTGGGTCTAATCGACCAAGGCTATGCCTTTGGCGAACTGGCCTTGCAGCTCTCCGCGCGCTTCCCTGACAAGCGTATGCGCGTCCGCTCCAGTCACGTTTACTATGGATTCGCTCGGCACTGGAAGGAGCCAGCCTCGGATTTTTTGGCCGACTACCACAAGTGTTTCGAGCTCGCGATGGACATCGGGGACTTTGAGTACGCGGGCTATGCCGGCATGATGCACACTATCTTGGGCTTTTACATGGCCGACGACTTGCATCGCCTGGAGCGCTCTGCACGAGTCTATGCAGAGGCAATGCAGGAGACCAAGCAGCAGAACAGCCGTGCCATCCACGGAATCCTGTTCCAGGCAACCTTGAACCTGCTGGGCGAGCCCGAGGACCCTGCCTTGCTCACTGGGGAGGCGTTCGACGAGCCATCCATGATGGTGCTCTTTAAGGAACTCAATGACGCGACTTGTCTGTTCGTCGTCTACTGCGTCAAGTGTGTTCTGGCCGGAATGCATGGGGAGTGGGGGCGCTGCAGGGACTTGGCGCAGTTGTCCCGGAAATACACCGTCGGCGCTGCGGGTACGATTCATAAGGTGTTGCTGGAGCAGTGGGACGCCCTGGCATGCATCGCGACGAGCACGCCCGCGGAGCACTACGGCATGCTCACCCAGGTGAATGCATCGATCGAGAAGCTGGAGACCTGGGCGGGACACAATCCATCGGCCCATGGGCATCGGCCCAAGCTTGTCCGCGCGCGCCTGGCGCAGGCTGCTGGAGACAACGCCATTGCCATGAAGGGCTTTGACGAGGCGGCGCGTATGGCCCGCCGCCACAAGCGCGTGGCCGACGAGGCCCTGGCCTTGCGCTTGGCGGCTGAGCTGTCCCTTGAGCTTGATCTACAGGTGCCTGCTCGCGCCTACCTGCTCGAGTCGCATCTGGCGTATGGGCGTCTGGGCGCAAAGTCCTGCCTACGCTCTCTAGAGATCGCCCATCCCATGGTCAAGGGCCTGAGGGCGAAGGGAGCGGGTCGCCACACGGAGAGCACATCCAGCATGACTGGATCGGTCGACATCGATGTCGAAGCACTGATTCGGGCAAGCGCAGCGGTCGCCAAAGAGCGCAATCCGACGCGGCTAGTGGAGACGCTTGTGCGGGTGTCCATGGAGGGCAGCGGCGCTGCGCGATGCTTGGTCATTACCCCCCACGACGGGCAGCTGCGCATCACCGCCACCGGAACCCTCCAGGAGCCACCGCATGTGCACCGCAAGCCCGCGGCGTTGCTGGGCTCAGGCTTAGCCCCCGAGGGGCTGGTGCAGTTTGTAGCGCGTACTCGGGAGTCCATTGTTCTAGACGACGCCACAAGCCATGAGTTGGTGCTCTCGGACCCCTATGTTCTTCATAGAAACCTACGGAGTGTGGTCTGCCTTCCTGTGGAACAGCAGGGCCGCCTAATGGCCGTGCTGTATCTGGAGCACCCCCATGTAATAGGTGCCTTTACGGCGCAGACTGTCGCAGTACTTCGGGTTCTCTTGGCTCAGGCAGCGGTTGCTTCAGAGAATGCAGCGCTCATCGACACTCTGGAGGAGAAGGTCCGTGCACGAACCCAAGAGCTCGCCGCTGCCAGCGAGGCCAAATCGGTGTTTCTGCGCTCCATGAGCCACGAGCTGCGCACGCCACTCAACGGTATTCTCGGCTATGCCCAGCTTCTGCTGGAGCGCTCCGACAATGACCGAAAGCAGGTCGAGGCCCTGGGCACAATCCGGGAGTCTGGTCAGCATCTGC
>JBLHMA010000304.1:0-6907 GCA_047621545.1 Cognaticolwellia sp. | reverse complement strand
CCCCAGCCAGGACAGCGGAGATCGCAAGGGCGGCGGCCAGCAGATCAGTGCCCTCGGTGGCGCCATAGGTCAGCACCGGAACCTGCACCAAGACCACTAGGGCGAGCCAAGGACTGGTCCAGCGGGACAGAGCCACACTTAGGCCCACTCCAGCCGCTACGGAGAGCACCCGCCCGGCCACCAGAACGTCCCCAAAGACCGCCTTGAGTCCGGACAGAACAAGCGGGTAGCCCACCGGATACAGCGGGTGCATCCAGAATTTTCCGCTGCGCAGCCCCTCGGCCCGCTGAGAGAAGGACACAAAGTCCACAAAGCGCGCGTGGGGCACGCTGGCGGCCAACCACCCCAGCACCCCGCAGGCCACTACAGCCACAACAACGTCCAGCCACCGGGCCTCGGCACGCTCGGCGCGCAGAAAACGGACCAAGCGGGCCCAGGACATGAAACAACTCCAGCGGCCTGCATCGTAGCGTCTTCGAGACCAATGCCTTGCATGCCGGCGCCTGCCCGAGTCCCCAAACTCGGATAGAGACCGGCCAACCTTCCCTGGAGCCCCCAAAGATGGACCTGGCCCCCAAAGCCGAGCCAAGCACGGCACCTTCCGACACCCCCGCCCTGCAGGTGCGCAACCTGCGGCGCAGCTACGGCAACCGCTTTGCCGTGGACAACCTCGACCTGAGCGTCACCCAAGGCTCCGTCTACGGTTTCCTGGGCCCCAATGGCGCTGGCAAGACCACGGCGATGCGCTGCATCTTGGGTCTGATCCGCTCCGACTCCGGCGAAGTGGCCATCTTCGGGGAGACCCACCCGGTCAAACGCCGTCAACACGTGGGCGCGCTGGTCGAAACCCCGCGTTTCTACGAGTGGCTCAACGGGGTGCAGAACCTGAAGATCGCGGCAGCCTATGCTGGGGTTCCCAACAGCCGAGTCGCACCGGCACTGGAGCGCGTGGGGCTCGCCAAGCGTGGCCAGGACAAGGTCGTCGGCTACTCCATGGGCATGAAGCAGCGCCTGGGCATCGCCCGCGCTCTGATGGCCGATCCCAAGCTGCTGATGCTGGACGAGCCCACCAACGGCTTGGATCCCCAAGGCATGAAGGCCATGCGGGATCTGATCCTGAGCCTGGCCAACGACGACGGCCTGACCATCTTCATCTCCTCTCACATCCTCAAGGAAGTAGAGGCGGTGGCCACTCGTGTGGGCATCATCCAGGACGGCCGCATGGTGGCCGAGGGTGACGTAGAGGAGTTGCTCAACGCCTCCGGCGGTCTACAGATCGAGGTAGGCAGCCCGGATGTGAGCGCCCTGCGCGCAGCCATTCTGGCGCTGCCCGGCGCAAGCGTGACCGGCGAGGGAGACCTGGGTCTGATCGTGACTCTGGATGGCTTAGACGGTGTCGCCTTGAACAAGGCCTTGGTGCTCCAAGACATTCCTGTGAGCTACCTGGGCGCTGGACGCGATTTGGAAGACGTTTTCTTGGACCTGACCAAGAGCCAGGAGATCAGCTGATGCCTACATACTTTCACCGTATGGTCGGCGCAGAGATGCTCAAGATCATCACGCGCATCAGCGGCTGGGCAGGCTTGATCCTCTCCGCGTTGATTCCCCTGCTGGTCACGGCCGCTCTGGTCTGGATGCAGCCCGAGGCCATCGACCCCACTGCGGCCCCAGACATGAACGCCGCGATGATGCAGTCGATGATTCCAGATCAAGCCCTCACGGTCTTGGACTGGACGCTCACCGGCCGGAACATCCTGATCATGCCGATGGTCCTTCTGCTCATCACCGCCCAGCTCTTTGCTGGCGAGTGGTCCGACCGCACGCTGCGCTCCCTGTTGCTTCGCCCTGTCTCCCGCTCCAGCGTGATGATGGCCAAGTTCAGCGCGCTGTGGGTCTACGCTGGCGCCTGCCTGCTGATCTCCTACCTGGTTGGCTTGGCCGGCGGCTGGATCTTCTTGGGCCACGAAGGCGAGCTCATCGGCGTGACCAAGGGCTACGGCGTCTGCTGGCTGCGCGACGGCGCGCTGCTGGGAGTCGGCATGCTGGTCTCCACCTTCGCTCCCAGTGTGGCCGGCGTGGTGGTCGGAACCATCCTGGGTCTGATCGGTGAGCTGATGCTCTCGGCTGGGTTCAAGGGCGCAGACGCCCTACTGACCCTGGGCTGGCCTGCACAGGTCACCCCGTGGATGCCCAGCGCCGCCCTGTGGGAGAGCTGGGAGGGCTACGAGGAGCTCGAGTGGCCCATGGAGCCCATGGGGGCTCTGGCCATACTCTTTGTGGTGGTCATCGCGGGCTCTCTCCTGCGATTCTCCCGCTTGGATGTTCCTTAGGGCGTGGGTTCGTCGAGCTCCTCGGCGGGCAGCAAAGAGCCGGCCCCTCATCCAATGGGGACTCGGCTCTTTGTCTGACTAAGAGGCTCAGATCCGCCGACTCGCCGGCACCCACAGCACACCAAACTGCCGCACCTGAATGTCGGCCTTCTCCAAGCGAACCTGCCGCTCTTCAATCGCGCCTAGGTGCTTACGCTCCGCATCCTCGATGGCGACCATCTTCTCTTCCAGCTCCGCGGCCAGCTCCTCTACATCGGCGGCCAGGCGCTCCAGACCAGACTCGGCCTCGGTCACGCGGGTCTTGGCGCGCATGGACGTCGTTCGCCGACTGACCGCACCGGAGACGCTGCGACGGCGGCCCGTAAACATGCTCAGCACCATCTCGCCTACGTTGATGACCTCAGCCGCCTGCCGGGCCTTTAGGTCGGACTGCAGCCGCTCGATGCTGTCTTCCTTCTTCGAGATCTGAGCCTGCAGGCGGTCGGCCTTTTTCTCGTAGCTGTCCTTGAGCTTGGCAATCTTCACATCGGAGCGCTCGTCAATGGCCGTCTCGCAGCGCAGCTCAAAGTCCGCCCGAGTCTCCCCAGACTTGCCGTAGAGCTTGAGCGGCTTGCAGACGAACATGCCGGCCGTCTCTTGGCGGTAGATGTCCTCTACCACCTGCTTCTCCAGGGCCTTGAGCTCCTTGACCTCGTCCATCCAGTCTGGAAGGGCCGTGAATACGCCGTTTGACGGCGCATCGTCCGTGGTGTCCTGGGGCTGCAAAGCCAGTCCAAGGTGCTCGGTGGGCAGACTGCCGTGCAGGGGGAACCACACCCGGTGCTCGTGCTGATCCAACACAAAACCGACGCGGTCCTCGTCGAAACGCAGCACCAACTCGGCGTAGAGCGCGGGCTTAAAGACCACCTTGCCGTCGGGACGGGCGGCGTCAGCCTGGTCGGCGAGCACCCCACCCAAGCGCTCTGCAAAGGCCACACGTGGGTCCAAAAAGCGCATCGGAATCTGAACGGGCGGAGGTGCAGGAAGCAGCCCATCGTCCAGGGTTGAAGCCGGAGCTGGCGCTGCAGAAGGCGCTGCGGCAGCCGGACTAGGAGCCCCTGCAGGAGCGCTCGAAACAGCTCCCACGCCCGAGGTCTGACTGCCCCGATCCAAAGCACTCTGGGGCGACTCTGCGCTGAGAATGCGAATCTCATTGAGGGTCAGCGGACCCCGCAAGAAACACATGGCGTGCCGAGACGCCACCACGTTGTGTCCCCCCTTGGCCAAGGCCACCAGGAACTCCCGCTTGCCCAGACCGGCCACGCGCTCATCCAGGCCTTCGCCCGGAACACCGGCCAGCGCCCGCTTGCGGTCCTGCTCGGTGCGCAAGCGGCCCACGGCCCACAGCCCAGCATTGGAGAGCGCCTTGTAGTCCAAGTCCACCGGGTTCTGAGTGGCCAAGACCACCCCCAAACCCATGGCACGGGCCTGCTTCATCATGGTCAGGATGGGGCCCTTGGTGGGCGGGTTGGCCGGGTGCGGCGGCAGATAGCCGGCGGCCTCGTCAAAGAAGAGCACGGCGCGCAGGCGCTCGGTGCCCGGCTGGGTGCGGGTCCATGCCAGCAGGCGCCCCAAGAGCAAGCTGGTGAAGAACTGGCGCTCAGGCTCGGAGAGGTGGGCCATTGCAAAGACACTGACCTGGGTCGGTCCACCCTGCTTGAGCAGCGCGTTCATGTCCAGATCACGGCCCTGGGTCCAGGTCGCGAAGCTGGGCGAGGCGATGACCCCATTGAAAGCCATCGCCAGCTTCATGCGGGCATCGGGCTTGAAGAAGGCGTCCAGCGGGAAGACGCCTACCTTGGAGAAAGGCGGGTCGACCAGCTTCAGGATCAGCCCCTCCAGGTCGATGTCCTGCCCCTTGAGCCAGGCGCTCTCGATGATCGTGGAGAGCACGATGTGCTCGGGGTCCCGCACGGGATCCGCGCTCTGGCCCACCAGCCCCAAGAGACCGGAGACGATTCCGGCGATCAAGGCACGTCTGGCCTCGGCGTCGCCCAAAGTCTGCGCATCTGGGCGCTTGAGCGCCCCGAGCACATTGACCGTCAGTCCAGCTGTGCTGCCTGGCGTGAACAACGACAGAGCCATGTTCTCTTTGAGCTGGGCCACAGCAGGCGCACCCAATCCCCACTTGGCCAAGCCGCCTTTCCAACGCTCCGAGAGCTCCTCAGGATCCTTGCCGTCGGCCCAAGGCGCGAAGCTCTTGGCCTTGAGCTCCGGGAAGAGGAGCGCCAAGTTTCCAAGGTCACCCTTGGGATCCAAGGCGATGATCGGAATGCCTTCCCGCACCAGCTCCTCGAGAAGCACCAAGCACAGCCCGGTCTTGCCCGACCCGGTCATGCCCAGCACCACACCGTGGGTACGGAGATCCTTGGTGCGCAGATTGAAAGGGGTCTGTGCGTCGACGTCCTGGCCCAAGAAAATACCGCTCACTGTGCCTCCAGAGCGCGAAGTATCGCATTGAAGGCCCTCTGCCGTCATGGCACCGTCATGACAAAGCCATGGCAGCGCGGCCCGCAGGCGCTACCCTCTGTCACCCAACACATCGGAGGATTCAACATGGATCTGATCGCTCAGCTTGCAGGCACCCTCGGACTCGAAGAAAACCAGGCCAAGGCATTGGCTGGAACCGTCATCGGCGGCGTGCAGAATGCCGTCGCGGACGAGGACCCTGAAAAGGCGGCTCAGATCGGCAACGCCGTGCCCGAGTTGAGTGGCTGGCAGAGCGCCGCAGGCAGCCTGCTCGGGGGCGGTGAGAAAAGCGGCGGTGGCGGCTTGGGCGGCCTGCTCGGCGGCATGACCGGCGGCGGTGGTGCAGGCGGACTGCTCGGCGCTGCTGCAGGTGCATTCGGTGGCCAGGAAGCCAAGGACACCCTGGCGGTGGTCGGCATCCTCAACCAGTTCGACGTGGACGCAGGAAAGGCCGCCATGGTCGCGCCCCTGATCCTCAACTTCCTGAAGAGCCGGGTAGAGCCGGGCACCCTGAGCACCATCATTGCCGTGGCCCCGATGTTGGCAGCTGTCGTCGGCGGCGACGACGGCGACGACAGCGACGACAAGCCCGCCGGCGGCATGCTCGGTGCGCTCGGGGGCCTGCTCGGCTGATGATCTGGCTCCTCCTGGCATGCGCGGAGCCGGAACCCCCAGTGGACTCCGACACCGCAGTCGAAGAAGACACCTTCTGCGCAGACGCACCAGTGGTGCGCTGGGCCAACTTTGGCCAAGGTTTTCTGACCGGCAACTGCCAGGGCTGCCACGCCAGCACCACCCCCGACCGTCACGACGCGCCGGAGGGAGTGACTTTTGACACCCTGGAGCAAGTCTGGGCCCAAAAGGACATGATCCTGCTGACCTCCACCGGGGAGTCCACCACAATGCCCCCCAACGGCGGGGTCCAGGAGGATGACCGCTTGCGCTTGGAGTGGTGGTTGCGCTGCGCTCCATCCGGCACCTGAGAGACCGGGTTAGCCCCACCGGGTGAATCCCACCCTGCGCGCCTTGCTCCCAAAGTTGGCTCTGGCCATCGGCTTGTTGCTGCATATGGCCGCCGTGCAGCCTGCCTGGAAAGGGGTCCAAGACGCCGGCAACGGTCGGGACTTTGCCAGCTACTACTACGGCGTTCAGGTGGCCTCGCTGGGGGAGAATCCCTACGAGAAGCGACAGCTAAGCGAGCGGGCCCGAGCCGAGGGAACACGTCGATCGGTGCACCCCTTCTTCTACCCGCCCCCCTTCCTGCTCGCGATGCAGTGGACCCGGGCCTTGGACCTGCACGCGGCCTACAAGCTGTGGTTCTGGATCGACGCGCTGGCCACCCTGCTGGCGGGCCTCGCTCTGTGGCGCATGGTGCCCAAGGAAAGCACCTGGCTCATCGGCGCCGCGGTGCTGGCATGGGCATCCGCCATCCCAAACAACCACCTGATGGGCCAGGCCAACCTGCCCGTCTTGGCCATCACCCTGTGGGGTCTGGTGCTCAGCGAGTCGGAGACCCCGGCGCCCTGGAAGCCCTGGGTCGGGGGTGCCCTGGTGGGTCTGGCGGCGATGCTGAAGATGTCTCCGGGACTGCTGGTGCTCTGGTGGCTGGTTCAGGGGCGCTGGCGAGAGGCCTTAGCGGCCTGTGGTATGGCGCTGGCGCTCTCCGTGCTCAGCCTCCCCATTCTGGGACTCGAGCACCAAGTGTTTTTCTTTACACAGGTTCTCCCAGATTTTTCTGACGGCGGATACGGTGGCCTGAGCGTGCCCATCGACTTGTTTGGCAACCACAGCATCGCCAACCTGTGGGCCCAGGTGTGGCCCGCAGAGAACGCCTTGAGCCCCCAAGCCAAGACCGCCACGTCGGCCACCGTCGGCCTGCTCACCCTGGCCCTGCTCGCCCTGACCTGGCGCACTTCAAAGGGCCTCCACCGCTGGGCCGCCCTATGCGCCCTGATGGTCCTGATGGTCCTCACGCCCGTCTACGCCTACGAACACCACGTGGTCTTTGCCCTACCCGCCTGGTTCGTGCTCGCCGCGGCACTGCAAGAGCGCAAGCTCCACTGGACCTG
>JBLHMA010000303.1:0-6938 GCA_047621545.1 Cognaticolwellia sp. | reverse complement strand
AAAGCAGCAATGTACATCCAAGAGATCGGAAGAATGCTAGGCGAGCCGTATGGAGCGGCACTCACTGGGCCCAGGCCCTTCGAACCGCCCACCCCGTCTACAAGGGGGTGGCTGGGCAAGAAGGGCGCCAAATGGGCCCCCACACCGATGGGTCCCATGCCAGGACCACCGCCACCGTGGGGGATAGCGAAGGTCTTGTGCAGGTTCAAGTGGCACACATCCGCACCGAACTTGCCAGGTCGGCACACGCCAACTTGGGCGTTCATGTTCGCGCCGTCCAAGTAGACTTGACCACCGCCGTCGTGCACCGTCTGGCAGATGTCCCTGATCTCCGGCTCAAAAACGCCGTGGGTGCTGGGGTAGGTCACCATCAGCGCAGCCAGCTTGGCTTTGTGGGTCTCGGTCTTGGCTTTGAGATCAGCCACATCGATGTTGCCAAACTCGTCGCACTTCACAGCCACTACCCGCATTCCGGCCATGACCGCGCTGGCGGGATTGGTACCATGGGCCGAGGTGGGAATCAGGCAAACGTCTCGGCCACCTTCGCCCCTGGACTCGTGGTAGGCGCGGATGACCAGTAGGCCCGCGTACTCCCCTTGAGACCCCGCGTTTGGCTGAAGGGAAACGGCATCAAAGCCAGTGATCTCAGAGAGCCAAGCCTCCAGCTGCTCGAAGAGCTCGGCGTATCCTTGGGCTTGCTCGCGCGGTACAAAGGGATGCAAGGCACCAAACTCGGGCCAGGTCACGGGCACCATCTGACAGCTCGCATTGAGCTTCATCGTGCAGCTCCCCAAGGCAATCATGCTGGTGTTGAGCGCTAGGTCCTTGGCCTCCAAACGATGCAGGAAGCGCAGCATCTCGTGCTCGGAGTGGTAGCTGTTGAAGACCGCGTTCCCCATGAATGGAGTGCTTCGACTCAGGTCCCCAAAGTCCCCAGGAGAGATCTCCTGGCTGCTCAGGGCCGCTGCGCCAAACAGGCCCACCAAGCTGGTTAGGTCCTCAGCATTTAGGGTCTCGTCGAGCGAGATACCGACCGTGCCATCACCAAAGTCGCGCAGGTTGATCTCCTCTCTGAGTGCCGCCTGCATCAAGGCCACACTGCTGCCCTTTGGCCGAACCTGCAATGTGTCGAAGAAGCGCCCGTGGAGAATCTCGTGGCCTTGCTCCTTGAGACTGTTCGCCAATGCCTGGGTGGCGCCGTGCACGCGCTGGGCGATGGCTTTGAGGCCCTCGGGGCCGTGGTAGCAGGCGTAGGCAGCCGCGATGACCGCCAGCAGGACCTGAGCGGTGCAGATGTTGGATGTGGCCTTCTGCCTGCGGATGTGCTGCTCGCGTGTCTGCAAGGCCATTCGCAGCGCCTGTCCGCCGACGCGGTCCTGACTGACGCCGATGATTCGACCAGGCATGGAGCGCTTGTAGGCGTCTTTGGTGGCCATAAAAGCAGCGTGTGGGCCGCCGTAGCCCATGGGCACGCCAAAACGCTGGCTGCTCCCAATCACGACATCGGCACCAAGCTCCCCGGGCGAGGTCATCAGGGTCAGAGCCAGCAGGTCTGTGGCCATGACCACCAGGACGTCGTTGTCGTGGCACTGAGACACAAAGCTGCTGTAGTCCAACACCGAACCATTGCTGGCTGGGTACTGCAGCATGACGCCGAAGAGGGCGCGCTCAAAATTTAAGGACTGGTAGTCCCCGATGATCAGCTCCAGGCCGGCCGCCTGGGCCCGTGTTTGCACGACAGCGATGGTCTGTGGGTGGCAACGCTCATCCACAAAGAACAGGTTGGACTTGTTCTTCCGGCTCTTAACTCGATGGCACAGGGACACCGCCTCAGCGGCCGCCGTCGCCTCGTCTAGCAGAGAGGCGTTGGAGATCTCCATGCCGGTCAGATCCATGACCATGGTCTGGAAGGCCAGGAGCAACTCAAGGCGCCCCTGGGCGATCTCAGGCTGGTAGGGCGTGTAGGCGGTGTACCAGCCTGGATTCTCCAGGATGTTTCGCAGGATCACGCCGGGTGTGATGGTCCCGTAGTAGCCCATGCCGATGTAGCTCTTGAAGAGCTGGTTCTTCTCCGCAATCTGGCGCAGCTCGGCCAAGAGCTCTTGCTCCCCTCGGCCATCAGCCATGCTCAGCCAGGGCTGCTCACGGATGCTGTCGGGCACCGTCTGCTCCAAGAGCTGCTGGGTGCTCTCCAACCCAAGGGCAGTAAGCATCTCCTGCACCTCCGCCGGGGAAGGCCCCAGGTGACGGCGTGCAAAGGTGTCCAGGGGGGCGAGAAGCTCGGTGACCTGCATGGGGACCTCCAGCCAGAGTCATGCTCAGGCCGGCAATGGGTGTGGGTCCGGCACATTCGGAGTTGCCGGACCGTACTCAAAATCTAAGGGCTCTTAGGCCTGCTCGGCCAAGAAGGCCTCGTACCCGGAGGCATCCATCAGCTCGGCCAACTCACCGGTGTTGCTCAGCCGAATCTTGAAGAGCCAGCCGGCTCCGTGGGGCTCGGAGTTCACGGTGTCCTCGGAGCCATCGAGGGCCTCGTTGACCTCGGTGATGGTTCCGCTGACCGGGGTGTACACGTCCGAGACGGCCTTGACCGACTCGATCTCCGCGATGGAAGCGTGTGCTTCCACCTCTGCATCTACTTCGGGCATGTCGATGTAGACGATGTCGCCCAGGGCCTCCTGCGCGTGATCGGTCACGCCCACTGTGGCGACGTCACCCTCGACGGTGACCCACTCGTGCTCTTTGCTGTACTTGCGGTCGTTGGGGTAGCTCATGGCTGACTCCGATACTTGAAAGCGGAAAAAACTCGAAAAGAAGAATCAGTGAGGGCGCCCTTTTCGGGGACGACCCAACTTGGTAGGCCCTGCCCTAGTAAGGCCGGTCGTAGAAGGGCCCCTTGACGACCGTGGCGCTCGCAAGCTTGCCCCGTACATCCACGGTCAAGACGTTCCCGGGCTTGGCATTGCCCTTCTCGGCCTTGACGTAGCCCAGGGCGATGTTGGTCCCCAATGACGGGCTGCGTGTACCTGAGGTGACGTGACCGACGGCGTCTCCTGCAGCGTTCAGCAGGATGTTGCCCTGCCGCGCGATGCGCTTGTCTACGACCAGTCCAACCAAGCGGAAAGGCAAACCCTGCTCCTTTTGGAGCAGCAAGGCGTCCCGACCCAGAAAGTCGCCCTTGCCCAGCTTGGTGACCCAGCCCAAGCCTGCCTCCAAAGGGGAAGTGGTGTCGTCGATGTCGTTGCCGTAGAGCACGTTCCGCGCTTCAAGTCGCAGGGTGTCTCGGGCGGCCAAGCCCACTGGAACAAGGCCCCACTGCTCTCCGGCGCCGATGATGCGATCCCAAGTCGGGGTGGCCTTCTCGACCGGAATGAAGACCTCAAAACCGTCCTCTCCGGTGTAGCCGGTTCGGGCCAGTAGACACCCTTGAACGCCAGCAAATGACGCCTTAAGGATAGAGCCCCGCTCCATGTCCATCACCGCCCGATCGGAGAGCATCTGCACCACTTTGGGGCCATTACGCCCCTGGATGGCCAGCTGAGCCCAGGCGTCCCCCTCGTCCACGATATTGGCGCTGTGGGGGTTGTTGGCCAGCATGTAGGCCAAGTCCTTGTCCCGATTTGACGCATTCACGCACACCAACCAGTCTTCCTTGGCCAGCCGATACAGGAAGACGTCATCGACGATACCGCCGTCCCGGTTCATCAAGGCGGCGTATTGGCTCTGTCCCACCGCCACGGTGCTCACGTCGTTGCTCACCAGGTGCTGCAAGCAATCAAATGCCTCTGGTCCGGCCACCCGGATCTCGCCCATGTGGGAGACGTCGAAGAGCCCCACGGACTCCCGAACCTGTCTGTGCTCAGCGATTGTGCCTTGGTAGGAGACGGGCATCTCCCAGCCGGCAAAGTCCACGAGCTTCGCGCCAGCGCGCTCATGGGCATGAAAGAAAGGGGTTCGACGTAGAGCCACTTCTCGTCCTCCAGACAGGGCCCAAAGCCTAACGGGGTCGAACTCCTCGGGGAAGCGCCCGCGCCAAGGCTGCACGCGTCATTGACGTGCTTGAGCGGAGAGAAGCGTGTTGTGCATGAGCATGGCGATGGTCATGGGCCCGACGCCGCCTGGTACTGGGGTGATCCACGCGGCGCGCTCGCTGGCACCTTCGAAGTCCACGTCCCCACAAAGGCTTCCATCTTCACGCCGGTTCATGCCCACATCCACCACGACAGCGCCCGGCCGAATCCAGGCTCCAGGGACATGTTCTGCTCGTCCGATGGCGACCACCAGCACCTCGGCCCGCTCTACGCAAGCCTGTAGATTTCGGGTACGGCTGTGGCAGACCGTCACGGTGCAGCCAGCTTGCTCAAGGAGCATCGCCATGGGCCGGCCTACGATGTTGGAGCGCCCGATCACCACAGCTTCCCTGCCGCTCAGGGAAATCTCCGCCCCCTCCAGCATCTTCATCACTCCGAGTGGTGTGCATGCGACAAACTTCGCCCGCCCCTGGCTCAGCTGACCTGTGTTCACAGGATGGAAGCCGTCCACGTCCTTGGCTGGGTCGATGCTGTCCAGGACCTCGGTCGCGTCGAGGTGTTTGGGCAAGGGCATCTGCACCAAGATCCCGTCGATGGCCGGGTCCTCGTTCAGGCCCTTGACGATCTGCATCAGCTCCGCCTGCGAGGTCTCCACAGGTCGGGTGATCTGCACGTGGTGAAAGCCAACGCGCCCGGCGACCAGCCCCTTGCGGCCCACATAGACCTCGGATGCGGGATCGCTGCCGACCAGAACCACGGCAAGACCTGGCTTACGCGCAAGCTTGGATGCCGCAGGCTTAATGCTTCCTTGGTTCAACTTGCGACTCAAGGCACGGCCATCAAGGAGCTGAGCCATGCTCAATCGCCCCCGGAGGAAGAACCGCCGGAGGAAGAACCGCCGGAGGAAGAGCCGCCGGAGGAAGAGCCGCCGGAGGAAGAGCCGCCGGAGGAAGAGCCGCCGGAGCCGCTTGGGGCCGGAGTAGCAGCGGGAGCTAAGGCCGGAGCGCTCTCTTTCGCTGGAGCACTGGATTCCCCGCCAGCAGGCTTTGCGCTGGCATCGGCGCCACTCTCGCCTCCGCCGCTGTCACCACCACCAGACTTGAGGCCATAGTTGTCGTTTGCCCAACCGCCTCCCTTGAGATGAAAGGCCGCCGCGGAGAGCAGCTTGGTCACGTTCTCCTTGCCGCAGGTGGGGCAGAGCTTGACCGGGTCATCGGACATCTTCTGGATCTCTTCGAACTGGTGCGAACAATCCGGGCAGCGGTACTCGTAGATCGGCATGTTCGGGCTCCTTTGCGCGAGACCGTCTTGGGCCGTCGCGGAGTGACAGGGGGCTGAATGCAACCGCTAACAACTGCCAGCGGGACCGCGCCAGAGGCCACTAGGCCCCAGTGGCGTTAGGAGCGCAACATGCCTGTGACGTTGACCCTGATGACCCTAGCCGGGGTCGCCACCGCCGCCCCTGTTGTGGCCGGCCACATCGTCCTGTCCGCCGAGCGAGGTGCGCCCCCCTCCCTCTCCCTGGCCTGGACCAGCATGTTCCTGCGTGAGATCGCGGCTAACGCTGTCGCCATCGCCGCTATGCCCATGGGCTGGAGCGAGCGCTCCCCCGCCTTCACCGGCCCCATAGGTCAGGCCGAGCAGCGAACCCCAGTCGTTCTGGTGCCGGGCTTTGGCATGAACCGGAGCTGCTTCTTCCCCATGCAGGCCGCCCTTCGGGCTCGCGGATGGTCTTGGGTACATGCGATCAACCGTGGCCCCCGAGGTGGGCGCATTCCAACCTACGCCCGCCACTTGCAGCGGGAGGTTGAATGCCTGTGTGCTCAGAGCGGACAGGAGCAAGTCGATCTGGTTTGCCACAGCATGGGCGGTCTGATCGCGGCTTGGTACCTGCAAGAGCTCGGAGGGGACACACGCGTACGGCGACTAATCACCATGGGCACACCGTGGGGAGGCACCCGAATGGCGGTATTCCGAGGCCCCCTGAGCGAAGGCGCCGACATGCTGCCCGACGCCCCCCTGATCGCTGCACTTGTGGAGCCCAAAGTACCTACCCTGTGCATCTGGAGCCAGCAGGATCAACTTATGGTGCCCTCGCAAACGGCATGCCCGCCTTGGGCCCTCGCAGAGCCTCACAAGGCTCAAGAACTGGGGATGGTGGGCCACCTCGAGATGATCGCCAACTTCGAAGGCATCGACGCCGTAAGCCAAGCGCTGATGGCCCCTTTCCTTCCAGTCGGAGAGGGGGAAGAGTGAGCTTGCTAGACAAGCGCGTGCTCCTTGTCACCGGCAAGGGCGGCGTGGGAAAGAGCACCCTGGCGGCCAGCTTGGCGTTGGCAGCAGCAGCGCGCGGCAAGCGGGTCCTGCTGGTGGAAACGCACGGAAGCAAACGACTGCCCGGTGTGTTCGGCAAACCTGGTCTGGACTACAAAATCCAGCACCTCACCAGCAGCCTGCACCACCTGAGCATCACCTCCCAAAAGGCCCTCGAGGACTACATCGTCGGCGTTATAAAGATCCGCGCGCTCTACAAGTTGGTGTTCAGAAACCGCGTCATGGGCCCCTTCATGGATGCCGTCCCTGGGCTCCATGAACTCATCCAGCTCGGCAAGGTGATGGACCTGGAGCGTGCCAGGGAACGAGGCCGTCCGGAGTGGGATCTGATCGTCGTGGATGCACCCGCCACTGGCCACGGCCTGAGCATGCTCAACGCTCCGGCCTCGATGATGGAGTTGACCCGAACAGGTCCATTCTACGAGAACGCCAAGCTGGTGCAGTCCATCTGGGGAGATCCCGCACGCACCGGGCTGTTGCTTGTGACGCTGCCCGAGGCCATGCCGGTCAATGAGACTCTGGATCTGTACGCGCGCTTGGGCAACTACCAGAACCAGCTGGGCTTGTGCGTAC
>JBLHMA010000302.1:0-6948 GCA_047621545.1 Cognaticolwellia sp. | reverse complement strand
TAGGGCAGCTCGTCGTCCAGCTTCTTGTGAAGCGAGTGATACGCGTCACGGGCCTGGGTCTGGGTCTTAGAGGCGTCGTACTGCGCAAGCAAGGAGTCTACCTGGGCGTTGCTGTAGCCGAAGATGTTGTACGCCCCGCGCCCGTCGGTTCGGGTGTGGAAGAGGGGGTTGACGTCCTCGACCAAGCCAAAGGACCACTTTCCTACGATCAGGTCGTAGTCGGTGGCCTGGCCGGTGAGCACCTCGCGGTTCCACTCATCGGTGCTGATCTTAAACTCCTGGCGGTCAAATCCAGCCTCCCCCAGCTGGTTACCGATCTGGGAGAGCAGGTCGGGCGCCTCATTGTCCAAGGGTGCCTTGATGCCAATACGCAGGGAGACGGGCTCTCCGTCATAGTGCCAGCGCTCACCAACGGTGCTCATCCCGGAGTCGCCGAGCAGTTGCTTGGCCTTGTCCAGGTCAGAGCGGGGCCGCGTCTCCACCGAGCGGTTGTAGTAGGGGCTGGTCTGAACGAAGGGACCCGAGATGAACTCACAGGGTGAGTTGCGCTCGTCGGGGCCAACGCCGATGGCCTTCTCACGCAGCTGGGTGCGGTCCAAGACCAAGTTCAGGCCCTGTCGGGCACGCTTGTCTTTTAGGTAAGGCTTGTTCTGGTTGACCGCGACGAACCACCAAGAGCGCAGGTCGTAGCCCTTGAGGGTCAGCTCGTCCGAAGCCGAGACATCGGCTCGAGAGCCCGGAGGAACCGCAACAATGCCCTGAACACCGTTGTTGACCAGCGTACGAACCTGAAGCAGTGGGTCGCTGCCCTCCTGCAGGGTCAAACCGTCCACCTTGGCATCGTGGTGACCGTTCTTAAACTTTTCAAAGGTCACCCCACGGCGACCCTTGGAACCCTTGAGCGCCCCGGTCCCTGTGGGCTGGTTCGCGAAGGGATTCTCAGGGGTGATGGCTGTGCTCTGGAAGACATGCTTGGGCAGAACTGCAAATCCAAGGCGCATCTGGGGATTGTGGAAGATCTTGTTGAACTTGACCAGAGCGACGTCCTTGGACTCCACATCACAGCCCGCGAACACCGCACGTTGCTTTTCAGCAATGGGGCTCGGGGTACCTGGGTCAAGCATAGCGTCGATGGTGAAGCACACGTCTTCGGCAGTCATGGGCTTACCATCGTGCCACTTGATCCCCTTGGCCAGGTTCAGCTTCACAGCCTTTCCACCGTCCGCCAACTCGAAGCTGTCCACCAAGCGCGAGGTCAGCTCGTTGGTGATCGGATCGTGGAAGTAGAGGCGATCAAACACCAGCTCATGCACCCGGTTGTCGACCATAGACTGGGCGAACAACGGGTTCATGGTCGAGGGCAGAGACTCTTCGTAGAAGGTCATCGACGCACCTGTAGACAGGGCCAATGTGGCCAGTCCAAGGGTCACGCCAAGGAGTCTGCGCTTGTCCGTCATCTCAGGGCTCCGAATCAGTGCATGGGCATTGCAGGGCCGGCGTCCCGGCTCACCCGCAAATGCAAGACATCCAGGCTCACCCGCACCGACGCCATGCCGGGCAGTACTTCAGCCTGTGTGTGAAGCAACTCCTGGGCACGCAGAGCATTCCGCGTACCCGCGTCCCAGGCTGCCTGGGAAACTAAGAAAGCAGGGTCCGCCGCGGCGTCCCCACTGTGGTCCAGGGCGTTGATGCGCAGAAGCGCCGCGCCCCGGGTATCGCCAAGGGCCATAGCCACCCGGGAACCGCCACGAAGCACCGTCGCACGGGCTCCCTTGGCATACATGCGGTGGTCCACAGAGGCCGAACCGCCAGCGCTCATCGCTTGCAGGAGCGGGGCAGGAACCCCGGCCGCAGCGTCGATCACGCATTGAGGATCCAAGGCACCAGCCGAGAGGCAAGGGCCGATGGCCGCAGCCACCATCGAGCGCTCGCTGAAGCTCAGCACTACAGCCGACACATCTGCCCCATCGGCACCAACCGACGCCAGAAAGGCCATGTCGACAGCGCTGCCAACGGTGCCTAGAAAAAGCACCTCGAGGGGTAAGTCCGCTGGTTCCACTGCCGACTTGGGCTCGAAGGGAAGTCGCCATGGAGCAATCAATGCGTCGGCGATGACATTCCCATTGTCCGAGGCGGCGCGAGCCGCCGCTTCATGCCAAGCAGCCAGCTGAAGGGTGGCCGTAGGGTCCGCCAGGGCCATCTTCGATTCGCCTATCTGCTCGCGCAGCTCGACGACTGCGTCTTGGGGCAGCTCGGGCACCTGCCCCGAGACGACCGCGGGAAGCGTGTAGATCGGCGGCATGCTGGCGAAACTCAGCTCCCCTTCCAGCTCCGACCAGGCCTTGGATGCCGCTTTCAGGGAATCGGGTCCGTCGCCCAAGGCCGAGACCGTGACCGTGTGACCGAGAATGAGCTGGGAGAGCGCGTAGTAGTAGGCGACCTGATCAGGATCCGAGTCGCGCAGCTGTTCAGGAGAAAAGGACTGCGCGATGGACTGGGCCTGGAGGAGCGCAGCCTGTCTGTAGATCACCGACGCTTCCGCATGCAGTCGAGCCTGCAAGTCGCCGCTCGCCACGGGGATCGCTTTTGCATACTGCCGGTCAAAGATGTCCTTCCAAGGCCCCTTCGACATGACCTGAACCTGTGCACCTGGTGCGGCAATCTGCAGCATCCAGGAGCCGTCAAGCGCAGCCTGTGGCAAAGCCACAGCAGCCGGCCCAGAAGGCGGTTCAGGAGCCTCCGACTCGGGCCCTCCAGTGCAAGCGGAGAGACTGAGCAAAAGCGCGAACAGCGGTAGTTTCAGCTGGGTCAAAGCGGTCTTTAGTCCTGACAGAACTTTTTGCTGCCCGCTGCGGACACGCAAAGGGACATGGGCTTCTTGGTGTCCTGTGACGAGGCTCGAGCGTAGTCGAGCCACTCTCGGGAGTAGTCCTTGGTCATGCCACGGTACTTCTCTTCCTTGGAGGCCCACTCATCACGGTCAGCACCGGCGTCGACCAGCTTCTGGTTGGCGTCCTCCCAGAGCTTCATCGCAGCTTCGGACTTGAGCTGATAGAGCGCGTAGACGCGTGTCTTGTATGTGGTGCCTGACCACTGGCTCTTGTTTTCCAGAGCGTAGTCAGCCCACTTGATCACGCCCCAAGCCCGACCGACTCCACCCCGAGAGAGGTGCTGGGCATACTTGAAGCAGAGGTTGGGATCCGAGCGATCGATGTCCTCCAGGTGACGCTTGGCCAAGCGCTCCCACTCCTTCTTAGAACCTGAAGCCTCAGCATTGATCAGCAGAACGCGGCTGATCTTGTCTTTCTGGGTGATGGTGCTCGTATTGCGAATATTATCTTCGAGGCAGGACTTCTGGCCATCGTTGAGCTTTCCCATGAGAGCCGAAGGCTCCAGGGTGACCAAGTTGTCGCAACCCAGATCCACTTTGGGCGGCTCTGGCGCAATCTCCACCACTACACGATCTTCCTCAACAGTCCGCCCCGAATTGGGGTCATCGGGTCGGTCATCCTTGGGCTCGGGGTCCTTGGAGCTGGTTCCCCCACCGAAAGTGCTCAAAGGCTCCGGATCAGGGGCCTTCGAAGTGCCACCGCCTGTGCTTCCACTGCCTGTGCTTCCACTGCCTGTGTTTCCACCGCTATTGGAGCTGGCACTGCCGAAGCTGCTCCCGCCATTGGAGCTGGTCCCGCCGCCCATGCTTCCACCCTTGGAAGGCTCAGGGTCCTTGGAACTTGCAGATCCACGAGCGCTGCTATTCGCACCTGGCTCGGGGCGCGTGCGATCTGGCTCCACATAGGGTTCAGGCTCGGGGCGGGTATAGGGGGCCGGGTCGGCGATAGGCTCGGGGTCCACATCCAGACCAACCGGCTCGGGATCCGGCGCGGTGGCCGTGTCCTGGGTCCCAGGGTCAGGCTCTACGCCCCGCTCCGGGTCCATCGGAGCCGCATCTGCCACAGCGTCCCCTCCCCCTGCGCTCGCAGGGAGCTCACCACTGTACTCAGACAAGGGTGCGAAGGGGGAAAAAGCCGGTCCAGCGGAGAGCTCAAACCAACTCACGCGAAGGCTGGAAGGCATGGGCCGTCCGGCACTATCTGTGACCGGCTCATGGGAGAGTTCCTTGCCATCTGCCATGCAGCCGGCCCAGCCATCTTGGCAGGGGCTGGTGCCGTTGGCGTTGACCAAGGTCTCCATAGGAGAGCCACCAGCAGCCCACGCCAAGCCACCAGTGGCTAGCGTGAGAACCAAGGTTCCAATTGCGATGCGCTTCATGCAGGGGCTCCTTAGTTCGCTGGGCCGGCTTCGCCGCCCTCGTCTCTTGGCACGTCGCGGCCAAAGGACATCATGGGCTCATCAATGTCGCCGGAGTCATAGGCCAACTCAACCAAGGTGACCTTGACATCGTTGCCCCGCCGACGGACTTGGTAGCTGATGACCGTGGTCTCGAAGCCAGGAGCGCTGATCTCAAACACCAAGACCTCTCCAGGCAAGAAGAGCAGAGGGCTTCCGTCTGGCAGATAGAGGACCTCGTCCTCCCAGGTACCGTCAACGGAGTTGACCCGGTGCCGGTCGGCCTCCTCCGGGTGACGAATCACTGCCGTCTGAACCGGCGCCCCTTCCTGGTCCAAGACCTGGATGCGCACTCGGGTTCCTTCGCCGGACTTGGAGCCAGCAAGCGCCACGGGTGCGAACACCAACATGGCGGCCATCGCCGTTGCCAAAATCCACTCAAAGATTCGCTTCATGCCTACCTCTCAGCCAAAAATTCAGCGACCATGCCTGCGGGGACGAGGCCCTTTGCAGCACCGGTCTCGCCCGCTTGGTAGGCGACCATCGAGCCAGGGACCGACTTGTAGGTCCCCAGAATTTCCACGGCGACCTGAGGGTCGTCAATCAAGGAGGCTGCCGTGGCACGGGCGTGTATCAGCCCATCCGCGGGAGCCAATCCGTCCAGCTCGGTGAAGCCTGCCTTGCACGCCGCGTACTCGTCTTCTGCGCCTTCAGCGCAGTCCAGGATCGCTCGGGTCGCACGCACGCGCCAAGCCTGGCCCGGGGGTGGGAAGGTGACCGCTTCCAACAGATTGGAGGCCACCAAGAGTTCGCGCTCGGATGCGGCTCGGCCGGCCCAGAGCAGAAGCTCTTCAGCCTTTCGTTCCCCTTCGTCCGGCATTGAGAGAACAACGTCCTCGACGCTGGCCACGGCCACACCGCGCTCTCCGATAGCCCAAAGGGCGTAATTCTCGGCCAAGCCCTGCACAGAGGGGTCCTCGTCGTTGAGGAGGCTCAAGTATCCGGAGGCTGCATCTCCCACGCCGCCGGTTGCGGAGCGTGCGCCTTCCAACAGCGGCATGGCACCTTCCCGTTCTCCATCCGCAAGCAGGTACTCAGCCGCCATCACTGCCCCAGCAGGTTCCCCGCTGCTCTGAGCCAGTTCGAGGCCTTCGTCTACCGAACCCGATGCAATCAGAGCCATTGCGCGACGAAGCTGAAGCTCACCGAGACGCTCCGGGGCAAAGGGCTCTGCTGTGGCCAAGACGCTGTCAACCCGGGCGTAGTCGCCCTGCAGCCATGCGCCGTAGGCCACCCCGATTGCCGCATCGACGTTCTCGGGATTGTCCACCAACGCCATCTCATAAGCGTCGATGGAACCCTGGACGTCTCCGTCGATCAGGAGTTGGTCCGCCTGGGCCACGGCTTCAACGCCGCCATCGCCTAAAAATCCCTGGATGACCGAACAACCGGTCAACAGGGTCAGCGAGAGGACTGTCAGGGTCACAAAAACCTCCGGTACACGGCTGACCACTCTACCTCAAGCGGCCCATTCCGGTGGGAGTGACCCCTATCCAGAACCTGTCGTTCCATCTTTCCTTGACCGGTTCGAACGCGCAGCGAGCCACACGCTCGGCCTATGCTCCTGTTCTGGAGCCCGCCCAATGCCTCTGCTGCTACTACTCGCCTCCCCTTCCCTCGCCGCCACGCTCACAGTAGGCAGCTCTGGAAGCTACTCGACCGTCCAGTCCGCAGTGAACGCCGCGAGCACTGGTGACACCATCACCATCGCGGCTGGCACGTACACCGAGGACGTCGACACCAAGGGCAAAGACCTCACGCTCGTCGGTGCCGGCTCTAGCAAGGTCACCATCGACGCGTCTGGGAACGACTCAGCCCTGACCGTGGATAAAGGGGAGACCGTTACCGTTCAAGGAGTCTCTCTGACCGGCTCGGATCAAGGCGTGAACGTGGTGGGCTCGACGCTCACAGTCAGCGACTTGGACATCTACGGCATGACTGGAGATTCCGCTGGCGGCGGCTTCCTACTCTCCGACGGCGCGATCGTTGATGTCAGCGACACCCTCGTGCGCGGCATCAAGGTGGGCAACAGCGCGTACGGCGGTGCGGTCTTCGCCTCAGACTCCAGCGCCAGTTTCACCGACTGCACTTTCAAGAACAACCAGAGCTATCAAGGGGGCGCCTTTTATTCGGTCAACTCCACTCTGGAGATCACTGACTCCAGCATCTGGGGCAACGAGTCGACCTTGAAGGGCGGTGGCCTCCAGATCCGTCAGGGCTCCAGTGCCACCCTCCTGCGCGTCGAGATCTACGAGAACAGCTCCGATGACCAGGGTGGTGGGATCAACGTGGAGGACTCGGACCTGAGCTGTCAGAACTGCAGCATCACGGACAACCAAGCCGGGGACAGCGGAGGAGGCGTGGCAGTGGACGGCGCCCTTTCGAGCGGCGTCTCCTTCACGGGCAAAAATAGCGTGATCTCTGGCAACAGCGCTGTGGGCGCTGGGGGAGGCTTGTACGTCTGGGACGCCAAACTGACTTTGGGCGGAGAGCTCAGTGACAACACGGTCAGTGGCAGTTCAGCTCGGGGCGCCGGCCTGTATTACGGCAAGAACAAGCTGAACCTCACAGACCTAAACATCAGCGGCCACAAAGCGGTCG
>JBLHMA010000301.1:0-6962 GCA_047621545.1 Cognaticolwellia sp. | reverse complement strand
GTGATTTAGGCGGAGGCCCTGAACATCGAAGATGCCGCGCTTTACGGCCCGTCCAGGCATGAGCGGGTGGAAGCTCAGATCGCAGGGAATTTCGCGCATTCGTACAGGATGGTAGACCCCGTTGACGAAGCGAGCGAGCTTTTGACGGCACTCCTGCTCAGAGAACCCGGGGGCAGTGACGCGAACCTTAAAGCCAGGCGCGTAAATGGGTCCAAAAAAGGGAAAACCAAAGACATGGTCCATGTGAAAGTGGGTGAAGAGCAGATCCAGCTCTCTCCCACCTCGGCTGAACAGGTCCTGTCCAAGCGCGCGTGCGCCAGTACCACAGTCCAGCACCAACACGTGCTCACCGTGGCTGACCTCGACACAAGAGGAGTTCCCCCCCCATTTTTGGGTACTGGCACCAGGGACTGGAATGGACCCTCGCACGCCCCAAAAGCGGACCTTCACTACGCGCAGACTCCGGTTTCTCCGTGGTGGGTATCTTAGCTGTCCTGGCCCGTCCAAGTCACATATGTACGGCGGCGCCTATTCCGGCTCAAGACGACCTGTGGGTCCGTGGGGGCGGGGTGGTACGCGGTACAGGATTCGAACCTGTGACCTCTGGCTTCGGAGGCCAGCGCTCTATCCAGCTGAGCTAACCGCGCTCACCCGCCGCATGACCAATAGGTCCCACGGAACCCAAGCCGACTAACGTGGGCCCTGGTCCTGTCAAGGGATCCGGTCACCCGTAACAGAGGCCAGTGCGTCGGCCACCCAGGCCCGCATCTCGGGCACGCGCACCTCCTTCCAGTCCTCGGCTACGCGCTCTGTGGCGTAGCGCGTCAGAAGTGCGGTCACGATGCCATGCAGTTCCTCGTACAGGTACATGCGGTCGTAGAGCACCTCTTCGACGGCCCCCTTGACCATGCCCGGCAGCTTGGCTCCAGAGATCTCCAGCAGTTCGCCTCGAAAGCTGACCGAGTACTCGCGGTCCTCTCGCTTGATCGCCAATCGGATCTCTTTGACCACCCGACCACCAGCCAAGGCAGCTCGTGCCTCAAGCGTGTTCGCAGCGTTCTCACCGGTAAGAACCGCCCGGGACTTGTCGTCCTCCATTGCGCGGAAGGCAATGCGGTCGTCGATGTAGCAGTCGACGCCGCCGATCTCTTCCAAGATCAGGCTGCCCCCGCTCTTCTCGGTAGTGAACCAAATCCAGGTCAGAAAGTCTGCAGGCAGGTGCCCCAGTACAGCGCGTTCGTCTTCCATGATCAGGTCTCCATCCGCAGGTCGGTCCCGCCGGTCTGTTCCAGGGCATCGGCCAGCTCATCAGGCAACAGGTCAAGCGGGTTGACCGGCCGGAGCTCAAGCGAGAACGTCTGCAAGAAGAGCTTGCGGAAGGTATCGTTGGCCTTGTCGCTGTGGCTATGGAAGAGCACGTAGCCCTCGGCCATGTTCCAGCAAACCTCGGTGGTTCGAACAGTCGGAAACGCGCGAGTCAACCACTCGAACTCCAAGTTATCCTTGAGCTCTTGCTTGATGTTGCGCGGGATACGCTCCTTGCCTTCTGCCTCGCACCACGACTGGCACTCCTTCTCCAAGTGGGCCTTGAAGTAGTTGCCGGGCAGACGCTTAACGTCGGTCCGCACCTGGAAGATGGCGTAGTGATTGAACAACCACTGGTCCAAGTCGCTAAAGTCGTTGTCCAGCAAGTTCTGACTCAGAACCCAACCATGCACCTCTTCGGTCTTGGTCTTCGATGCCGGCTCGTGGAACGCAAAAGCGTTGAGGGCTTCGGTGTAGGTGATGCGAAAGCCCTCTGGGGCCTCGCCAAGCACTGTGTAGCGACGGGCCGACAGCGGCCCCTTCAGGATGCCCAAGGGATCCTCCGATCTGCGGTGTCTGTGGCGGCCGGCCTTATCCCGGTAGCGCGGGCCCTGCTTGCACGCACCAGTAGTAGGTGCCGACCACACAGTCCCGGTCCTCATCCCAGAGCTGGGCCTGGTGCCTAAGCCAAGTATGTCCAGCCCACTCGAACTCCTCTTCCATGCCGTGACCGATCAACCACCAGCTGCGACCATCCAAGCTCACCCGACCGTCAGGCCATGCGGGAACCCGCCGGGGCTCGGGTCGGTCCAAGAAGATGACGCGCTCCTCGAGCACGGGGCGCTGCCCTACCCAGAGACTCAGACCAATGGGGACCGGGCCGACGGGACCTTTTCCGGGTCGTTCGACAGTCGCGTCCATCAGCTTAGCTCCTTGAGGGACTCCAAAGCGTGCCGGAAGATGACCAACTCTACGCCCCCCTTTACAGCCAATGCGAACTCAAAGCGTCCGACCCACTTGACTTGGCCGATGAACTGCTCGCCCTCCAGGAGTTGCAGATGAATGCTCCGCTCGCGGTCCATCAGAGTAAACAGGCGCTTGTTAGAGCAGCAAAAGCGCTGTTGAGGCGTCCATACGGGCTCTTGGGGGGCAGCCCTACGCTCTTTGTCCCAGCTCAGAGCACGACGGGCCTTCTTCTTGTCTTTGAGAGCACAGGCCCACTTGAGCTGGAGCTTGTGGATGCTCTCGTCCCCAGTGGTGAATTCGTATTGATCCACCGAAGCGACCGGCCCGTCCAAGTGACGCTGGCCATGTAGACAGAGATACATGGGAAGCCCATCGGCAACGGACTGCTTGAGAACGCTCCGGCTCCCCATCTCGGCGAAGTGCAGTTCCATGCGGCGCTTAAACAGCACCCGCTCTAAGTCCGCCTGCCCCATGGCCACCTGGGTAGCGAGCGCACGGCCAAGCTCGTGACGGCGCATCAGAGAATCCACTCTGGCTTGCAGGGCCATGCGCTGAAGCACAGTGTCTAGGTCAACGTGACCGCTGGCCACCTGGGCAGCCAACGCCCGGGTTAAACCATTTCGCGACTCCAACGAGGCAATTCGCCGCTCAAGCGCAGCGTCCTTCGTTTTTCGTCGCCCCTTGCGGGGGGTGTCTGATTTTTCCCTCACCCACTTGCTTTAAGGGTCAGCGACACCCGGGTCAAGCGACTTGGCCAAAGCCTAGCGCAGGGTCTGGAACCACACGATCCCTACCCCCTCGCTTGGCCGCATACGCCCGCTCATCGGCCGCCTGAATCAGGGCCTCAATGACTTGGGTCGCGGAGTCGCCACAGACCCCGCCTGTTGCGACACCAATGGATGCGGTCACTCGCCAATCCGCCGGCAGCAAACGATGCTCTTTGGCCCTAAACGCGTGTAGAAGACGGTCTCCAAAGACCAAGCCTTGGTCCAGAGAGCAGGAATCTAAGAGCACTACGAACTCTTCTCCGCCCCAGCGCGCGATGAGGTCTGAGCGTCGGGCGCAAGACCTGAGGGTGTCGGCCACATCAACCAACACGGCGTCTCCAGCAGCATGGCCATGGGTGTCGTTTATGCGCTTGAAATGGTCCAAGTCGAGGAAGACCACGCTGAGTTCTTCGTCGCCAACACCGGTCCCCAAAACAATGTTCTGGGCCAGCGCCATGAAGGCTCTGCGGTTGAGCAGTCCGGTCAACGGGTCACGCAAAGCCGCAGCGGTAAGGGCTTCGGTGTGCCGGTCCCCCTCACGATCCTCGCGGATTAGTCGCTGCAGGGTGATGTCGGCGGCCTGAACTCGGCCGACCAAGGCGAGCAGCTTGGTACGCACAGCCTCTAATCGCTGCTCGGACAAAGCGTCGACCTCAACGAGGGCTTCCAGAGCCTGCACAAGCAGCTCGCAGGCATCCTGAGGGCCGGAGCACTCCAGGCTGGCCACCCTCTGCGAGCCGAGCTGTATCGCGCGTCCAGATCGCCGACCGGAGACCACGCGAGCCGCACCGTGGTGACGCTGATGCAGAAGGAGCAAGCGCCGAGCGGGCAAGCTACGAAGGATTGCGGGGGGTGGATGTCGCACACCCTGCACAACGGATCTTGCCCTCCGGTGCTTTAGTGGGGCGTCATCGACCAGCCGGTCAGCGACCGAGCGGCAGTTCAAACACCCAGACACGCCCACCTTCCAGCCAAGTGGGTTGGCCAACCGCCAAGTATGAATCGTCACAGGCCAGCGTCATGGCCGCGCCCTCACGCCCCGATTCAAAGGCGAGCTCAAGCCCACCACTGAGACTCCGCACGCGGCTCTGGTTGGGCATGGTCCTTAGGTTGTGCTCTCCAGCCGCAAAATCACCGCAGATCGCCTGACCCAGATGCTCCCCTTCCAGCCCTTGCTGGAGGATGCCAGCGCTGTCTCGGATCGCACCTTTCGCAAGCTTTTCGCTCTTCTTTGGCTCCCCCCAGACCGGATTCCCCTTCGAAAAAACCAATGCACTGCTCGGACCCGCTGGCCCCAACTCCAGCGCATCCAGCCCTTCTTCGTAAATCTCGACCCAGCAGCGCTGATCTGAACAACGGAGCAAGAGCACCCGTTCCCCATCCATCCGGACGCGGCCAATTCCGGACACGGTTCTACTCTGGTCACCTTGGATCAGTTCCCCTTGGGAGGCCACCACAAAGCGCTCTCCATCTCCATGTGCCGCTACCACAGGACCACTGAAGAGCTGGCGATCCTGGCTCAAGTCCCACACCCCGTTCGGACTGGCGATGCGCGGTCCTTCCGGTCCTGCCCACATCGCCAAGACTTGATCCACCACCCAGGACTCACCGCCCCAGTGAACAGCACCGTCACCGGCTACGGCCAGCTCGCCCTGCACCCAAGCCAAGCGAGCTCCAAAGCCAGCCGTGCCGTCGAGCGACTCAGCAGCCATCTCCCCAGGTACCGCCAGGACGTGTTCCGGCAGCAATGGTGTGCACCCCAAGGCCATAAAAGCGAGCAACCTCAGACGAGACCTGCCGCAAATCCAGCCCGCACAGCATCCACCAGCTGGACCAAGCCGCGCCCCTGAACATGAAGCGTAGGCATGCTCACTTCTGGGACCGGGGTGTCACCCCACAGAATCAGACACTGGACCCCTTCCAAGTCCACCGCTGCGGCCTTGGACCCGGTGAGCATCCTGATGCGCTCATCCAGGTTCTCCCTAACCATTCGTCGGTAGCCGGCAGGGCCGCCGACAAGGGCCACCCGCCGTAAACCATGGAGCAACATGGCATCGCCCAGCCGGCGCAAATGGCGCTTAGGTCCTTCTCCGCCACAGACCTCGCAACGTCGCGGGGTTACCTGCACGCAGCCCATTCCCTTTGGCGTCTCGCACTGACCACGGCCACAAGCCATGACCACAAAGAGTTCAAGAGCCGAGCGGGCGGCGCTTGGGTCAAGGGGCTTTAGATCCGCCGCTATAGCGTCCCAGCGACGCACATCGATCAATGCGCGTATTGCAGCGTTGCGTTCGTCTTCACCGATCAACCCGCGGGTCTCGAGCAGATCGCTGAGCCTTGCAGAAACCCCCTCCTCTCCTGCACTGACCTGGAGCGCGTGGGCGCTCTCTTGGGCTTCCAATGCGCGTGCCTGAGTCTTGGCCAAGGTAAGGCGGAGGGTGTCCATCTCCCGCTCCAGCTCGCGGTTCTTCACCGCCAACTCCGCGTTTGCGCTCTTCGCGCGTACCAGACGGGTAGCGAGCTCTTGCAAAGGCGCCAGGGCGGCCGCAGGCACCTTCGGATCCCGATGCTGCACATGTTGCGCTCGAGGTGCAGGCTGGGGCCGAGGAGCCTGCTGTGGCCTGGGAGTTGGACTCCGTTTCATGGGCTTTACGCCCGTCGCGGCCATCAAAGAGTCCAAGTCCAGCCCAGCACTGGGGGGCTGGGCTGGACTTGCTTGACGCCGGACCGCCGTCGCCACGTTGTCCACCATTCCCGCAGGAATGGAGTCATCGGGCATGACGTGCCGGAGCAAGCCGGCTTGACCGAGCCGGCGCCGAAGCTCAGAGGGGCTGATGCGGAGATCCGATGCAAGCTCGGACACAGGGATGCCTTTTAAACGTCGTGCCATGGGCCGGAGTCTAACAGCACTCCCTCCCCCTGGGGAGGGCCTTTCTCTCTCAGCGTGTGGCGTCGATCACTCCTTGCAACGGCTCCTGCAACTCCCCTGCCTCAGGCAAGGCCTGTTCAGCCAATCGACGAGCCAGTTGCAGCTCGTCCGCGTTGTAGGCGTCGACTGCGACGACATACATCGCGTAGACCGAGCCCTTTGCCTTAGGCTGCAGGGCAAAGGCCTTCTGGGCCCATGCGGCCCGCTCCGGCAACGCCCCAGGAAGCTCAGCCAGCTCGGCGTAGCAGCGGGCAGCGACCCGAGGATAGCCAGACTTCTCCGCTTTCTCCGCCGCCTTCTTCAGTGCAGCGTCCGCCTTGGGTTGACCCATCTGCGCCAAGGATACCGCCTGCTCAGCTCGGGCGCGCACCTCCAGTTCCTGCTCGTCGAGACGCTGCGCGTCCGCCAGAATCTCCGCCCAAAACACCAGACTCTCACTGGGGTCTAAGCTGACCGCCACGTTGTAGGTGGCCCATAGTAGGGCCTTCTCCGCTTGGACCGCATAGGCAGCTTCCCCAAGCCCTTCCAAGCGCGTGCCGCTGCTCTCGAAGCGCCGCTGTGCGTCAACGTAGCGCCCCTCACGGTAAGCCTGCAGGCCCTGCTCGTACTCCTGCAGCGCAGTAGACAATGCGCCATGGTGGGCCGTGGCCACCTCCAGGCCTTGTGATGCCGCCAAGGCCGCCGCCTCAGGGCTAGCCCCCAGCATCGCCAACGCCTGAGCAGCGTTGCGCTGCGCTGTGTCAGCAATGAAGGCTCCTTGGCGCCTGTCGCTCGCTCGACCCAGCTCGACTGCGGTAGCGAATTGAACGAGCGCCTCGTCCATCTTCTTGGCCTCCGCCAAGCCAAGCCCCATTGCCAGCGCGACGTGCGCAGGGCCCAGTGGGTCGGAGAACTGTCCGTGCAGCGCTACGGCTCGATCCCCCCACTTCTCCGCAGCCGACATGTCATGCCCGGCATTCACTCGGACCAACCCCACGCAGACCCGTGCAGCATCG
>JBLHMA010000300.1:0-6977 GCA_047621545.1 Cognaticolwellia sp. | reverse complement strand
GCCGATGGGGAGATCCTGGTGCGGGTGGAGGCATTTGTGGCCACAGCCGAGACCTGGAGCCTGCGCTCCGCGGAGCTCTTGGGCACCCGGCGTTCCGCTATCCCTGGCGCGGCTCGGCTGTAGCCCCGGGGGTCGTTCCCTGAGTCACGGGAGCGGTTGGCTCGCCGCGGATGGGGAGCTCTGTAGACCAAGAACCGCTGCTATCTTGAGCGCTCTGGGCGCTGTGCCCGTGAACGTGATCGTCGTGTGGGTGCGACGTCCAGCTGCCGCCCATGACTGGGTGCTCCGTTGCGGCGGGCAAAGTGCCCGTCCAGTCCTCGGCGACAGGGTCACTCTCCAGCACGAGCGCGCGGGACAGGGTGCTGCCATCGGGCGCCCTTCCCTGCGACTCCAGCTCACTCAGACCCATAACACCGGACCCAACCTGAAGAACCGGCTCTTGTTCCACAGCCGGCTCTTGTTCCACAGCCGGCTCCTGCTCCAGAGCCGCCAGCCCAGCAGCCTGAGAGACCACGGGGGCCGCTGAAGCTGATGCGAATGCGGATGCGCCAGCCCCACCAACCGTTGGAGGGTGGCTGTGGGTCGGCGTGTCCTTGGTGAGCTTGGGCCGCAGCGGAACTCCGCCGTTGATGTGCACTTGACCGCCCTTGTAGGTGGCCATCGTGGTCTCGTGCTTGCCCATCTGCTTGCTGTTGTGAACGAGGGTCTGGCCCGCTTCCTGGCTCAGGTCGTTCTCTACGATGAGCCTGAAGTTCTTGCACTTGATGCTGAGGGTCTCGGCGACCTCCCAGATGGTGTCCTGGTCCGAGTACTCGGTGTAGGTCTTCTCGGCAGCGTCCAGGACCTGGTAGATCGGGCCCCCTTTCACGTCCATGCGGGAGTCAGATGTGGCGCCTATGGAGACGCTCTCCTTGCCTGGCTCATCGTTGAACATGACCATGCTGCCGGCGCGGGACCAGAAAAGCCGGATGTTGTTGTCCCCGTCGTCATTGGCGTAGGGCTCCGACTTGTCCTCGGCGCCGTTGTACACGCAGCCCAGCACATAGGGGTGCATGGAGCGGGTGCCATAGCCGAGCACCACCTCGGTCCCGATGTCGGGCAGCATCACCATTCCGCGGGCTTTGCCGGCCATGGGGGTAGACATGCGGCACCAGGTGCTCGCGGGCGCTTGATCGCCGTCCACCGGGTACTCCACGAGCACGCGATGCATGCCCTCGGGGTCTACATTGTCCTTGACCGTGCCTACTACAACGCCGTTGATCATGGTCGGCTCCTAGCAGTTGATCTTGGTCATGGACGTGGCGTTCAGGGTCAACATTGCGCCCCCGTTCACCGTCAGCTGCTGGCCGGCTTTTAGGTCGGCCTTCCGGCCGGCGTCCATGGAAATAGACTGCTCGGCTTCCAGAACGAAGTCCTTGCACTTGATGGAGAAGGTCTCCTTGGACTCCAGGATGATGTCCTTGCCTGAGTACACCGACAGGGTCTTGTTGGCGGAGTCCCAGATCACCCGAATCTCTTCATTGTGGGTGACCATCTCAATGCGCTCGGCCCCCTCGGTGTCGTCGAAGGTCACGCGGTGGCCGCTGCGAGATTGAAAAACCCTCAGGTTGTTGTCCCCGTCTTCGTTGGCGTACGGCGGTGTGTCCACCCCGTTGAACATCCCGCCGAGCACGATGGCGTGGTTAAAGTCCCCATGCATAAAGCTGACCAAAACCTCGTCGCCCACCTCTGGGATGGTCGACCATCCGCGATCCTTGCCCGCCATGGGCGTAGAGACTCGTGCCCAATGGCTGGGGGGTCCCTCGCCGCCACCCGCACCGGGCAAGCTGGGGAACTGCACCTTGACCCGCCCCATCTTGGCCGGGTCCTGGTTGTCGATCACGATGGCCTCGACCATACCCGGCATCTGGCCCGTGCTTGGGCGCCCCTTCCTATCGATCATGTTGGACATCGCGTGCTCCGTCGGGCCTGTTGTGGGCCCCTGAGGGTTGCGCCAGTAGAGGCGGATGGTGGCGAGTCCGTCGTGTCGCCGCAGCGGAATGACGCTCGGACCCGCCGCTATCATGCCCCGCAGAGCCACTGGACTGCAAGGGTCTAAGGCTCGGTAGGGGTCGGCCCCTTCGTCGCCTGCAGCACTTGCACCTGAAACTCAGGCTCCCCCACCCCCGCTCCAGGCCAACGAACATCGCGCCACTGGCTGTGCACGGCGTAGCGCAGACGCAGCCCCATGGCCTGGGAGCGCCCCTCAAGGCTGGCCACCAGAGTGGCCCAGTCAAAGCGCAGGCGCTCGGGAACAACCTCGTGCCAAGCGAAGGGCATCGCCAGCAGCAGCTCGCCTCCGCGGATTAGAAGCGCGTCGGCCCAAGCCAAGACCAACACTGGATTGGGGACCGAATCGAGCACGTTGAGCAAGCACACCGCGCTGAAGCTCTCTGGCGCAAAGGGAGGATCCTGCGCATCTCCAACAACCCCGCGTCCGCCGCGGTGCTGGAGGAAAGCCAAGCGCGGGTCTAGCCCCACCACCTCCGGGCGGCCCCAGTCCTGAATCCCACAGCCCATGTCCAGGATCGGTGGCCGAAGCGAGGCCACTCGCCCCCGAAGCAGGGCCTGGAGCGGCCCGTCCGGCACAGACTTCATCGCCGAGACGAGTGCTTGATCCATGTCATCCGTGCTGGCCTGCCCCACGGGAAGGACAACCGGAAAGCCGCTCTCAATGCTGTACTGCGCGCCACAGCCCAGACACTGAAGGCCCTGCGAGGAGAGCGGGCCCAAAAAGGCCTGCATCATCAGGCCCCCCTGGGGCCGTCTACAGCGCGGGCACACCAAGCTCTGCTCGCCTGGTGCCAAGTGCTCACCTGTTTGCAAGCGCTCAGCCCGACTGGGTGCGCGCGGCACCCGTGACCAGCGCACCCACGCCACCGCAGTGGATGGTCATGTCGCCGATCCGCGCCACGCCAATGTTCATCACGTAGACCGTACCGGAGCCCATTCCAACGACCCAGGCGTTGGGGCCGCAACAAGCCATATGAATGCCGGGGTCACCGATGCGCAGTGGGTTCTGCCCTTCAACCATGACGGTGGCTGCGCCCATCAGACCTGGGCCCGTGACAGGGTGCGGGCAGCAGGGCTTGCCGTGCACATCCAGGGGGTTCAGCGCGATGTCGGTCACGCGAGCAATGTTCGGCATTCTGACTCCCATCGACCCGCGGAATCCAGCAGGTCTTCTTCGCCCATGATTACATTAAGGAATGGACAAGCGCACTGCTACAACACTGTCGGGCACGCTCTTCGCTTTGGGGCGCGGGGCCATAGCCCTGATCCCAGAGCGGGTAAAACGCGGTCTGGACGACCGACTGTTCTACGCGATCTTCCAGTACACACGTGTCGAGAACGACGACATGGTGTCGGCGGATGTTCGCGCCCGACGGAAAGCGCGCGCCCAGGGGTCTACTAAAGCTCCGCCGACCAGCTCATCCCGAAGTTGATCTGGTCGCCTTCGGAATTGGTGGCCTCGAACTGGAGATCACCAAACACTTCGGTGCTCGACACACTCAAAGTCGCGGTGCCGGCATAAATGTCATCGCCGGTCCAGGTGCTCTCTTGAACCAGCGTGACCTGCACCCCGTCATCTGGCAGGTTCACGCTCCCTGGCGCCGAGCTCAATGCGATGCTTCCCGGCTCCTCTCCGATCAGTAAATCTGCTTGCATGGACAAGCCGTCGGTGCTGACGCAAAGCCGCTCGGCCACACCGTAGAGGGGCAGGCCGTCGACCGAGAAGTTGTTGAGCAAGACGGTTTCGGCGTCCGCTTCCACGAGACCAGATGGGCAGCCCCCCACGGAGCCGGTGTCGCTGCTGTCAGCGGTTGGGGCATCGGTGTCGGGGAACTGAAGGCAGGAAATCAGGAAGATGAGCATGTCTTTGATCTATCTCAGAGCAGCAGGCCTCGCTCAACGACGCCCTTTTGGGCCAGTGATTTGCTGGTGGCCTGGGGATCCCCGCGCTAGGCCAAACAGATGAAGCCCTTCGCCGAACGACTCACAGTGGCCGTGCAGGACAAAGGTCCTGTTTGCATCGGTCTGGACCCCCACCTCCACCTGCTGCCCCAGCACTTTCGAGAGCGCTACGCAGGCTTGGGCGGCCCGGCCTTCCGACTGGCGGCTGCCGGCGCTGTCCTAGACTGGGGCCTGGAGGTGCTCGAAGCCATCGAGGGAGTCGCCGCCGCGATCAAGCCCCAAGTGGCCTTCTTCGAGCAGCTCGGCGCACCGGGTATAGGCGCGCTTGAAGCCCTGGTCGCTCGGGCCAAAGCCATGGACCTGCTGGTGGTGCTCGATGCCAAGCGCGGAGACATTGGCTCCACCGCACAGGGCTATTGCCGGGCCACGCTCGACGACACCGGGCCCTTGGGCGCGGACTCGGTCACCTTGTCCCCCTACCTGGGACCCGAGAGCTTGCGGCCCTTCTTGGATTGCTGTGATGCCCAGGGCAAAGGTCTGTTCATCCTTGTGCGGACCTCGAACGCAGAAGCCGATGCCATGCAGGCCAACGGGGTGGCTGAGAAGGTGGCGGGATGGATCTCGGGCTGGAATCAGATCCGCTCCACCCCCCCCAACCTGGGTCCCGTCGGTGCAGTGGTTGGCGCCACTGTCCCAGCCGAGGCCAGCTTTCTGCGTTCAGCCATGCCCCAGTCCTGGATCTTGGTTCCAGGCTACGGCGCCCAAGGAGGCTCCGCCGCAGACACGCTACCTTGCTTCCGAGAGGACGGCCTGGGGGCCTTGGTCAACAGCAGCCGCGGTGTGCTCTTCGCCAAGGCCGGAGAAGAAGCGCGGTACCAAGCCGATCATCAAGCAGTGGTGCAAGCCCATGGCCAAGCCATGGCGGCTGAACTCAAGGCCCTGCACCCCTGAGCGCTACATTCTGGCGGCGCGCCAAGTCCGGCGAGACTGCCAAGTGCCAGAGTTGACGTGAAAAGGGGGTAGCACAAGAGTTCGCCTCTGGTAGTGTCAACTCCAAGACATTCGGGCCTTAATCGGCCTACCCCTTAGGAGAACCACATGAACCGCATCGCCGCCTGTCTGGCTGTCGGATCCCTGCTCACCCTTTCAGCGTGCACCAAAGGCACGGTGTCCGGCACCGTCACTAACGGCCTGAGCAAGGCCCCGGTCCCCGAGCTACGCATCCTGGCTCGGTCAGAGGCTCCTGACCAGACCTGCAAGGTCTTCGAGACCACCACCGACGCCAGCGGCAACTACAGCTTCGACGGCCTGTGCGCTGGGCAGACCTACACTCTCTCCCCTGGAGAGGATGGCCACTTCTTCATGGGCACCCAAGAGGTGAGCGGTGATGAGCAAGCCCCGGGCAACGCCCTGACCGCTTGGCAGGGTCCCGAAGGCGCTGGCGTGTATGTCCTGAAAGCCGACGGCTCCATGGAGTCCCAGCGCACCAAGGCCGACGTGGCCAAGGCCACGATCTTCGAGACCGAGCAGTCCGTGCGCTACCCCACCGGCACCCCCGGCAGCTGGCCAGCCGTGGCCTCGGGCGACTACCTGGTGCTCGTCGGCAAAGCCACCATCGAGAACCAGCAGATGTTCCCGTTGGTCGAGTCCCCAGAGGTGAAGTTCAATCCTGACCGCGACGGCCTGACCCACTTCAGTCTGGGACAGGCTTGGCTCTACATCGGCGCCAAGATTGACGAGGGTGTCTACACCGAAATGAAGACCGAGCTGGACGCCACCAAGGTGGTCAACGCGGAGCATGGCGAGCGCGCAGCCCAGTACATTCCCGCTGACGCTGTCCCAGCCGGCAAGTACGCAATGCTGACCACCAAGGCCAAGCGCACCTACATGTTTGAGTTCGGCGGCGCTGCGGACGTACCTGCCGAAGAGGCCCCTGCGACCGAAGAGCCCCCTGCCGCCAAGTAAAGGCAGCTTCGGCGAACAATCGCTCGACCCGGACTTACTCTAAGAGGTCTACCTGCGGATGCGGGTGGGCCTCTTTGAGTTTGTGAACCATCTCTCGGGAATGGCCCCACGCGGCCTGGAAGAAGTCATCGAAGTCCGTGTAATCCTGGGGCGCGATGGGATCACCGAACTGGGCATAGACCTGCTGGCCAAAGCGAATGCCGCGGTTGGTCGCCGGAATAACGGCATCCGTTCCCCAGACTGCAGCGGGGACCACGGGAATGCCAGCATCGAATGCAGCGCGTACCAGCCCTGTGTAGACTTTCTTCAGGGTGGTCTTAGAGCGAGAGCGGGTGCGGGTGCCTTCGGGGTAGACGTGCAGCGCGCGGCCTGAGTGCATGAGCATCAAGGCCTCCTCCTTTGCCCGAGCCCGGTCCTGGGGGCTGTTCCGATCAAAGAACACAGCGCCGCCCAGGTAGCCGAGCAGGCCCATCACCGGAAACCAGGCGACCTCGGACTTGGAGATGCCCTGGGTGTGTCCGGCCCAGATGAGCAGCAGGACATCCACGAAGCTGCGGTGATTAGAGATGAGGAGGTAGGGCTGCCCAATGGGGAGCTTCTCGCTGCCCAGCAGCTTGGGCCGGGCAAAGAGTCCCAGGCGCAGGATGCCCCAGCTGGCCAAGCGGTTGGTCCAGAAGCAGTAGCGCTCGCGTACCCCTCTGGGCAGCACGATCGTGGGCAGGGCAAAGAGCAGGCACAAGCCGGCAATGATCACCGCCACCACCGCCGCCCAGGGCACCAGCAAGTAACTGAACCAAGTCATGGGCTCGCGGTTGTCCCACAGCGCGGCTACAGGACGGGACCGAGGGAGCGGCTCAGCCATGATGGAACCCACAAAGATCGCCGAAATGTTGGAGTCTGCGCTGCCAGACTGCCAGGCCATCGTCAGCGACAACGCAGGCGACAAAGAGCACTTTGAAGCAGAAGTGGTCTCCTCGGCCTTCGAGGGTTGCTCGCGCATTCAACAGCATCGCCTTGTCTACCAAGCCCTCGGGGATCACATGAAGGGCGATATTCAC
>JBLHMA010000299.1:0-6995 GCA_047621545.1 Cognaticolwellia sp. | reverse complement strand
CCTTCGCGTCTGCCCAGGGCGACATTGTCCAGGACGCCCCACTGGTCAGCGGTCCGGCCGTTGGGCACCGCGATGTACACGTTGCCCTCGAGCACCAGCGCCTGCTGGATGCTGCCCAGAGCGCTCTCGCCGTAGCTGGGATCGCCCATGTAGACGAAGCCGTCGTTTCCGTCCCCAATTTGGAACTGAGGGCTATCCAGGGCTGCCTGCCAAATGTTGGCACCAGGACTGTCCCAACGGGAGAGTCCATCCATCCCTGGAATCCATGCGCGGTTGTTCCCGTCCACGTACTCCAGGGTCCAGGTCTGGTCGCCCACGTCTTCGGGGCTGAGGATCTCCAAGACGGAGAGCTCTACTTGGCTGCCGGAACGGTCGGTATCGGAGATGACAGGATTGCTCAGCGTCGCAACAGGCTGGCCATCGATCAGGGACACGGCCCCGTCCGAGACGTCTAAGACTGAGACCGTATGCGAGGTCAGGTTGCCGATGAAGACTTGCTGCCCGACCGGATCGTAGGCCGAAACCGTCGGGTCGCTCATAAGGGTCAGCGTGTCACTGCTTTCGGGCCCCACAGTCAGAGGGGACAGAGCGCCACTGTCCTCCACACCCACAATGTGGATACGGTCGAAACCCTGGCGCCCGCGTGCTTCTGGGGTCAAGCGGTTGGGCACAAGCAACATGCTCTCGGCACCGGGTCCACCCGGCACCAAGATCGAATAGCCAGGCAAGCTGGCTCGGGTCAGCGAGCCGTCGTCCAGGATGGTCTGGATAGCCATGGCGCTGCTCACGTGAACGTTAGGCACAATGCTGACCCGCCGGTCCACATGTTTGTCAGCCTCCTCCAATACCGCGCTCACATCGACGCTCATGACTGAGCCGCCGGTGTAGTCCAGGAAGGGGTTCGCGTTCGTCACCACGAGGGTGTTGTCATCGGCCCACTGCAGACTCGTCGGGCCCGACAGGCAGCTGCCGATCCCGATGTCTCCGTAGTCGTAGCTCTGGTTCGGGTAATCCGCGCATTCCCCTACATAAGGGGGCTTGGATTCAACCAGACAAGCCATCGCTAGCGTCAACAAAACCACGAGAGGAACTCCATACGATGTTGCGGCCCCCCTTAGCAGATTGGCCGCAGGGGCGCCGGGTCCGCCCCGTGCTTAGAGATCCGGGCTTTGAGGTCCGGGCCAATAAGTGCGTGCTTTGGGGGCCGGGCTCAGAGTCCCAGGGCTGCATGGGCTGCAGCCAAGCGGGCCACGGGAACTCGGAAGGGAGAGCAGGACACGTAGTCCAAGCCCACGTTGTGGAAGAAGCGAATTCCTACTGGGTCGCCACCATGCTCTCCACAGACGCCCATCTTGAGGCGCTCCTTCGCACCACGTCCACGCTCGACCGCCGTGCGGACCAGTTGACCCACCCCTTCGGTGTCGAAGGTCGCCAGGGGGGAGCCCTGGAGCAGCCCCTCGTGCATGTACGCGGGGAAGAACTTGGACATGTCGTCACGCGAGAAGCCCCAAGTCATCTGGGTCAGGTCGTTGGTTCCGAAGCTGAAGAAGTCCGCATGCTGAGCGATCTGGTCGGCCAGCAGGCAAGCCCTTGGCAGCTCGATCATCGTGCCGACGGTGTAGTCCAGATCCATGCCGACCTCGGCGAGTACCTTCTGCGCGACGTTGTTGACCAGCTTGCGCATCACTTCGAGCTCACCGGGTAGGCCCACCAATGGGATCATGATCTCCGGGAGGACCTCGATTCCCTTGGCGGTCACTGCAGCGGCCGCCTCGAGTAGCGCCCGGACCTGGGTCTCGTAGATCTCTGGGCTAGTCAGTCCAAGGCGTACGCCGCGATGACCGAGCATGGGGTTGGACTCATGCAGCGCATTCAGGCGCTCTTGTAGCTTCTCCGGCTTGACACCTAGGTCTTCGGCGACGGTCGAGATGTCCTCGGGCGAGGCAGGAAGAAACTCATGCAGGGGCGGGTCCAGGAGGCGAACGGTCACGGGCAGCCCGTCCATCGCAGTGAAGATCTCCTCAAAGTCCGCTCGCTGAAGGGGCAAGACCTGGGCCAGGGCCCGCTGGCGAGAGCGCTTGTCCTCGGCCAAGATCAGCTGGCGCATGGCGCGCAAGGCCACGGGGTTGAAAAACATGTGCTCCGTGCGGCACAAGCCAATTCCCACAGCGCCAAGCTCGCGGGCACGCTCAGCATCTCGTCCAGTATCGGCATTGGCGCGCACCTGAAGGCGAGCCCGGGCGTCGGCCCACGTCAAGAGCTGGGACATGGCCCCGGAGTCGGTGGCGGCCGGGAGGGTAGGAATGTTCCCTTCCATGATCTCGCCGGTAGCCCCGTCCAAGGTGATGAAGTCGCCGCGGCGAATCACGGTGTCCCCGGCGTAGAAGAGCTGACGGCCGTAGTCGACAGCGATCTCAGATGCGCCCACAACACAGGGTTTTCCCATGCCTCTGGCCACAACTGCGGCGTGAGAGGTCTGCCCCCCGCGCGAGGTCAGGATGCCCTCCGAGACGGTCATACCCTGGATGTCTTCCGGGCTGGTCTCCATGCGGACCAGAACAACAGCTTCGCCGCGGTCGTGAAGCTCCTGGGCCTCCTCACTGTGGAAGACCACCTTGCCGCTGGCGGCGCCAGGACTGGCAGGCAGACCCTTGCCAATCACCTTGCGCTTGGCCTTTGGGTCCAAGGTAGGACGCAGGACCATCTCGAGCAGCTCCGGCTGGATTCGGCCCAGGGCCTCTTCCTCGGAGATCACGCCCTCGGTGACCAGGTCCACGGCGATCTGTACGGCAGCGGCAGGAGTGCGCTTTCCGGCTCGCGTCTGGAGCAGGTACAAGGTCCCCTTCTCCACCGTGAACTCAATGTCCTGCATGTCGCGGTAGTGCGCCTCCAAGCGGTTCTGGAGGCGGTCCAGCTCTGCGTACACCTCCGGCATGGCAGCTTGGAGAGTGTCTTTGGCTTGGGGATCCTTGTCCTGGTTCAATGCACGCGGGGTGTGCGTGCCAGCGACCACATCTTCGCCTTGGGCGTTGGGCAGCCACTCGCCAAAGAAGATGTTCTGACCGGTGCTGGGATCCCGGGTGAAGGCCACGCCGGTTGCGCTCCCCTCGCCCAGGTTTCCGAAGACCATGGTCTGGACGTTCACAGCTGTGCCGCAGTCTTCGGGGATGCCGTTGGTCTTGCGGTAGTATCGGGCTCGAGGAGTGTTGAAGCTCTCAAACACAGCGTTGATGGCCGCGTGGAGCTGCTCCCAGGGATCGGAGGGGAAGTGCCCCACGGCGCCTTCCACGACCTGCTTGTAGCCGCGGCAGAGAGCCTGGAGCTGCTCTGCGTCCAGCTTGTCCTCTTCGATGCCGGGGTACAGACTCTTGTGCACGCGAGTGAAGCGGCTGGTGTGAATGCGCAGCACCACGTCACCGAACATCTTTAGGAAGCGTCGATAGCTGTCCCACGCAAAGCGGGCGTTTCCGCTCTGCTCCGCGAGTCCAGCGACGGTCTCGTCGTTCAGGCCCAGGTTGAGCACTGTGTCCATCATGCCGGGCATGGAGACCGGGGCACCGGAGCGTACGGAGAACAACAGTGGATTGTGGGCCCCGCCAAAGGACTTGCCTGTGAGAGCCTCGACCTTGGCGATGCCCTCGCGCACTGTAGCTTCCATGCCTTCAGGCCAAGCATTGGACTTGGCGAAGAAGTGGTTGCAGGCCTCTGTGGAGATCGTGAAGCCCGGAGGAACCGGCAGGCCCAAGCGAGTCATCTCGGCCAGGTTCGCGCCCTTGCCGCCAAGGAGCTGCTTGTCGGCGGCCGAGCCATCGGCTTGACCTCCACCAAAGAAGAAGACTGTCTGGGCCATGGGGTTCACTCCGTGGAGATCAGGCGGAAGTCCGCCAGGGTCAGGAAGATGTTGGCGATGTAGCGCATCAGGTTCAAGCGCTGGGTCTGCTGAGCAGGGTCCTCGCACATGACCATCACCTCATCAAAGTAGGCATCAATACTGGGCTTGAGGGCAACCATTTGGGCCATCAAGGAAGCCGGCGAGCTGTTGTCGACAGACGCTGCAAGAGCGCTGGCTGCCTGAGCGAGCGTCTCCTCGACCTGGAGGGCATAGTTGCCCAGGTCCAATTTTGCCTGGGCGTGGCCCTTGGCGACCCCAAGGGGACGTCGCAGGGCTTGCATCAAGGTTCCAAACTCACCCTGAGCAGAGACCTCAGCGAGCGCCAAGACGCGGCCACGCAGCTGTGCGGGACCTGGCTCGATGCCCTTGCCGGCCAGGACCGCATCGACCATGTCGGTGCCAAAGCCCTCGCCGATGAGCGCGGCCCGGTAGCGGGCCATGAGGAAGTCCCGGAGCTTGCCAAGAACCTTTGGTTCCAGCCCCCGACCCTGATTAGCCTGACCCAACAGGGCCTTCCAGCTCAGGTCTGATGGACCCATCCCCGCCAAGATGGCGTTCACACCAATGGCGGCCCGGCGCAGACCTTGAGGGTCCGCGGAGCCCTTGGGGGCCAAGCCGATGCTGAAGCAGCCCATCAGTGTGTCCAGGCGGTCTGCCAATGCCAGTGCTGCACCCGCTGGACCAGTGGGCAGAGCGTCGCCGCTGTAGCGCGGGAAGTAGTGCTCCTCGATGGCCAGCGCGACGGCCGGGGCCATGCCTTCCCCCTCTGCGTAGAGCCGGCCCATGTGGCCCTGTAGCTCCGTAAACTCGCCCACCATTTGGGAGAGCAGGTCGGCCTTGCAGAGGGACCCGGCCTGTGCGACCTCGGCCAGCTCAGCACCGAAGAGAGGCGCAAGCATCTGGCCCAACAAGGCCACGCGGGCCTGCTTCTCCGCCATCGTGCCCAAGCCGCGAACCCAGCGCATCTTGCTTAGGCCTGCGCCGATCTGAGCCAAGGGCGTCTTGCGGTCCTCGGCCAGAAAGAAGCTGGCATCGTGGAACCGGGCAGCAAGCACCCGGCGGTTCCCGTCTGCGATGAGCGCAGCGTCCCCGGTGGGGTTGTTGCTGACCACCAAGAAAGTGTTGGTCAACGAACCGTCTTTGGTGGTTGGGAAGTAGCGCTGGTGCACGCGCATCGACTCGACCAAGAGTCGGCCTGGTAGCTCGAGCAGCATCGCATCGAACTCCGCGCTCAAGCCAACGGGCCACTCGACCAAATCGGTCACCTCTTCGAGGAGCCGCCTGTCCCAGCTGACCTGGAGCCCCTCAGAGCCTGCAAGCTCGGTGAGGTTGTCTTGGATCCGCTGCTTGCGAACGTCCCGGTCCGGCTCAACCCAGCGCTCGCGCAGGGCGCTGAGGTACTCCGCCTCTGAGGTCACCTTAAATGCACCCTTGGGCGAGCGGCGATGTCCGATGCTCATGTCCACGGTCTGATTCCCCACGACCACTGCAGGAATGCGCTCTCCGTCCAAGACGGCACACACCTGTGTCAGTGGGCGGCCCCACTTGTAGGCGCCTGAGCCCCAGCGCATGCTCTTCTTGAAGGGCAGGCCCTCGATGAGCTTGGCGAGCCCCGCAGAGATGCGATCCACGCTCTTGTCTCCGCCGCTTGTGACCTTGGCCGCGATGACTTCACGCCCCTTGGCCTCGACCACGAAGAGATCATCGACAGTTAGGCCCCTACCACGGGCAAAACCCATGGCGCCTTTGGTCCATTCTCCATCTCGCTTTGCAGCTGCAAGTGGCGGCCCAGTGACGACCTTCTCAACGGCAGGGCTTCCGGGAGCCACATCGTCGATGACTACCGTGAGACGGCGTGGGGTGCTGTACATGCGCGAGGCCCCGATCTCCATTCCGCGAAGCAAGTCACGGCAGCCCTTGTTCAGGGCCTGAAGGGCGGGCTCGATCATTCCGTAGGGCAGCTCTTCGCACAGACACTCAATGATGAGCTGGGCCATGTTCAGGCCTCCTGCTGGGTGGTGGCCCAGGCGTCAGCGCAGCCACAGGCAAGGTCCCGGATGCGCTTGATGTACTGGGCACGCTCAGCCACGGAGATGGCCCCCCGTGCGTCCAGCAGGTTGAATAGGTGCGAGGCTTTGCATGCGTGGTCGTAGGCGGGAAGCGCCAGGCCCTTGGCGGCGAGCTGGGTGCTCTCTTTTTGGGCGTGGTCAAAGCCGGCCAGCAGGGCCTCGGCGTCGGAGTGCTCGAAGTTGTACTGGGACTGCTCGATCTCGTTCTGCTTGTAGACGTCGCCGTAGGTGATGCCCTCGACCCAGGTCAGGTCGTAGATGCTGTCTACGCCTTGCAGGTACATGGCCAAGCGCTCCAGGCCATAGGTCAGCTCCACGCTGATGGGGCTGAGTTCGTGGCCACCGCACTGCTGAAAGTAGGTGTACTGGGTCACCTCCATCCCATCGAGCCAGACCTCCCAACCCAGACCCCAGGCACCCAGAGTCGGGCTCTCCCAGTCGTCGTGCACAAAGCGCACGTCGTGGCGAGACAAGTCGATTCCGATGGCCTCTAGGCTGCCAAGGTAGAGCTCCTGGATCTTCTCAGGGCTCGGCTTGATGAGCACTTGGAGCTGGTAGTAGTGGCCCAGCCGGTTGGGATTCTCGCCGTAGCGTGCGTCCCCCGGACGGCGGCAAGGCTGCACGTACACGCAGCGCCAAGGCTTGGGCCCGATGCTACGCAAGAAGGTGGCCGGATGAAACGTACCGGCACCCACCTCGATGTCGAGGGGCTGGAGCACGGCGCAACCCTGGGCTCCCCAGTAGCGCTGCAACGACAGGATCAGGTCCTGGAAGGTCATTCGGTCCTCACTTCGGGGCCCCGCCCTAACCGGGTGACGGGTCCGCGGGTCTCAACAAGTGTGTGACCGCTGGGGAACCGCTGCGAGAGGCCCTGTTGGCGACCGGACGAAGCGGCAGCGCGTGGTCCAAAAAAGGACTCACCAACGATACATCTCGTTGAGAAACTCCAAAGAGTTCTCTTCAACGCCGATGGCCTCGCCGTCCTCCAATCGAAGACAGAGCTTGTAGACGTCGTAGGCGGCGACCCCGGCAAA
>JBLHMA010000298.1:0-7001 GCA_047621545.1 Cognaticolwellia sp. | reverse complement strand
AGCGTGTACACCAGCTCATCGCCATCCTCGGGCTCGAACACCAAGTCGATGCGATCCGCCTCAGAGAAGGGGCTCTGGTTGTCCGGAATGACGGGGATGAGGTTCAGGGAGTAGTTCGCCCCCCCGGCACCACATCCCATGATCAGCAACATGGGGCCCATACGGCACCCTCCTGCAATGGCCTAAGGGTAGAAGCCCTGGCCCCGCAGTGTCAATCTGAGCTAGGAGACCCTATGCGCCTACACAGCCCACTTCTCTCTGAGCTTCCCGGCTTAGTTCACGCCTTCTCCACGCGACAGGGGGGGGTGAGTCCGCCGCCGCAAGGCAGTCTTTCGCTTGCACTCCGTGGCGCAGGCACGCCGGAGCAGGTCCGAGAGAATTGGGTGCGTTTTCTGTCACCCCACCCAACAGACGCTCTCGCAATCTGTGATCAGGTGCATGGTTGCGGGGTGGTTGTCGTCGACGAAGGACAGGGTCCGCTTCACACCGTGGCCCAAGGAGACGCGCTGGTCACCACCACGCAGGGTGTGTGGATCGCGGTTCGGACTGCGGACTGTGTGCCCATTCTCCTGGCGGCCCCAGGGGGTGTTGCGGCGGTGCATGCAGGATGGCGTGGCACCGTCGCGTCGATAGTCGGAGAGGCTGTAGAGAGCTTGTGTGCCCAGGCGGGATGTGCGCCCTCGGAGGTGCGGGCCGCGATCGGCCCCTGCATCAGCTTGGATGCTTACGAAGTAGGGCCAGAGGTAGTTGGCGCCTTGGAGGGTTTAGATCTCCAGGTCTGCGTTCAGCGAAGCCAATCGGGGCGAACTCAGGTGGACTTGGCCCGGGCGAATCGACTGCTCCTGCACCGCTTTGGAGTTCAGCGAGTGGATGTTTTGGGGTGCTGCACCTTCCGCGATCCCCGTTTCTTTTCCCATCGACGGGACGGTGCAGCGACCGGCAGAATGGCCTCGTTCGTGGGGCTATTGCCGTGATCCTTCTGTTGCTGGCCTGCTCCCAGCCCGAGCCTCCCGTAAAGCGCGGCTTGAATCTCTACGCCCAGGGTCTCTCAAAGCTGGAGGCAGGCCAGTCGGCGGAGGCGGCGGAGGACTTCGCTCAGGCCCGTGTTCTGGACCCTCAGAGCGCAGAACTCCTTCTCTGGCAAGCAAAGGCTGTGGCCGAGGGGGGGGATCTGAAGGGGGCTATCGCGTTGGTCGACCAAGCCGTGGTCCTTCGGCCGGGAATGGTAGAGGCTTGGTACAACCGCGCTTGCTATCGGGCTCGATCAGGGGATGTGGCCGGTGCGAGTTTGGACCTGCAGCAAGCTCTGCGCTCTCCAGATCTGGACCGCCTGCTCGTCGCTCAGGACACAGACTTGGCGATTCTCCGGGCGGATCCGGGCAACGCAGACTGGATTCCCTTGCCCCGCTTGGGCCTAAGTCTGAAAGTGCCCGATCAGCCTTTCTTTCTGGGCTCCGAGATCGAACTTGTGATCGGCATCGATCAGGGCGCCGATCAGGGGCTGACGCTCCGTATGATAAGCCCCTTGTCCCCGCTGCTGCGTCCAGTGGCTTGGATCGAGGAGGGCTGGGCCGAGACACCCGGACATCGTCGGCTTCGGCTTCGGCTCAAGGTCCAAGGCGCCGGAAGGGCCGAGCTTGGCCCCTTTGTAGTCTCCGCCAGCGGGCTGACTGGGGAGATCCCTGCACAGAGCGTCTCTCTGCTTGCTCCTGAGAGCCATCTCTCTCCGAGTGAGTCCTGGACCGGGTCCATGCGGCTGCCCTCTGAGCTGCTACAAGCCGTGCCTGGGGCCCAGAGGCTGGAAGGGGAGTGGGTGCTGGTGTCCTACGCGCCTGGAGACCGGGTGGAGTGGGCTGCGGGGGAGCAGGTGACCTTGGAGGTGCGGGAAGACGGCGTTCTACAGGCTTTGGGCAAGATGGGCCGCCTCCCAGAGGGGGAGACGCTCTCCATCAAGCGAGGCCAGGAAGTGCTCTGGCAAGGTAGCCCTTAGCTCTCTTCGCAGGCATCACAGCCGCTCAGGGCCCCAAGGGTGTTGCCCGAGACATCGTTGCTGCTGCAAGTGTCGAAGCTCACGTCGCTCTCGCAGGTCATGCCGTAGCCCAGGTTCCCCGTCAGGGTATTTCCGCTAACATCTCCGTCATGGCCGGAGAGGTAGAGCCCCCCGAGGGTGTTGCCGGTCAGGGTGCTGTCGGTCAGGTTTACGTCGCCGGTCAAGGCTCCGGCCAGGCCGTCGCAGTCCCCGTCGATGCCTGGAGAGTCGCTGCCGCCCGGGTTGCGGGAGGCGTTGTACTCGTCGCAGTCGCCGTCGCTGATGCCGTAGCCGTCCCCGTCCAAGTCGGAGGTGGTCCAGGCGCCGTCGCCGCTCAGGCCGTCACAGTTGAGGTCCTCGTAGGAGTACGTGGACTCGTAGGCTCCGAGGTACTGGTCGGCATCGAAGTCATTGCAGTCGCCGTCCGCGATGGTCTGGCCATCACCGTCTTGGTCTTGTCCAGCCCACAGGCCGTAGCCACCGTTGCCGGAGAGAACTGCACCATCCACCGAGATGTCTCCACCGATCTTCAGTCCTTGCTCGGCGCTGCCGGTGATGCGCAGACCGGTGACGAGGGCCTGTCCCATGGCCACCAAGTGCAGGCCGCTCGCGCCTGAGTCTTCGACGGTCATGTCGGTGAAAGCCACGGAGCCGGTCTGGCCGTTTCCGATCACGCGCATGCTGTCGCCGCTGGTGTCAGTGATTTCAACGTCACTGGCTAAGAGAACAGGCGATTCGTCTCCCCAGCGAACCTCTACCGCTGCCTGCGAGACAGGGCCGAGCTCCGAGCCGCCGCTGACGGAGAACTCGGAGAGCTCCAGGCTGCCTCCGGTGGAGTAGAAGCTGTGGTAGCTGGCGTCGGTGATGCTCATCCCTTCCACCGCCAGGTCGCAGGCGGTGTTCAGGAAGGCTGTGACGCCGCTGGATGTGTAGGTGGAGTTGTAGAGTTCCAGGCCGTCTGCATCTAGGTAGACGGTACCCAGCTCACGCTCCATGGTGCCGATCATGGCCAGGTTCTCGATGTCTATGGCCGAGTTGTAGCAGCGGACTCCGGAGTAGCCGACGTTGTTCATCGTCACGTCCAGAAGCTCCAGGTCACCGTAGGCGGGGTCATCGGGGGCCCGGTAGATGTAGATAGCTGTGTCGATGTAGTCGGTGAAGGTGACGTTCTCGATGAGTACGTCTGAATCTCCGCCGATCACTTGGATGCCGTCTGCGCCGGTCGTGAAGCTGCTGTTCGTGATCTCGGTGGAGATGGCGCCGTTGGATACGATGTCTACGGAGTACCAAGAGCTGTAGGCGATGGCATCCCGGTAGATGGCGAAGCTTGAGCCGGTTGGGTCGCCGATTGGGAAGCTCTCCAGCTCAACCTCGGTGTCGGAGGTGATGCTGGACACCCTCAGGTACTCGCCGGTGTTGTAGATGTAGAGCTGGTCTCCGACCTTGACTCCAGCATCCACCAGGTTGGTCGTGCTGCTGAAGGTGGTGCTGTCGACGGCCCCCACCGCGCCAGATCCACCGTTGATGTACCAGTCGGTGGCGCGCGCGTAGGCCCAGTCGTTGTCCACGAAGGTGAGGTTGTCTGCGGTGAGCTCGCCGAAGTAGTTTGCGATGCCGCCGTAGTTGGGGCTCTTTGTGAAGGTGCTGTTGCTCAGCTCCAAGGTCGAGGACAGGCCCCACAAGCCTAAGCCAATCCCGTTGCCTTCTGCTCCAGCGTTCCCAACGGTGGCGCCGTCCATGATCCATTCGCTGTTCTGGATCGTCGCAGAGGTCACCGCTGTGTTGAGAATGCCGCCGCCGGTCCAGTTCACCGTCGCCGAAGCCGCGGAGACGCCGTAGCCCACGGACAGAGACCCGCCTTGATTGACCAAGGTTGGGTCATCGGCCAGGCGCAGATCTTCAACCCAGCTGTCGAGCAGAGTGAAGTCGCCGTCACCCATAGCGATGCCGAAGCGTCCGCAGTCGGACACCACCACGTCGGTCAGGGACGCGGTCACTGTGGCGTCGCGGCCAGCGATGCTCAGGCCCAGCGTGTTCCACCCGGTGATGTCCACGTTGTCCAAGGTGACCTCGCCGTCGGTCTGGATAGTGAGTCCGCCGCCGGTCCAAGCCGCTGGGTCGGCGTAGCTGCTGAAGCTGGTCTCAGGATCCGTCTCGAAGGAGCTGTCCACCACACGGATGTCCTCGCTCTGGGCCACGAGAATCGCGCCGACCGTTGCGGCACCCAAGACGCTGACGCCCTCGATATCCGCCGTGCCAAAGACGCCGTAGATGCCGTAGATGCCGCCCGTGATCTGGTCACCGGTCATGGTGGTGTCGCCCTGGTTCACAAACACCGCCACGATGTTGTTGGACATCGTGTTGTCTTCGGTCGTGATCGAGCCGCTCTCTGCCCAGAAGGCAAAGCCGTCGTCGATGCCACCCTCGCTGTTCAGCTCGGTGTAGGTGGTGTCGCTGACCGTGTTCCGGCTTGCGATCGCGGATGCGCCGTCGATGGCGTGGATCACGAATCCTTTTGCAGCCAGGGAAGTGGAGTCGCTTAGGCTGGCCGAGCCGCCGCTGACCTCGATTGCGCCGAAGCCTGGGGCCGTGAAGTTGCTGTTGGAGATCGCCACGCTGGTGGAGTTGGTGGACTTGACCGCGGTGCTGGCGATCTCTTGGAAGTCCACGTCATCTATGAACACGTTCGAGGCCGAGTTGATCTCAATGCCGTTTCGCGTGCTGATCAGGCCAAAGCCGGACAGGGTCACATCACTGGCGCCAGTGACCGTGACAGCCGCCTCGTTCACAGGAGCAGTCCACAGGAAGCTTCCGGAGCCAGGTCCGACGACGGTCACGGGCCGGGTGATCTCAACGGCCTGATCCAGGCCATCACATCCGCCGAGTTGAATTGTGGCGCCTTCTTCGGCCGCAAGGAGCGCATCGGAGAGGCTGGCGTAGCCCTCTGTGCGGCCGCCATCGATCGTTACGCAGCCAGCTTCGTAGGACGCGGTGCCGGTGTCGTTTCCGCCTGCCGTGTCGTCTCCGTTCACATCGTCTTTGTTACAGCCGACTAGGGCGACGAGTCCGGCGAGCAGGATCAGGGGGCGCTGGCGCATGGGCAAAACCTCGGGCGGTGGGGCATTGGGGCCAATGGCCCTGTTATCGGCAGGGTAGCTCTAGCCTGGGCGCTCCACAAGGGGCGCCAAGGGCGTTGAGCGCGGGTTAGCTTTCGCACCCCCGGCCCTGGAGTGTGTACGTGGACAAGAAGAGTCAGCTTGAGCGTCTGCAGCAAATGACGAAGAGCGCCTTGGCGGGCGGCGGAGAAGCCCGCGTGGCCAGGCAGCATAAGGCAGGTCGCCTCACAGCACGGGAGCGCATCGAGCAGCTCTTGGATCCCGGTACTTTCCGCGAACTCGACCGATTCGTCACGCACCGGTGTGCGGACTTTGGGATGGAGAAGAACCGTCCGCTGGGCGACGGGGTTGTGACCGGCTCGGGCCGCATTGAGGGACGATTGATCTACCTCTTTGCCCAAGACTTTACGGTTTTTGGGGGAAGCCTCTCCCACGCCTATGCCGAGAAAATCTGCAAGGTCATGGATCTCGCCGGGCGAAACGGCGCGCCTTTGATTGGCTTGAACGACAGCGGCGGGGCCCGCATCCAAGAGGGGGTGGCCAGCTTGGGGGGCTACGCGGATATTTTCCTGCGCAACACCATGTACTCGGGCGTGATTCCCCAGCTTAGTGCGGTCATGGGGCCCTGCGCCGGCGGGGCGGTGTACTCCCCAGCGATCACGGACTTCGTCGCGATGGTCGACAAGACCTCGTACATGTTCGTGACCGGTCCAGATGTCATCAAGACCGTCACCCACGAAGAGGTAACGAAAGAGGAGTTGGGCGGTGCCAGCACCCACACGGGCAAGAGCGGCGTGGCGCACTTCATGACCCCCGACGAGCCCGCGCTCCTCGCCCTGCTGCGCGAGATGCTCTCCTTCATGCCCCAGAACAACATGGAAGAGGCCCCGCCCAAGGCCACGGACGACCCCAACGACCGGGCTTGCCCAGAGCTGGACGACCTGATCCCCGACAACGCCAACAAGCCCTATGACATCAAAGAGCTGATTACCTCGGTGGCAGATGAAGGGCACTTCTTGGAGGTGCAGGGGGACTACGCAGCCAACGTGGTGATCGGTTGGATTCGACTGGGCGGGCGCAGCGTCGGAGTCGTGGCCAACCAGCCGGCGCATTTGGCCGGGGTGCTGGACATTGACGCGTCCCTCAAGGCGGCACGCTTTGTTCGCTTCTGCGATGCCTTCAACATCCCGTTGTTGGTGTTGGAAGATGTTCCGGGATTCCTCCCAGGGACCGCTCAGGAGTACGGAGGGATCATCAAGCATGGAGCCAAGCTGCTCTATGCCTTTGCGGAGGCTACAGTCCCCAAGGTGACCCTGATCACCCGCAAAGCGTACGGTGGGGCCTATTGCGTGATGAACTCCAAGCACCTCCGCGCCGATGCCAACTTCGCGTATCCAACCGCAGAGATCGCTGTGATGGGGCCAGACGGAGCGGTAAACATCATCTACCGTCGAGAGCTCTCCGAGGCGGAGGATCCCGAGGCAATGCGTGCTGAATTGGTTGCCGCCTACCGGGAAAAGTTCGCGAATCCCTACCAAGCCGCGTCCTTGGGCTATATCGACGACGTGATACTCCCCAGCGAGACCCGTCGCCGGCTTATCGAGACCTTTGACTCTCTTGAGAACAAGCGATCCGAGAATCCGCCCAAGAAGCACGGCAACATCCCTCTCTAACCCGCCTGATTCCTTTGACGGCGCCGTGGTGGTCGGATAAACCGGGCCGCCTATCATCTACAGCACACCTTCGAGGTATTGCATGGTTCGAATCCGCCTGACCCGTATGGGCGCCAAGAAGCGGCCCTTTTACCGGGTAGTCGCCGCCGACGCGCGCGCCCCCCGTGATGGCCGCTGCATCGA
>JBLHMA010000297.1:0-7016 GCA_047621545.1 Cognaticolwellia sp. | reverse complement strand
CGGGGACCGGCACATCGCCCAGAGACTTGCCGTTGGCACGTAGGGTCAGGACCTGGTCGGCCACCGGTGAGCGCAACTGGACCACGATCTCGGTGGGTACCTGGTCCTCTTGCACCCAGACATCCACCCACTGGCGCTTTGCGGGTGCGTTGGCGTAGCTCAGAGGGCCTTCGCTCCCAAGCTCTCCCCAGCCGTTGTCCCAGCCACCGCGGGTGTACTTGTGCTGGTCCGGTGCGCCCATGTCGATGAGCAGTCCGGACATATCAAGCTCTGCCCGCCAGGACTCCTGGAGCAGATCGCGCCAGAGCTCCGTCGTCTCCCGATGGGTGGGTGGCGGCGGCGGCGGCGGCTCCGTGGGGGGCGGAGGGGTGGAACCGTTGCAAGCGAGTAGGGCAAGAGTCAGCAGCATGTGGCTTTCTTAGCGCACTCTTTTGCAAATGGGGAGAGACAATCTCTTGCAATGTCAAGAGAACGGCCTCTTGAGGCAGTTCTTTGGGTCCTCCTGGGTTGGGCTGCGGCCAATTGAGGGCCCATGGGGTGCAGAAGCGTCGGGGCACTCGAGCGATTGGGATGCCGCGCTGACCAAGGGTCTCCCCCGGTTTTCTCAGCCCTTCTCCGCCGTCCTGTGTGCCAAAGCCACGGCCAAGGCCATGCTCTCCCGGTAGGCTTGGCGGCTCTCGCTGCTGTGCTTGAAGCCGTGGGAGGCGGCGCTCAAGATGGCCGCCAGGTCCTGAGCGGACAGTCCTGGGTTGGCATAAGGCTGGAGCGCGTCGACGAGCTGGCTCTGGAAGTTCGAGTCCAGCGCTTGCAGCCGTCCTCCCCTAAAACTCGCCGCAGCTTCGACCATCTCATCGGCGGTGGCATAGCTGGCCCCGCTGGCGACGAAGGCCCCCACGTAAGCGTCAAAGGCGGCGACTAAGTCTGGGGGAGACGCCCCGAATGCCGGCTCGATCTGCTGCTCTACCTTCTCGCAGAGGTGATCCACCATCGCGATGAAGAGGGCTTTCTTATTGGGAAAGCGCAGATACAGGCCCTGCCGCGAGATTCCTGCAGCGCGAGCGAGCTCGTCCATGGAGGTCTTGCGGTATCCGAAGCGCAAGAAGAGGGGAAAGGCCGCCTCCAGCGTTTCGGTGTGCATTGGTGGCGTGGGAGTCCGGGTCATACAAGTCCGTAACGGACATGGGTGAGCTGCTCACTGACCTGCCACAGCTTGCGGGCGGTGGCGGGATCCTTGCCCTTGGGCAGCAGAGGCACTTGCTTTGGGTAGCCGCGCATCTGCATCAGGCCGTCTGGGCCAAAGTAGGCGGCCTGCTCTGCGTCGGGATCCGTGGCTGCGCGCAGTGTGGGGAGCGCACCTTTGGAGGGCTTCATGGCCAGGATTGGGTTCAGGAAGGATGCCATTCCGGATGTACGCTGCAGGTCGGTGGCGGTCCATCCAGGGTGTGCAGCGGTCACTTTCTGGGTCTTGCCTGCGGCTTGGAGCTGCCGCTGTAGTTCGGTCACGAAGAGCTGGTTGGCCAGCTTGCTCTGGCCGTAGGCGGGCCATGGCTTGTAGCCGCGGGACTCAAAATTCAGGTCCTCAAAGTTCATCTCGCCCATGTTTGCTGCTGTACTGGAGACAACCACCACGCGTCCTGCATCGGTGAGCAGTGGCAGCATGTGCCCGGTGAGTGCGAAGTGGCCCAAGTGGTTGACCCCAAACTGAAGCTCAAATCCCTGGGCAGTCTTGCTCTCTGGGGGCACCATCACACCGGCATTCAGGATGAGCAGGTCGATGGGCCCGCCCGCCGCGTTTAGACGCTCTCCGAACGCACGAACGTTGTCCAGATCACTCAGATCCAGCTGCTCGAAGAGCACCTCGCCTGTGGGGTTCTCCGCCTGGATTCGCTGAACTGCGTCCAGGCCCTTGGCAGGCGTGCGGCAGGCCAGGATGACCTTGGCGCCCTTCAGAGCCAAAGCCTTGGCGGTCTCGAATCCGATCCCGGTGTTTGAACCGGTGACGATGGCCACGCGGCCGCTCTGATCGGGGATGTTGTCTGTGGTCCAGGACATTGTGTGCTCCAATTGCTTGTCGGAGTTTACACACAAGGCAGTGAACGTCAAGTAGGTCTACCTCTCATTCAGAGGTTAGGGATTCCCCATGGAGTCCATCACCATCACCTACAGCCTCTCCCAAGAGGAATACCTACGCGCCAGCGCCCAGCTCTGGGATCACCGCGCCGTCGGGGATTACGGCAACTGGGTCTTGGTGGCCCTCATTGGTTCCTTGGGTGGCTTTCTGGTGTTTGAGGGTGCCATTCTCGGCTGGGGGGCCCTGCTCGTCGCGGGATCTGTGGCCGGCTTGACGCTGTCTCGCCGCTTTTTTTGGCGCAGCGCCTACAAGCTGGCCCACAAGTACGAAAAGCCCATCACGGTGCTCTTCAAGGACGAAGTGGTCGAGACCACTACCTGGCTCAAGAACGGCACCGTGCCCTACAGCACCTACAAGACTTACTTGATGAGTGAGGAGTTCTTGCTGCTTCTCATCGACAGCAAGCGCTTCTCGATCCTTCCAAAGTCTGCCTTTGAAAAGGGGGATCTTGACCGCCTCTTAGGCCACCTTGAAGAGCACTTGAAACCGGAGCACAAGCGCTGGTTCTGACCCTACATCGACGCCAGCTCTCCCCGCTGGCTGCTGTCGATCAAGGTCCCATCACAGGCCCAGGTGGTCCACGTGCCCACGGCCTGGCCCGCTCGGTACTGGCCCTGGCTGGAAGGCGTTCCGCCCTGACACCAGGCGCTCCAGTCACCTTCAGGCTGACCGGCGCTGTAGGCGCCCATGCGTCGGATGCTGCCGTCGGCGTAGCGGGAGATGGTTGGCCCGTGTCGCGTTCCAGCAGGGGTCTGGCACACCTCCAGGCTGCCGGTGCCCAGCTCGGTGCGGGCTGGGTGGGTGAACTCCGGGCAGTCCAGCTCACCCAAGTCGGCGGCGATGGGACCCTGGGCCCAGATGAGCTGCCCTTGCGCCCACTTCTCATGGGAGACGCTGCCGCTGCGGTCCGTCCAGACCCACTCACCGTCGCGCTCCCCATGGGCCCAAAAGCCTGCGTGGGCCAACGTCCCATCCTGCCGCCACTTCAGCTCGGAGCCGTGGCGTGCACCATAGGAGAAGTGAACCTGCTCCTGAGGGCTGCCGTCCGCGTGGAACCAAGTGGCCCGTCCGTGTCGGTGACCGCCCTCAAAGCGCAGGCTGGAGCGCAGGATGCCACTGCTGTTGAACTCCCAGCGGGCTGCGAGCTCGCCGGGCGCCGCGTACTCCTCTTCCCACTCGGTGACCCCGTCGGACCGAAGGGCGCGCCAAGCGCCCGCCTTCTCGCCTTGCTGGTAGTGGCCCTCGAGAGCCAGCTCGCCGGATGGCTGAAAGCTGCGCCAGGGGCCGTGCAGGGTGCCATCGGCGAGAACGCAGGTCTCGACATCCCGACTGGGAGAGAAGAAGCGGCTCTGCTCCGGGCAGCGCAGATTGACTTGGTCAGGGCTGTCAACGGCGGCGATGGGGGCCTGGAGTTGGGGGCCGGAGCATGCGGAGAGAAGGGCGAGGAGGGAGAGCATCTTGGCGTCCTGTGCTGATGACAGGGATGATTGCCAGATGCGTGCCAGCTTGGCCTTGGCCGTAAGACCAATAAGATATCAGCCGTTTAGGCCGATTCTCAGCCAATGCCTATTGCTCAAAAACCACAAATGAGTAGACTTTGTCTACAAATCAGAGCTTGGTCCAGTCCCACTCTCGTACCGCGTCCACCATTGCGTGCACGCCATCGATGGGGGTGGTCGGTCCAACACCGTGGCCCAGGTTGAAGATGTGCCCCGTGGGGCCGGCCTGCTGGATGATCTTGCGCACCTTGGAGCGGATCAGCTCGGGGGGGCCTTGCAGCGCGCCGGGGTCCAGGTTGCCCATCACAGGCGTGTCACCCAGGATGTGTCGGGCCCGCAGCATGTCGGTGCGCCAGTCAATGGCGTAAGCGTCCGCGCCGGTCTCCTTGAGCCACGGCAGGAAGGGGCTGGAGTCCTTGGTGAAGTACAGGCGGGGGGCGCCGGTCACGCCGGCCAGAGCCCTGCGGGCAGCGGGCAGTGCGAAGCGCCTAAAGGCTGTGGGGTCCAAGGCGCCGGCCCAGGTGTCGAAGAGCTGGACGGCGGCGCAGCCCGCGTCGATCTGGGCCTGCAAGTAGATGGCGCAGATGTCCGCCAGGCGGTCGAGCAGGTCCTGGAATGCGACCGGGTGCTGCCACATGAAGCGCTTCACCTGCAGGAAGTCCCGCGAGCCTGCGCCCTCGATCATGTAGGCGGCCAGTGTGAAGGGCGCGCCAGCAAAGCCGAACAGCGGCACGTCGATCTGCTCGGTCAGGATCTTGATGGTGTCCAAGACGTGGGGCATGTCCTGGGCCACGGTGGGCATCTTCAGGCGCTTTAGGTCGGACGGGTCGCGGATGGGGTCGTGGAACACCGGCCCCTTGCCTTTGATGAACTCCAAGTCCATGCCCATCGCGGCGGGGGGGACCAGGATGTCGTTGAACACGATGCTGGCATCGAGCTTGAAGCGCCGCAGGGGCTGCAGGGTGACCTCTGCTGCGTCCTTTGGGGAGCGGCACAGCGCCAGAAAACCGGGCAACGAGTTCCGCACCGTGTGGTACTCGGGCAGGTATCGGCCGGCCTGGCGCATGTACCAGACAGGCGGGCGGGGCACGGGCTCGGAGCGGAGGGCGCGCAGCAGCAGATCGTTCATGGTGTCCTCGGGCGGGCGTTGTATCCCGTGTTGTGTGCGCCTTCCCACCCCTTTGGTGCGCTGGCTCTGCCGGTGTAAGGGAAATGCGTACAGGACTTTGACCCTCCGCAGGCGCAACGAAGCCCAAGAAGTGGCATTCTTGGAGTCTACCGACCTGACCCCGAGGACATTATGCGGCTCTCTCTGCTCTCGATCTCTACTCTTGCTATGAGCCTCGCGGCGCTCTCCGGCTGTGCGTCCATGTTCGACAGCGATGGGGACGGCATCTCGAACGAGGACGAGCTTGCTGCTGGTACCGATCCGGACAACGCCGACTCTGATGGCGACGGCCTGCGCGACCTGAAGGAGTCCAAGGAGGGCACGGATCCTTTGGTAGCGGACTCCGACGGAGACGGCCTGCTGGATGGAGAGGAGGTCAAGGAGTTCGGCTCCGATCCTCTGTCGACCGACAGCGACGGTGACGGCTACCTGGACGGATGGGAGGTCACAGAGGGCAGCGACCCGGCCGATGCCGATTCCGTGATCTACAAGGGTGGCTGGCCCTACAACCCGGACAAAGACAGCATCGAGACCATCGCTCCAAGCGAGGCTTCGGGCTTGGCCAAAGTGGGCGACAAGTTGGTCCGAGGCAAGTTCTTGGACCAGTGGGGTGACGAGGTCGACCTGTACGACTTTTACGGTCAGGGTCAGTACATCGTCCTGGACTACTCGGCTGTTTGGTGTGGCCCGTGCAACGGCTTCGCAAATTGGCTGAGCAATGGAAGCTCCTCCTACGACGACGCTTTCCCAGGTGTCTACGACAACATCTGGGAGGAGAAGGTCCGCTGGATCACCTACTTGGGTCAGGACGGATATGGCGACCCTCCCACAGTGGAAGTCTTGCACCAGTGGGAGACGGATTACCCGACACCCTTCATCCCGGTGCTCAAGGGAGACACGGACATGCAGTCTCTGTACCTGGACGGCGGCTGGCCATCGATTTGGCTATTGGATGAGAACTTGGAGATCATCGTGGCTCCAGGCGGCGGACAGGACTTCTACCAGGCTCTCAACGCCGCTGGCGAACTCTGATTCCTTAGGAATTCGCTCAAGAAGAACCCCCAAGGTCACACCCGACCTTGGGGGTTCTTGCCTCTGGGCGGACAATGATGGAGAGTATGTGTATGACTTTTCTGGAGGCCTCATGACATGTACTTCCCTTGTTCTTGCCCTTGCCGCCCTGACAGGCTGTGTGGCTGTGTTCGACAGTGATGGGGACGGCATCTCCAACGCCGACGAGGCTGCTGCTGGCACCGATCCGAACAACGCCGACTCTGATGGCGACGGCCTGCGTGACCTGAAGGAGTCCAAGGAGGGCACGGACCCCTTGGTGGCGGACACCGACGGAGATGGCCTGAGCGATGGCGACGAGGTCAAGAAGTACGAGACCGATCCCACTGTGGCCGACTCGGATGGGGACGGCGCCGATGACGGTGCGGAGATCCAGGCTGGTCTGGACCCCTTGAACCCGGACATGGACCGCGACGGATTTCTCGACGGGGAGGAGTTGGACGCCGGCTCGGACCCACTAGACGAATTCTCTTGGGACTACGAGGGTGGTCGGTGGCCGGACTCCAGCTGGAAGGCCGAAGGGGTCAGCATCGGTGGCTGGGAATACGATCAGGTCCTTCCCAACGCCACCTTTACCGACCAGTTCGGCAACCCCGTGGAGCTGCACCAGTTCTTTGGCTACGTGATCGTCTTGGACTTTAGCGCCGGATGGTGTGGCCCTTGCCAGACCATCGCGCAAGGGGCCCAGGAGATGTGGGAGACCTATCGAGAGTACGGCTTCATCATCCTGCACGCGATGGTGGACGACTATGCGTACGGCGATGGGATCACCGACTCCGAATTCCTGCTGGACTGGTCTGAGCGTTTCGGCCTTCAGTTCCCGGTTTTAAGCGAGGTGGGCGGCTCGGCATCCGATGAGCTCTACGCCAACGGAATCCACGGTGGTAGCATCCCCTTCATGATGATTGTGAACCAGGACATGATGATCGATGGGACCTACACCGGCTCCCAGGCGGAGCCTCAGGTGGATGCCCGGGTCTGGCGCTTGGTTGGCGCTCCCTGAGCCTTTCCTGGTGTTTTGCTGCATTCCTTGACGACGCACCCCCTATGAGCACATAGGGATGCCACTAACAGACCCCTTGGAGGCCCAGTGATCCGTTCATTTATCAAGCGCATCATCGGGCGCGACGATGCGCCTCCTGTCCCA
>JBLHMA010000296.1:0-7018 GCA_047621545.1 Cognaticolwellia sp. | reverse complement strand
GGCTGATCGACACTGACGCTGTCCACGCCATCCACCGCCAGCAGTCCCTTCTCCACCTTCCGAGCGCAGCCCCCGCAGGTCATGCCTTGGACGTTGAGATCCAGCGTGGTCGAGACAGCGGCCCCCGAAATGCGCTGACGCAAGCGGGCCACACCCAGCCGGGCATCGGAGGCCGCGAACCAAGCCACCATGCCGATGAGTAGAACGGCGCTGGCTATGGACACCGGGCCAGCGTGCTCATGGCCGGCCACAACGACCGCCTGAATGGGGATCAGGTCATCGAAGAGCAGCCCAAAGAGGATGGAGCCAACCACAATGGTGCTCAGGTAGATGACCAGCGGGGTCTTGCCCAAGGTGCGATAGACCGCGCCCAGGGTGGCGATGTTGGTGGCTGGTCCGGCCATCAGAAAGACCAGGGCGGCGCCGGTGGGCAGGCCTGCGGCGACCAGGGCAGCCGCGATGGGGACCGACGCTGTGGCGCAGACGTAGAGCGGAAGGGAGATGAGCAGAGCTGCGCCCATGGCGACCAGGCCGCCGTTTGCCGAGAGCCCTGTGAGCGCGTCGGGGGGCAGAAAAGTGGTGAGCGCAGCCGAGATCAGCACACCGATGCTCAGCCAGCCCCAGATGTTCTGAATCATCTCCAGGCTGTGCTCGAACATCTGCTTGTAGGTCGGCTTTGGGCCCTCGTCTTCAAGCGGGAGCACCTCCTGGTCGGGCAGACCGCGGTCCGTGAGCAGACCGCCTACAATGCCGGTGATGGCGGCCGCAGCGACCTTGAAGAGCGCGAAGGGCCAGCCAAGGAAGCTGGCCGAGACCAGCATGGAGTCCACGCCCGTCTGTGGGGTGGCGATGAGAAAGCCCACCGCCGCGCCATCGCTGGCGCCGTCCTTTTTGAGCCCAAGACCGGCCGGGATCACGCCGCAAGAGCACAGCGGCAGCGGGACGCCCAGGGCCACGGCCTTGAGCACCCCCATGCGGCCGGAGAGGTGTCGGCGCACAAAGCCCTTGGGTAGAAAGCCGTGCAGCAAGCCGGACAGAGCCGCACCGACCAGCAACCAAGGCGCCAGCTCCAGGCAGATGTCCCAGACATTGTTCAGGTAGTCCAAGATCACTTGGCACCTCCAAATCGGCCCATAAGATCAGTGAGTTCGCTCAGTGTGGCATCGCGCTGCTCGGAGTCGCCAGACTGAAGGGCATCGGCCACGCAGGTGCGCACGTGCTCCTCCAAGAGCAGCTGACCCACCCGACCCGTGCCGCCCCTGATGGCCGCGATCTGCACCAAGACCTCGGGACAGTGCCGATCCTCCTCCACCATACGGCGTACCGCAGCGAGCTGGCCTTCTAGGCGGCGCAGACGGGCGAGCAATTTCTTCTTCTTGGCGGGGTCTTTCATGACACGGGCTCCATACCCCTGGGGGGTACGCAATATATACCCCCTAGGGGTATGGATTGCAGTCCTTTCCTACTTCGCCGGACGCTCGAAGCGATCCCGCTGTAAGACCAAGGATTCCCCTATGGAGCGCATGAAGGCGCGGATACGGCTCGTCTGACGCAGATCATCGTGGGTCAGCAACCACAGGGAAAGACCGAATGGAAAGGGCTCGGAGATGCGCTGCAATCGCGGATCGGTATCGGCGGTGAAACACAGCTGGAAGCCCACGCCCAGCCCAGCCGCGGCCAGCTCCACCATCGCCAGGTTGGTGTTGACATGTGCCCGGGCCCGAGAAGGGTCCACGTTCTGCTTGAACCAGCGCTCGGGAGGAATGCCATGCCACGGCTCTTCCCAGCGAATCCAGTCCAGCGCGGGAAGATCCGCGGGGTCCGGGACGCCGGCAATGTAGGCGGGAGAGCCGTAGACGGCAGAGGCACAGGAGGCGATGCGGCGCCCCACAAGATGCTCCGCGGCACTCCCAGTCAGCCGAAGTGCAACGTCTGCCTGCCGATGCGTCAGGTTGGCGTAGCCATTCTCAACGATGACCTGGAGCTCCACGAGCGGGTATTGCTGCCCGAAGAGGGTCAGCGCCGGCCCGAGAGGCCCAACCATGAAGTCCGGCAGAGTGAAGCGAAGTGGACCGCTGAGCCGGCCATCGCGGCCCAACACCTGGCGGCTCAACTGCGCGAACTCCTCTTCGATTCGCGTGGCGCTCTCCAGCATGTCGCGGCCAGCATTGGTCAGCTGCAGGCCGGTTGGGCGTCGCACAAAGAGCCGCACCCCAGCGGCCTGTTCAAGCACCACCAGGCGCCGCGAGACAGTGGACTGGTTCACCCCCAGCTGCCGCGCTGCAGCTCTGGATGTGCCTGCGCGTGCGACCGCCAAAAACAGCCTGACATCGTCCCAGTGTTCCATGTGATGCATTATCGCATCGGTGTGAGGCAGTAAAGACCACTTCCTGATGCATGCACGCACCTTAGGTTCAGGGAGTCCAAACCGGACAACCCGGAGCCCACCATGTCCAGTATCACCGTGTCCAGAAACCTCGCCGTCCCCGTCCAAGAGGTCTGGGCCAAGCTCGCCGACTTTGGAGGTATTCACCGCTACAGCGCTGGCGTGGAGCACTCCCCCATCAATCCTGGCACACCGTCCTCCGGGGTAGGTGCTGAGCGCAAGTGCCAGCTCTACGATGGCAACCACATCCAAGAACGGGTGACCGAGTTCGTCGAGAACGAGCGACTGGCCCTGGACGTCTTTGATACCAGCATGCCGATATCGAATGCGAGCGCACGCTTCGACCTGGTGGGTACGCTTAGCGGAAGCACCGAGCTGACCATGACCATGGACTACACCGTCAAGTTCGGCCCAATCGGCTGGTTGATGGACAACCTGATGCTGCGCAACGCGATGACGAGCAGCCTAAACAACCTGCTTGCAGCCCTGGAGCACCACCTGACAACGGGCGCTATCGTCGAAAAGGGATGGAAGCAGGCCGCCTGAACGCACCCTTCAACAACCCAAACAACGGAGTCCTAAATGGACAGCCCAGCCGCATTCATGATCGTGACCTGCAAGATCGACCCCAGCCAGAAGCAAGACTTCAAGCACTACGTGAGCAACGCACGACCGATCTTTGGCGCCCACGGCGGCACACCAGTCGGGCAATACGCGGTGGCTGAGCGCGTCGTCGGGCAGAGCCAAACGACCCATGTGATCATCATGGCGTTTCCCAGCCAAGACGCGATTCGAAGCGTGTTTGCAGACCCTGCCTACACCGCGCTCATTCCGAACCGAACGCGTGCATTTCCAGTGCTCGACATCCATATCGCAGAAGACTTCAACCCAGCGACGTTGCTCGCTGGGTCGGTCTAACGCTACTCGATGTGACAGCCGGTGCAGCTGGGGCTGTCATTGTCCAGCAGCTCCGCCATCTTCGGCAGCACCTCTTCGTGCATGAACTTGGCGCCAGGGTCCGTGGTGTCGGGCCCGGGGAACTCCCCCTCCGCCCAGTAGCCAGCAAGATCCTCGGACGGCATGGTGTAGTCGCCGCCATCGGTGTGGCAGGTATCGCAGCTAAACTCGGCGTAGGTCTCGGCGTCGTAGCCCTGGAAGAGGTCCCGCATCGTCGGGAGAACGGTCCCCGCCATGTAGGCGCTCCTCTCGTTCTCATCCATCTCCGGCCAGGTCGGTCCGGCGACGGTCCCGGTGTCTTCTACTGTGTCTTTGTCACAGCCCGTAAGGGATAGAGCCCCAAAGAAGACGAGAAGCGCGAGTCGAGGTGTCATTCAGGCATCCAAGTTTGCGATGCCAGAGTACCCTTTCGCTCAGTCGTTGGGAAAGTCCACGCAGAGCTGTTGCAGACTCCCCAAAGCCTCGGCCCATGCGCGGCGGGTCTGGTCGCCACGCTGTGTCTGGCAGGTTTGCCCTTCGGTTTCCGAGTTTATAGCCGCGTCACTGATGGCCGCCAGCCTGGGATCCGCGGCGCGCTCAGGCTCTCTGGCGGGCGAAATAGGGTCCAGCCCACTCGGAGGATCCCCCTCACAGACCACCGGGAACTGGGGGCGACGGCCGACTTCTTCCGGTTTGAGGGGGTAAGCCTGCACTTTGACGTGCGGGTCAGGGAGGGCGGTGAGCATGGCCAGTGCTGTGCCGCTGGCCAGCAAGACCAGAAACATGGACGCAGGATACAAGGACCGCCATGCGCTTGCCCTACCAAGACCCCGCGGATCTGATCTGGCTCCGAGCGGCCCAGAGCATCGGCTGGACCGTCGAACGCTCGGCCGAGGTCTTTGCCAGCTTTGATGGCAAAAACACCCTGCGTATCTCCACAGTCGAGGACTTTGATCCCGACGACTGCTTGGCCCAGATGATCCTGCACGAGATCTGCCACGCCCTGGTTCAAGGGCCGGAGAACCTGGGCAAGCCCGACTTTGGAATGGAGAACATCGACGACTCGGATCTGTTCGCCGAGTACGCCTGCCACCGGCTGCAGGCGGCGCTTCTGCAGCCCTTTGGCCTGCGCTTGGCGCTCTCTCCAACGACCGATCATCGTGCGTACTACTTAGCTTTGCCAGTCTGGCCTTGCCGAGGGGAGGATGCCGCAGCGGTGGCTGCCAGGGCCGGGCTAAAGCGCGCGCAGGAGGGTCCCTGGGCCAAGATCCTGACCCAAGCCTTGCGCGCGACAGCAGCTCTCGCGGATGCCGTTCGGCACATCGCTGGAAACCTGTGGTCTCAGACACTTCCCAGGCATCCTCTGGGGCTGCCGCCGAGCCCCCATCCAAAGGCCTGCCAGGACTGCGCTTGGGGACAGAGCAGCCGCTCCTTGGTGGCGGACCAACCGGTACCTGGGCTGGGCTGTGCAGCCTGGGAGCCGGTGTTGAGCGAGTCGGACTGCGGGGCTTGCGGGGCCTGCTGCCGACAGGGCTTTGATGTGGTGGATCTGGAGCCAGACTCCCCTCTTCTGGAGCGGCCCGATGTCGTGGACCACGGTTTTGGACCTCAGCTTCCGCGACCAAGCGGCTACTGCGTGGCGTTGACGGGAGAGCACGCCCCCTACCGATGTGGTGTGTATTCGGAGCGGCCCAAGAGCTGTCGAGAGCTGGAGCCTGGCTCAGAGGGGTGTTTGGCGGCGAGAGAGCGCTGCGGTGTGCACGCTTAGGCATCCCAGACACTCTGTTCGTTCCAGCCGGCACAAGGGCTGCACCCCCTTGCCCTGGGATGCGGCCCCTTTCCCTCACGCGGCGAGGCACCGCGGGGTGAACGCAACACGCGGTGAGGCATCGCGGGGTGAACGCAACAACTCGGGTCCAAACGCGGCTCCGACGTTGCGTTCAGGTCCAGATGCCCCCCTGATGTGTTGCGTTGAGCCTCCGATGCTCAAGGCACTGTTGCGTTGAACCCCCGATGCTCAAGACACTGTTGCGTTGAACCCCCGATGCTCAGTTCGCGACCACATCAGCCTCGGCCTCCGCCTCCGCTTTCGCTGCGACCTGAGCCGCCTGCTTCTCGTCTTCGATGCGCTTTGCCGCAGTCGCCTTTGCCTTTTCACCCAAGTTGGCCAAGCCCAGCTCGTACTCGCCGCCCAACATCTCGTCCATGTCCATGAACAGCGTGGCCATCTTCATTTGGAGGTTCAGGTGCACTTCAAAGCCCCAGCGCACCCGGGTCCCGCCCTCCACCGGGGTCAGTTCGTAGAACACGGTGCTGCTGCTCTCCAAAGGTGCGGTGAAGGTGAGCTGCTGCTCCAGCTTCGTGGGCTCCTGGTAGGTGATGGTCTCCATCGTGCCCGTGCCCACCGCGTCATTGCCCGACCACGCGTAGGTCGAGCCCAGGCCGTGGGCGGGTGTGGAGATCTCCCGCGTGGCCTTAGGGTCCTTCTCGGTCGAGGGACTCCAAGCCACAAAGTTGTTGTAGTCGGCGATGTGCACCCAGATGTCTTGGGGTTGAGCATCGATGACGACGGCGCGCTCGACAGCAATGCCATTGGGCTGCATCGCGGCTGCGCCCAGCAGGCCCAGGAAGACGAGAGCGACGACACCGAAACCGGCGATAAGAACAATCTTCATTGGCACTCCTGAGTCCGAATCACACACCAGACGTCACATTTTCACCAGAGAATGCGGCGTTTACAACCAGACCGGCGAGTGAATCGCCCACTCTTCCCCGGACACCAGCAGCAGCACCCACAGGCCCTCCACAGTCACCTGCTGGGGTTCACACGGCAACACCGAACTGCCGCTCTCGGTGACCAACTCCATGGTCTCGGCGCCCTGACAATCTAAGTCCACGACCGTGCCGAAGGCCTCTTCAAGGTCAGGCAGGCCGACGCTCAGCCAAGGTCCCGTGCTCGCGACACTGTGTCCAGAAAACAGCGCCCGCTCAAACTGGGTGGTCGCAGGCAGGGAATCGTCGGGCACCTGCAACCATGTCACCGGCCCAACCAAGCTCAGGCGCTCCCCTTGCTCCAATAGCGCCCGAATCACAGGCAGATCCTGAGGCCCCTCCACCTGAATCGCGGTCGGCGCAGGGCTCCATGCCCAGGCCGGACCCGCCTCTTCCACCCAGTTCACATCCACAATGCCCAGGCGGCCCGCACCCACCGGGGACATGGCCATGGCCAGCAGGTCCAGAGGGTCGTCCAGCAGTGTGGTGTCCGCAGTACCAAAACCCGGCTGGTTGTTTAGGCTCCAGCCCACGCTCCAGACCACCCCGCGCTGCCCTTCCGCGATCGAGCCCGCCCGCACCCGCAACACATCCGAGACCCAGCCCGCCGTGTAGGGCCGGCCCACCTGCTCCGGGGCGCCCATCACCGCATAGGAGATGCCGTGAGCAGCCGCCAAGCGTGCATCTTCCAGGGGTTCCAGGCGGCTATTGACCGAGGGCCAGGGGGAGCGAAAAAAGTCGGCTTGCCGCCAGTCACCTGGGTCTATACGCCGGGTCCAGTTCAGCTCGGAGAAGTGGATGACATTGGCCTTGACGACGAGGTCAAGCTGCATCGGCTCCCACTCGGGACCCGCCTCCAAGACAAGGACAAGGTCCCCAGGCGGGAAGCTCAGGCTCTCCTGCTCTCCCAAGGCCTGCTCTCCC
>JBLHMA010000295.1:0-7029 GCA_047621545.1 Cognaticolwellia sp. | reverse complement strand
GCTGGTGTGCCTTTAGGGCAACTGCAGGAAATAAACCGACTCGATTAAGTAGAGCCCATCGGGGAAGGGTCCCTCGGTCAAAGCTTCGCCCTCACCAGCGAGTGCTGCACTGGTTCCGCCGTAGCCCATCGCCAAGACCTCCCCATCCAGTCCCTCTCCAAAGGGCTGGGGAAAGGCGGCGTAAAACCCCTGTAGGGACTCTCTCGCGTCTCCAACGCCATACTTGTCCAAGAGGGGGACAATCTCTGGGTAGAGCGCTCCCAGCCCGAGGCGCATCTCCATAGGCAAGCTGACACCACAAGCAGGTTCGGCTGCTGCCAAGGTCAGCTCGCTCCACTGAATCACCCAGTCCGGCTCAGTGCTCTCGAGCCCCACCGCAGTCGAAATGACGTGCTCCTGAGTACAAGAGACATCCGTGTCGCTGGCCTGGTAGAGCGTGTAGACAACGGTTCCCCCATCGACTTTCCCGTCCACGACCTCCAGACCGCCACTCAGCCTTACCCTTGCAAAACCAGCTGCCCCAGTGTCGGTATCGGAGGTGTCTCGATTCGTATCCCCGTAGTCAGTGCTCCCGACTGCAGTATCCGACTCGTTCGCCGAGTAGACGCCGCAGGCGCAGAGAGACAACAATATGCCAGCGCCGAGCAGTTTACGATTCATGGTGCCTCCACCCTACCTAAAGACAGCATAGCGCTGGGAATCCTCACTGCCTACAGAGACCAGGCAAAGGTGGGCCAGAGAGTGTACCAAGCGTCTGGCTCCCAGCCATCGGGCGCCTCTCTTCCCAACTCAGCGTCCTCCGAAGTCGCGAACCCCTGAAAGACCAAGTCCTCATCCCCATAGGCCTGGTACCAGCCCATCGAGTCGCTGTGGGGTGCGCGATCCGCTAGGTCGGAATCCACAGGCCCAATTGCCATGGCGCTCGGTGCAGTGAAGCTTGCGTCCTGTACCCAAGCGAGCTCGCAATCGGTCTCCAAACTGCGAACGGTCACCAACACCTTGTCCTGGCACTCCGGACACCCAGCTACGGCTGGGTCCGGCACGCCTTCCAGGACCTGAAGCAGGGTGCACAGGTGCCATTCAGAGCCGGGCTCCTGACTCCACCCGGACTCGTAGAAGGTCCAGACGCTGTGGCCGCTCCAATCGCCAGCAGCGCCGGGAGAGACAGACGCATACTGAAGCGCCCAGCTGGGTGGGCCTTCGCCAGTGGGAGCGGAGGTACATGCAAGCAGTAGTAGGAACATGCGCGAAGTCTCTCACAAGGAAGGACAAGAGGCGCCCCAGCTATGCTGAGACGCCTCTTGATGCCAAGACGCCGGAACAAGCCGGCGGCTAAGTCCTACTTGAACGATTCGCTATCGAGGTAGTAGAAGCCGTTACCGGACACCAAAGAGTTGTCGGGCATCTCGGAACCACCGCCTGCGTCAATCCCAACAAGGTTTCCGTCAGCGTCAGTGTTCAAGCTGAGGTCATCAGCCACTTCGTAGGCGAAGACGTAGCCCCAGTCACGCGTACTCTCGCTATCAGCGAAGGAGACCGAGGCGTCCTTGGTCCAGCCCATGTAGTAGCTGAAGACGTAGGGAGCCCAGTCGACATCCCAGTCCAAACCAGCGTCGATGACGGCTGGTTCCAGGTCACCAGAGGTGGTGGGCCCCAGCGGACCGAAGCCAACAGCGAAGCGGTTGTCCACGACGAAGCCGCTTGGGTCGGTAGCGCCCCAATCATCAGGGTTCAAGTTGGTGCAGTCGGTGTTGCCCGAATCCACAAGCTCAACCTCAGCGCCGTACCACAGGTCTTCGATACCCATGTTGTCAATAGCTACTTCGTTAAAGGTAGCATTGTAGGTGCAGGAGTAACGTTCGTCACCAGCATCGAAATAAGCTTCTTCGTAGATGGTCATGGACATAAAGGGCTGGCCGTCGGATCCATCGGTGTTGACCCAGTTGCCGTAAGCACCGTCATCGTAGGCGGTGACCCAGTCGATGATGACTGCGTAGGGCTCGAAGTACGCGTCGGCGTCAGCGTCGGTGTCCGTGTCGGAGTCGGCATCGGCATCGGTGTCGGCATCTGCTTCGTCAGTGTCACCGCAGGCTTCTCCAGCAGCGGTGTCACAGTCTTCGACCTTGTCGGTGCAGGCAGAGAGACCAGCGAGAAGGCTAAGGGTCAGCAGACCAAGGCCAAGCTTACGAGTGATCATGGGGTAATCCTCCATCTTGGGGCATTCGCCCCGGGGGTCAGAAACGAAGACCTTCGGCGCACGCCTTAGATCGTCTAGCAAAGCAGCTTAGTCGGCTGACACCAAACTCCGCAACTTTTACATACCAACTGAAGGACGGGAAACAGGCCCGGCAGGAGCGACTCGACTCTCCCTTCAGCGCTCAGAAACCGCAGCACGCACCCTACCGGCACGCTCACCACTCGGAGAGAGGGCCAGGTAGCTGCGCCAGCTGCTCAGAGCAGGAGAAGAATTCTCCAGCTTCCCTGTATGATACTGCCCCCTAGCGTAGTGAACCAATGCGTTCTCTGGACCCAACTCCACGGCCTGATCGTAGAGGGCCTCCGCGTAGGCCGAGTCCTTGGGTGCATAGAGCTGAGCGACCAAGACATAGGCGAGAGGATCCCGTCCCTGAAGCGCCTGCCTTCCAAGATCAAGATCCTGGTCGAAAAGGGCTTGCGCAGCCAAGGCACGGGATGCCAACCGAGTGTGAAAGGGGTTCTCACTCTCCCGCAGCTCCGCATGGGCTTGCCCCAAGACTTCAGAGGCACGCTCCAAACCCAGGCGGCCCAGCGCAAAGCCCAGAACATAGGTCGCGACTGGGTCGGCTCCAAGCTTCAGCCGCCGCTGTGCAAGCTCCATGGCGTGCGCTGCATCGCTGCGCGCAAACAGGTCCAAAAGACCTTCGAGCGTGTCTCGTCGCGGGTCTTCGGGCAGCTGCCCGAGTAGGCGCTCCGCTTGCATGACGCGATCGAGCTCAAGCAGCACCTGAAGGCGAGCTCCCTGGATCCTAAAATCTAGAGGACGACTGGCCGAGGCACGTTCCAGTGAAGCCAAGGCCTCCCGATGTTGTCCCTGGGAAGCCTGAAGGGCCGCGAGGTTGAGCAAGAGTTCAGGATTGTCAGGGTCTCGCCCAAGCCCTTCCTGCACTGTGACCGCAGCCTCTGTGGCCTTTCCAGAGCGCGCCAGGAGCTCCGCTCGCCAGATCTGAGCCTGACTGTGAACGCGCGCGCTGAGGTCCGGGTCTTCCAGAAAACCTTGCACCGCCAAGAGCTGCGCGCTCGGCGCATCGGAGGCCGTGGCCTGCTGAAGCGCGAGCAGAGCTACTTCGGGTCCTCCACCTTGCTTCTCCGCTTGAGCGAGGGCTTGCTGGCTACAGCGCGCGTCGGATTGGGCAACGCACACCCGAGCCAGCGCCAAGGAGTAGCGCGGCGCCTCTGGCGCCAGCTCTACCGCACGATCGGCGTGAGTACGCGCCAAGTCCAACTCTCCTTTGGCCAAGGCCAACTCGGAGCGAAGGTGCTCGCCCTCGGGAATCTCCCGAACCGCGGTGAGGTTTGTCTCAGCCGACTCCAGATTACCTTGCGCCAGCGCCTTGTAGGCATAGACCAGAGCCACACTCCGCCCCTCGCCTCCTGTCCGGGCAGCGATCGCACCGGCCTTGGAGGCCTGCTCGAGGCGACTCAAATCCCCCGTGTACTCCTGCCAGATCACCAGCTCTACGAGTGCGTAGCTTGCGTTTGCCGTTGCATCTTCTGGGTTGAGTCCCACCCGCGAAGCCAGCTGAGCCTCGATCTGTTGGAGACCCGAAAGGTCCTGCGCAGCCACAGCATCCAGGGCCTCGTCCATGACCGCGTTGCGAGCCATACGCTGGCTAAGGAGCCAACCAGCCAGAGCGGCGGCTACCAAGAGACCCAGCCCCAAGACCAGCACTACAAAGATGCGACCCAAGCTCCAGGAATCCGGCTCGGACCCAGGCTCTTCAACATCCGCGCTGGCTGTCGAGGGTTCAAGCTCGCGCGGCCTAAGGATTGGAGCAGGCTCACCGATGGTGCGCTCGGCGTCGTCCTCCGGTGGATGAATTGGCGTGAACGGGCGCTCTACAACCTGGACCGGCTCGTCCAACATGAGCTCTTCGGTGTGCTCTCGCTCCACCCGGTCTCGCTTGGTCACAACAATGAGGTCCTCATCGTCATCATCCAGGTCAAGGTCCGACTTGCCCAAGTCAGAGAGCGCAGGGTCAACGCCCATATGGCTGAGGTAGTCCCTCAGGTTCAGAGTCTCCCGGAGGGAATCGTCCTCTTCCTTGAGCACATGGTGCTCACCGCTGTCCGCCTGTCCATCCTTGCGGATGACCATCATGATCTGGGTGTCTCCGCTGATCAGCGGTCCCCCAGGCCCATGATCCGTGTCCTCGGTAGGATCCCGGCGAGCCAACTCCCCAGGCGAGGCCAGCTTGGACACCGCAGTGACTTCGTCCGAGATCGGCGAGAGCGGCCCAGCATCTGCTCGCCGGAAGAGCGCCGGAAATCCTTCGTCGCTGCCGCCGGCGTCTTCTTCTGTAGCCAAGCCAGCAGACGTGACCTCGCCGCCGTATCCATCCTCCTCGTCGAGGGTGGCGGACAGAGTATTGGCCTCGTCGATAGAGAAGAGCTCAGGGGCCCGGGTACGAAGCAGATCCAGCGGATCGCCAGCCTCGTTTACAAAGCCGCCGGCCAATCCCCAAAGCAGATCTTCCGCTCGTGCTGCTGGCTCTCCGCCAGCACGGTGTAGCCGCTCCAACACCGGTTTGGCGCGCAGAAAGGTTCCGGCTGCCATGAGCCGCTCAGCCATTGCGAGTTTCTGCGCTGGACTGCCCTCGGCCTCGATGCGACGTGCATCCTTGGGGGGCTGAAGACCGGGCTGCCTGGCCAGCACCATCAGCGCTTCACTGCGTGCGTCCTGCTCCCCCAGCTTCTCCAAAAGCTTTCGGGCCCGCAGCGGCCAACCACGCTCGATGAACATCTGGGCCGTAAGTAGCTGTGCCCGACGTGACTCCGGGCTGCGCTGGCTTACCTCTTTCAGGCGGACCCATGCACGGTCCATGAGGTTCAAGCTCAGGAAGGCGCTGGCCTGGTTCAGGACAGCCTCGTCGCTGGGCTCCCCGGACCGGGCCCAACGCTCTACGACACGGATCACACCCTGCACGTCCCCCTTGTCTTGGAGGTGCGCGACAGCGCCATCCAAGAGGGATGGATCGGCAGCCGAATTTGGAGGAGTTTTACGGTCCACAGGGCGCATCTTTACGGGGACGCCCACTATAGCAACGCGCCCCGAGCCGCCAGGGGCGACGCGGGGCGCGTTGGGGAGAAAGTCCGAAGCTTAGAGCGCCTCGAACTCCTTCTGCAGCAGAGGGGCGACGTCAAAGAGGTCATCCACCAAGCCGTAGCTTGCGTGCGCGAAGATAGGTGCGTCGGGATCCTTGTTGATCGCCACGATGACCTTGGAAGTCCGCATGCCAGCCAAGTGCTGGATGGCGCCGGAGATACCCAGGGCGATGTAGAGGTTCGGATTGACGACCTTGCCAGTCTGACCCACCTGGTGGTTGTGGGGCGCATAGCCCGCGTCCACAGCAGCCCTGCTTGCACCCGGTGTCGCGCCAATGCTGGCAGCCAATGGGCGAATGATCGCGTCGTACTGCTCGGCGCTCTTGATGGAGCGACCTGCAGAGACGATGCGGTCTGCCTCGGTCAAGTCAGCCACGCTCGCAGCGCTCTTCTTACTCTCAACGATGACCACCTTTGCGTCGGCGGCGCTCACGCCGGCGTCCACAGCGATCACCTCAGCGCTGCCCGCGCCTGCGGCTGGAACGCCGAAGGAGTTGGGGCGAACGGTGACCAAGGCCAAGCCAACCGGCTTGGCGGTGACCATGGCTTTTCCGGCGTAGACAGGACGATGAGCCACCAGGCCCCCGTCGTTACCTAGCTCGGTTGCCTCGGTGATCACGCCTGCGCCCAATCGGGCACCCAGGCGGGGGAAGAGGTCCTTTCCAAGTGCACTTGCAGCGCCCAGCACCACGGCGGGATCCGCCTTGGCGATGACAGCTGCGAGGGCCTTGGTGTAGGTCCCGGTCGTGTAAGAGGAAAAGGCGTCACCGGTGACGGTGTACACGGTGGTCGCACCGTAGTTGCCAAGAGCGGAGGTGTCGGCATCGCCGACCACAACAGCGCTGACGGGTCCCATGTTCAGGGAGACTGCCTTGGCGATGAGCTCAAAGGCGGTCTTCTTGATCTTCCCGCCATCGTGCTCGCTGAAAACTAGGATTCCAGAAGCCATTTTGTTTTGTCCTTTGGACGAAAGTTTGTTGGGGGAGCCCTAAAGGACCTTGGCTTCGTCACGAAGCAGGCGAACCAGCTCCTTGACCTTGGCCGCAGCGTCAGCACCTTCGATGATCTTTCCGGAGGGGCGTTCGGCAGGGAGCCGGTAGGCCCCCTCGCTCACAACGGCGGCGCCTGCACCCACGGTGCTGGCATCCAGACCCAAATCGGCGGCGCCCCAAACGGCGATCTTGGCGCGCTTGGCCTTCATGATTCCTGGGAGCGAAGCGAAGCGAGGGGAGTTCAGCCCCTTGTCGCAGGTGACCACGGCGTTGACCGGGCACTTCACCACGTCGATCTGACCGCTGCCCATCGCGCGATGCGCAACAAGAGAGTCTGCGGTCACTTCCAGCTTCTCAACGAAGGTGACCTGGGGCAGGTCAAGCAGCTCGGCGACCATGGCAGGCACCTGACCGTTGTCGTCGTCGATGGTCTGCTTGCCAGTCAGCAACAGATCCACGCCGGCCTTCTTAATGGCGGCCGCGATGATGCGCGCCTCGCCCAAGGGATCACTACCAGCAAAGGCGGCGTCGTCCAGGCGAATAGCCTCGGGCTTGGCCTTGACCCCACGAGCGATGCCATCCTTGATGCGGGCCTCGGCATCCTTACCGCCCAAGGAGATCAGCACCAAGCTGGAGGCAATCTTACCTTCCACCAGCTGAATGCCCGCCTCGAGTG
>JBLHMA010000294.1:0-7035 GCA_047621545.1 Cognaticolwellia sp. | reverse complement strand
GTCCGCGCACTTTCAGGAATCCAACGCCTTAGCTATGATGGGCCACCCTCCCGCCCCGGGAATCGGCCAGCCCGAGCAGTCAAGCGCTCGATGCGAAGGACTCGACCTATGTCGCAGCACGAAAACGCCCTCGTCTCTGAGAACCCAATCGTGGGTAAGAACGGGCCCTTTCGGGTGGTCCTGCTGACCATCTACAGCGTGGAGAACGCTGGTATTCGCTACATATCCGCGGCCTTGCAGCGCGAGGGTGTGGAGGTGGACATCATCTTCTTGCGGGACTGGGTGCACAACGCGCTGGTCATGCCCAGCGAGAAAGAGTTCGGTCTGATGTTGGACGTATTGCGGGACAAGGACCCCGATTTGATCGGGCTGGGCTTTATGTCCTCGCTCTTGCCGATGGCCAAAGAGGCCACCCGGCGCATTCAGACCGCGTTCCCCGACAAGCCCATCGTGTGGGGAGGCATCCACCCGACCTCCGTTCCCGAAGAGTGCATGGGCGAGGGTGAGCAGGCGGTGATCGACCTGGCTCGGGCCGTCGCCACCGGGGGCGACACCACCACCATCCCGAATATCTGGGCGCGACAGAACGGGAAGGTCTTCCAGAACCCGCCTCGGCCCTTGATCCAAGACCTGGACTGGCTCCCGTACCCAGACACCGCCGACGACAACAAGTACTACATCGAGAAGGACAAGGTCTCCATCGAGGAGCCCTGGAAGCGCTCGGCGGAGTACCGCATCTACTTCTCCCGCGGCTGTCCTTATAACTGCAGCTACTGCTACGTCTCCATCCTGCGCGATGTCTACGACGAGAAGGGCCGAAAGTTCTACCGGGCCCGCTCGGTGGATCACATCATCGGCGAGCTTGAGCACATGAAGAAGACCTTCCCCAAGGTCGCTCGGGTCAAGGTGGACGATGACACGAGCTTCGCGTTTGGGCCGGAGTGGATGGATGAGTTTGTCGAGCGCTACCCGAAGGAGATCGGCATCCCCTTCGAGTGCTTGCTCATTCCGCCCATGCTGCGCGAGGACATGCTCTACCGGCTCAAGGACGCCGGCCTGATTCGGGTTCAGACGGGCATTGAGTCCGGCTCGAGCAAGGAGAGCAAGGAGATCCACAACCGATCCCCTGGCAACACCGCCATCATGCGATTTGGCGAGTTCAACAAGAAGCTGAAGATGGACATCGTCTACGACGTGATCGTGGACAACCCGCACGCCACCGAAGAGATGATGCTGGAGACCGCTGAGTTCCTCTTGGATCTGCCGCGGCCCTACTCCATCTACTTTTACAGCCTGAACTACTTCCCGGGCACCGCCCTGACCAAGCAGTCGCTTGCCGACGGCTCACTGGATCCCGACCTGGTCGAGGGCCGAAACAACAAGGCCTGGCACCAGTTCCGGGTGTCTATGGACTGGCCGCGCCCGGACATCGAGCGCTTCTACCTGGCGCTCTACTGCTTGGCGTCCAAGGACAACGTGCCGCGTGAGTTCATCCGCAAGCTCATCGACGAGCGCGAATACTGGAAGACCAACGTCGAGCCAGTCTTTTACATGGCTTGGGCTGCCAACTACGCCCGGATGTTCCAGGTCGCTCTGCAGTACTGGAAGCGCGGGGAGCTGACCTGGTTCAAGGTGCGTCAGTACGGCAACCTCCGCAAGATGATTTCCCAGTAAAGGCGAGAGTTACCCATGGGACTTCGAGACAAGATGCGGGCCGCAAAGCGCTACGCAGAGCCTACAAAAAAGCTAGCTCGGACCTTGATAGACAGCCTCAAAACCGGTGCCGCTGAAGGCATGCATCCCGGGGTGGCTGCCGGCCACACTCAGGGACGCGTTGCACCCACTGCTGGCTCTCTGGAAGAGGCCAAGGCCCAAGCGGCCCAGGGGAAGACCAACGCCGATGGTACCCCTTGGTACATGGACGGCCAGCATGATCTAGACGGTTGGGAAGACACCAACGCCAACGACCTAAAGAAGGCCGAGGCCGCCCGAAAGGCATAGAGCCGGGCAGCATCGTGCAATGAACCGGGCCCTGCTGGCCCAGTGGCATCAAGGAGCGCTTTTCATGGCCTACATTGTGGGTGAGCCCTGTGTGAACTGCAAGTACGGGGACTGCGTGGACGCATGCCCTGTGGACTGCTTCTACCAGGACGACAACATGCTCTACATCAACCCGGCCGAGTGCATCGACTGCGATGCGTGTGTGCCGGAGTGTCCTGTAGACGCCATCTTCCCAGCGGATGAGAACGCGTCCTACGACGAGACTCAGACCAAGCATGTCGCGCCCTACTATGCGTGGCTTGGCGAGAACTTCCCCTACAGCGACGACAACCGGGTCACGGACAAGGTTCAGGTAGATCACGGGCCGGACTGGGACGAGAGCAAGGCCACTTAGTCTTGACCTAATGAATCAAAGTCATTGATTCCGGGGGCGGGTCTGCCAATGCGGTGCTAACTTCGGGCCCATTCAGCAGATTTGAGGTGTTTGTGCGCGGAAAAATCATCGTCCTGGCTGCCCTCTGGGCCATTCCTTCTCTGGCCATCGCCCAGTCCAAGACGGGCTCGGTACAGGTCAATGCCGGCAACGCAACCGGTGAGATCATCATGGATGGTTTCCCGATGGATGTCATGGCTCCAGGCTCCGTTGAGGGTGTCCCTGCTGGGGAACACGCCTTCGAAGTGGAGTATGGCTGCATGTTGGCCACCGGAACGTTCACCGTCATTGCAGAAGACACGGTGGACGCCAACCTGGATGTAGAGAACCGCGGCGGCGAGGGCACCTTGCGCATGCGGGGCCTGCCGTCTGGGGCCGACGTCCTGATAGACGGCACTCCAGTCAACGACATCGACCAGGGTGTGCAAGCCAAGTGCGGCGGCCGCAACGTGGTGATCGAGGCTGACGGCTTTGCGACCTGGGAGGAGACCGTCGTCGTTACGACAGGCAAGTGGTCCCGCTTGGAGCCCGTCATGGTGCAGGGCGGCATGCCCGTCAGCGACATCATGGACGACCGCATGGACGATCGATACGACGACTTTGATGACGGGCGCCCCTCCGGTCCCGACCGCCCGCGGGTCTCTATTGACGAGGAGATGGCCGAACTGGCAGAGTTCGACGAGCCAGATTCGGGCAGTCGTGGCCGCGACGATCTGGACGACTTGGACGACTTGGACGGCCTGGACGACTTCGAAGACGACGAGGGCGCTAGCCCACGTGACGACGAGTTCGACGAGCTGGACGAGCTGGACGAGCTGGACGGTGGCTCCACCAGAGAGCCGCGCGAACCCCGGGACGGTCCAGGCTTTCCCACCCGCGCTGTTGTGACAGGTGCTGGAGCGGCAGTGGCCGTAACGGGCATCGTGTTGACCGCTCAGGCGCAGGGTACCTACTCCAACGCCATGAGCATTCACCAGGGGATGGTGGCCGCCAACCAGACCGCACAAGCAACTGTGCAGATGACCCAGGTCGTCACTCCTGCGAAGAACTCGCGGAACGCTTCGATTGTCTTGGCGATTGCGGGTGCAGGAATCGGCACTGCGGGCTTTTTGATGATCGAGCCCCTTGAGTCCAGCGTCGCCTTCGTGCCCAGCAGCGAAGGCCGCGGCGGCATGGTGGTTCTGAGCGGCTCCTTCTGAGACCCGGACACTTTTTGGTCTGAGCAGTCGGTTATGAGGCGCGCCTGAGAAGGGAGCGTCCATGTCTGTTCTGTTGCTGTTGTCCTCGTTTGCAAGGGCCGATGAAGGGATGTGGCTGCCAGAGCAGCTTCCGGCGATGGGTCCAATGCTTCAGGAGATGGGGCTTGAAATCCCCCCTGAGCAGCTCGCAGACCCGCAGGCGGAGCCTCTCTCGGCGATCGTCTCCCTGGGCTTTTGCAGTGCGAGTTTCTTGAGCTCCGCTGGCTTGGTGGCCACCAACCACCACTGCGTCAGCGGCTTTCTGAGCTACGCCAGCGACGCCGAGCACACCTACGCTCGGGACGGCTTCTTGGCTGTAGACCGGGAAGCTGAGATCTCAGCGGGTCCCGCGGCCCGCCTCTATGTGGTCGAGTCCATCACCGACGTGACCGACCAAATCAACGGCAAACTGAAGAAGCGCATCAAGGACGTGAAGCGCTACCAGATTGTCGACAAGTCCAAGAAGCTGCTCATCTCCCAGTGCGAGGCCCAGGCCAATCACCGCTGCGAGGTAGCCAGCTACTACGGCGGCCAGCAGTACCGCTTGATCTCCAAGCTTGAGATTCAAGACGTGCGCATGGTGTATGCGCCTCCCGAGAGCGTGGGCAGCTTTGGTGGGGAGATCGACAACTGGATGTGGCCTCGCCACGCCGGGGACTTCTCCCTGCTGCGCGCCTATGTGGCCCCAGACGGCAGCTCGGCGCCTTTCAGCGTGGACAACGTCCCTTACCAGCCCAAGACCCACCTCAAGGTGGACCCTACTGGCGCGGACCCCGGCGAGTTCGTGATGATCGCGGGCTACCCCGGCTCGACCTACCGCTACCGCACCGCCCGTGAGATGCGCTTCGCTGAGCAGGTCTCCTACCCCTACAGCATCGCGCTCTCCGAGGAGATCATCGCCCTGCTCAAGGCCGAGGCTGCTACCGGGGACGAGGCAAGCGGTCGCCTGAACAGCTCCATCGATCAAGTCGCCAACGGCCTGAAGTACCGCCAGGGCAACTTGGACAACTTCGCCAACTCCGACGTGGTCGGCCGCAAGCAGGCGCAGTGGAAGGAGCTCGAGGACTGGATCGCTGCAGACCCCAAGCGCACCAAGCTCTACGGCCCTGTTCTGGCTGAAATGGACGAGATCCAGACCGAGGCCGAGGACAGCTTCGAGGCGGATACCACCATTGGATACCTGCGCTGGCTCTCGGACAACGTGGGGGTAGCTCACCGTGCCTACCGCTTCTCGGTAGAGGCGGCCAAACCGGACCTGGAGCGGGATCGCGGCTACCAGGAGCGTGACCTGGAGCGCACCCAGCAGCGCTTTGATGCGATGGACGGTACCTACTGGGAACCAGCGGACAAGCAGCTCACCGAGCTCACGCTCAAGCGATTGATGGCCCTGCCTCCAGAGAAGCTTCCGGTGGGTATGGCGGAGCATGTCGCCCAAGCGGGCGGCGTGGACGCCCTGTTGGAGAAGCTCTTCGCCGATGGGTCGGTGCCCGACGCGGCCGCCCGCAAGGCTTGGTTGGAGATGGACCGCGCGCAGCTGGAGTCCATGGACAACCCTTGGATGAAGCTGGCCGTGCTGCTCGAGTCCAAGACCTTGGCCCCTCAGCGCGCCAAGGACAAGGTTCTGGCTGGCGCCAGCTTGCGCCTCCAGCCCCTCTACATGGAAGCCCTGCTTCAGGCCGGCGACCAAGTCTACCCCGACGCCAACGGGACCCTGCGCATCTCCGTAGGGCACATCAAGGGCTACAGCCCGGCCGATGCGGTGCAGTACCAGCCCCAGACCACCGTGGCTGGGATAGCGGCCAAGGCAGGGGATTGGCCCTTCGATGCACCTACGCGCCTACTTGATGCGGCAGCGACCTCGCCCCAGAGCCGCTTTGCGGACCCCGCCCTGGGCGATGTCCCAGTGGACTTCCTGAGCACTCTGGACTCCACCGGTGGGAACTCCGGCTCGGCTACCTTGAACAGCAAGGGCGAGTTCGTCGGATTTCTCTTCGACGGCAACTACGAGGCGATGAGCGCGGACTGGCTCTTCGATCCGGAGCTCACCCGTTCTATCCACGTGGACGTGCGCTACATGCTGTGGGTTCTCGAGGTCGAGGGTGCCGATCACCTGCTGGATGAGCTCGGGCTTGGCGAGAAGTAGGCGAGAACCACCCCCATCAAGCGCGTGAAATACCTACAGGCTTGCATTCGTGCTCGGGTTAAGGACCCCTCGCCTGTACTTTAACCAACTGCCCCACGGGAGCGGCGATGTCCTGGTTTACGAACCTCTACGCCAGCAGCATTGGAAAGAAACTGGTCATGGCCATCACGGGTCTGATCATCTTCGGCTTTGCCGTCGGACACATGTCCGGCAACCTGCTGATCTTCTTCGGACCCGATGTCTTCAACGGCTACGCGGCTGCCCTCAAGGGCAATCCCCCTTTGCTGTGGGGGACCCGTCTGGTCCTGTTGGCGTCTTTCCCGCTGCACATCTTCTCGGCGATCCAGCTCAAGCGATTGAACGCTGCCGCCAGACCTTCGGACTACGGAGAGTGGAAGCCCCAAGCTTCTACTCGCTCCTCCCGCACGATGATCTACGGCGGCGTGGTCCTGCTGGGCTTCATCGTCTACCACATCCTGCACTTCACCCTGCGGGTGACGCAGCCCGGTTTGGCAGAGTTGACCTATGATCTCGACGGAGAGATGGTCCACAACGCCCACCAGATGGTGCTGATGGGCTTTGCTCCCACCGCCATGGGCGTCTTCCACGTGGTGTTGTACGTGTCCGCCATGGTGGCCCTTTGCCTGCACATCTACCACGGTGTCTGGAGCGCAATGCAGAGCCTGGGATTGAACCATCCCAAGTACAATGACCTGCGTAAGCAAGTCGCAGCAGCCTTCGCCTTTATCCTCCTCATTGGCTTTTCCGCAGGACCCCTGCTGACCATTGCTGGAGTGACCAAGGCTACGGGTGACGCATTCACGAAGCAGTCGGCTCAGCAGAGCGACACCGACGCAACGGTCCGGAGGTAGGCAAATGATTCTCGACGGAAAGGCCCCCACAGGGGACATCGAAGAGGCTTGGGACAAGCACCGCTTCTCCATCAAGGTTGTGAACCCATCCAACAAGCGCAAGTTCAAGATCATCGTGGTCGGCACGGGGCTCGCAGGAGCCTCCGCAGCCGCCTCCATGGCCGAGATGGGCTACCAGGTGGAGACTTTCTGCTACCAGGACAGCCCCCGCCGTGCGCACAGCATCGCGGCCCAGGGGGGCATCAACGCGGCGAAGAACTACCAGAATGATGGCGACTCCATCTTCCGTTTGTTCTACGACACCGTAAAGGGCGGCGACTTTCGCAGCCGTGAGCGCAATGTCTACCG
>JBLHMA010000293.1:0-7041 GCA_047621545.1 Cognaticolwellia sp. | reverse complement strand
CCGCCCTTCGGCGCACCCCCTGCGGGCGGCTTTGGTGAACCTGGACCCGGAGCAGCCTTCGGTGCAGGTGCCCACGCTTCAGAAGGTCCAGCTCCAGCTTCGGCTGAACCCGCCCCGAGCGGCGGCTTCTTCTCCACCAAGACCCCCTTTATGTTTCGGGTCGTGGCCCTCTTCGCCTTCTTAGGCCTGGTGCTGCTCTGCGGACCTGGTGGCGGCTTTCTATCCCTGGGCATGGCCGGCTCGGAGGGCTTGGAGGCCATGAGCGTGGAGCGCGGCGTGGCCCTGGCTGAGAGCTTGGGCAACAGAAACGCTGAGAGCCTGAGCAAGCGCGGCCTGGACTACGAGCTGGGCATGGCTGAGCGCCTGCCCGAAGTGGGCTTGGCCTACATCCTGGATGCCGAGGGCTCCGTGGTTGCCCCGATCAACTTGGCCGCCAAGTCCCTGAGCGATGACCCCCTCTACCTCAGCGCCAAAAAGGAACGCCGAGACGCCGTCCAGCCAGGCGAAGACGGCATGACGCGCATTCTTGTGCCCATCCGGGGCGCCCCTGCCCAGGATGCTCCAAAGAGCACGGTGCTCGGCTACGCCTACCTGGAGTACAACGCCAAGCTCGCAGCGGACACAGTCGCCAAGCCCATGACGAGGGTGGCGATCAGCGTCATCCTTCTCCTCTTCACCTTTGCTGCCGGTGTCGCAGGCGTGTGGGCCCTGGCTGACAGGCCTGTTGCAAAGCTCCGAGACGAGGCCGAACTGGCCATCAAGGGCCACAGCCCCAACCTGAGTTCCCCAGTAAAGTGGCGAACCTTGGAGGCGCTGGCACACACGATGAACCGGACACTTGCCAGAGCGGCCGGCATGCCGGATCCTTCTCCGTCCCCCTCTCCCGAAGCTGTGGTGGAGAGGGTCGTCGAGACCGTCGTGGAGACGGTGATCGAGACCGTCGTCGAACCGGACCTGCGGCTGCCAACAATGTTCAGCGCCTGCACCTTCCCAGTGGTGCTCCTGGACGCTCAAGGCTGCGTGACCGACGCCAATGACTGGGGGCAACACCTGCTCGGACAGTCCGTGGAAGGCCTGCGCGGGCAGCCTCTCATGGCGCTTGTCAGTCCATCTGCTCGGGATAGACTGGAGATACTGTGGCAGGGCATCGCCGCAGGACAGGAGCCTGTGCTGGCAGACAACATCGACTTTGGCGAAGGCCCCAGGCCCTGTACTCTGGCAGCCGGACCCGGTCTGGGCCACGCGGTCCTGGTGATCCAATGATTCGGACGGTGACGACATGAAAAGTGTGCCCACCCTGGTGTGCACCGCGGGCCCCTTGCAAGGCCACCGCGCCGAAGTCACAAGCGCCGGTCTACGGATTGGCCGGGACGCAGCCTGCGAAGTCCACGTGCAAGACCCCGACGTGAGCCGGTCTCACGCCCGCATCATCCTGCACAAGGGTTCTGTCTGGGTACAGGACGCAGGCAGCCGAAATGGGGTGTTCGTCAACGACAAGCGCGTAGACGACAACAAATCCATCGGCCCTGGCGACGTGGTCAACATCGGTCCGCACCGCTTCACGCTGGAGATGGTGGACCACGACAACGACCCCAGCGTCTCCGTGCGACTGGACTCACTCTATGAACCCAAGAAGAGCTGGAAGATTTGGCCCTTTGTACTGTTGGTTCTGATCTTGGCTGGCGGCATCGCGGTCGTCGCTCTGGCCGGTGGCTCCGGTACAGCGCCCCAAGGTTCTACGGCTCCCGGCAAATACAGCCTGACCGCAGCCCTGCAGCCCGACGCTCCAGAGACAGGGCCGGATGGCAACGCGTTGACCCAGGCCCTCTCAGCGAGCGCCAAGGATCCCCGTTCAGAGTGGCCAGATCCGCCGGAAGGGGCCTCGCTTACGGAGCTGGTCGAACAGGGCCATGCCCACTACCAAGCCGGCCGCCAACAGGACGCCCTGGCCCAGTACCAGATGGCTTTAAAGCTGGATGGAAGCTGCGAGATCTGCGCGGTGCGCATCGAGCGCCTCAACGGCGAGATCGCCGAGTCCATCAAAGAGAACTTTGATGGTGGTCTTCGCTACTACAACAGCCTGAAGTACCCCCAAGCGATCAACGCCTGGGAGACGGTACTCATGCTGGAGCCCGACCCCGAAGCGCCGGTCCACAAGCAGACCCTGGAATACTTGGCCCAGGCCAAGGAAAAGCGGGACAAGCAGTTCTGATTCAGGCCGGGAGCAACCCGTCTTGAGCGAGCCTGTTACGCTGCGCTCATGAGTGTGGCGCTGGAGCTGCTGGTTAAGCAGAAGGGGCACCCCGACCGCCGGGTGCCTCTAACACCGGGTGTGGTGGTGCTCGGGCGATCCGAAGACGTCGACCTCTGTCTGGCAGATATTGGTGTCTCAAGACGCCACGCCCGCATCATCACGGACGAGCACGGGGTCACCTACGAGGACCTGAACTCTGGCAACGGCAGCTGGTTCATGGGCAAGCGCGTGCGCACCCAGAGCTTGGCAGCCGGCGACGTGCTGGTCATCGAGCCCTTCCACCTGCACTTCATTGAGCCCCCACGGTCCGCCAGGCAGGCTCCGGTTCTCGAACCGGTTCTCGCGACCGACCCCGGAATCCCCGTCGCCGAGCTAGAAGTGCTCACCGGCCACAAGCCCGATCCGGGGACCCGCTTTGAGATCCCCCTTACGGGCCTACGCATCGGCCGCTCCGAGAAGGAGGACGTCACTCTCGCCGACGCCTCCGCGAGCCGGCACCACGCGGCCGTGATTCGGCAGGGCGGCGTTCACATCCTTCGGGATCCTGGCTCCGCCAACGGGCTGTACGTCAACGACAAGCGCGTCTCCGAGCACACCCTGCGTCACGGCGACGTGATCAAGATCGGGGACACTGAGCTGCGCTTCGTCTCCAAGGCGGCGCCGCTTCAGCCTGCGCCCGTGTTGCCCCCGATACAGGAATACTCCGACCGCACCGAGGCCTTCGACAAGGACCTGGCCGCTCGCATGCTCGCCGAGGAGGATGCCCAGGCCGAAGCGGAAGAGGCCCAGGCACGCGCACAGGCCGAGGCCCAGCGTCAAGAAGCACAGCGTCAAGAAGCACAGCGTCAAGAAGCACAGCGTCAAGAAGCACAGCGTCAGCAAGACCAGCAACAGCAAGACCAGCAACAGCAAGACCAGCAACAGCAAGACCAGCAACAGCAAGACCAGGCTGCCCCCCAAGCGGCGCCGCCCGGCCCCCCTCCCTTCGCCGGTTTGGGCACCCCCTCACAGGCACCAGCAATGGGCGCACCGGCAATGGGCGCAGCAGGCTTCGGCGCCCCCGTGGGTGGCTTTGGCGGCCCTGCACCCACTCCCGCCGGCCCCGACGCCCCGGCATTTGGCGGGGCAGCAGGAGGACTGGGCGGAAAGGCACCCTCCTCGGGCGAAGACAAGCGCGGCTTCTTCTCCAAGCCCATCAACCTCATCTCGGTGGGCCTGATGGCCCTGACCGGGCTCGCCGTGGCCGGCAAGGGCTTCATGAACAGTATCCAGGTCAACCCCGGCAGCGGCGAGGTGACCACCACGTCGCTGAGCTCCGCCAACCTGGACCTGAGCTCAGCCGACGCCGCCTTGGTCCAGGAGCTCATGGAGGAGGGCATGGAGCGCTTCACCGCAGAGGACTACGCTGGCGCCAGCGCCAAGTTCTTGCGCGTGCTGCAGCTGGACCCCGGCCACCCCGACGCTGAGCGCATGGGCTACATCTCGGTGGAGTTCATCACCATCCAAGCCCTACAGGCCGGACTACAACGCAAAGCCAGCTCCGAGGCTGACCGCGCCCAATCCAAGGTCGACGCGCTGACCCAAGCCGAGGAAGCGCTGCGCGGTCGGAGCAGCATTGGTGCCGCCCAAAAGGCCGTGCGCGTCGCGTTGAACCTGAACCCCCAGGACGAGGAACTCGAGGCTGCCAACGAGCGCCTACGTCGCAAGGCTGGTGCAGCCCAGGTGGCCGCCAAGGAGCGTCAGACCGAGGTCCTGGTCGAAGACCTGAGCGGGCCCTACAAGACAGCTCAAGCTGCACTGGACGCCGGAAAGTATGCCGATGCGATCAAGGGCTTCAACGCCATCCTCTCTAAGGATCCCAGCGGCAAGACCCCCTACGCCGCAAAGGCCACGGCCGGCCTGAGCCAGGCCCGCAGTTCACAGCGAGACATGGCCGAGGGCCCCTACAAAAAGGGGGTCTCCGCAATGGGCAGCGGGGACATGCTCGGAGCCCGCCGCCACTTCCAAGAAGCGCTGCGCTACGACCCCACCCACTCTCGAGCAGGCGACAAGCTCTCCGAGATCAACAGCGGGCTCCAACGCCAAGCCATGGACAAGTTCCAGGAGGGCAAGGTCTACGAAAAAGCGAACCAGGCGGACAAAGCTTTGTCTTCCTACAGTGAGTGCCAAAGGCTGCTGGGAGACCGCAGCAGCGATCTCCACAAGTCCGCCCAGGCCCGCATCGATGCTCTTCTTCAGTAGCCTTCTCTTCCTTCTGGCCTGCGCACACCGCGGCCAGGCTGAGCTCCCCCCTCCCGCCGCTGCACAAGAACAGTCCGTGCAGGACCCGGTGCTCGTCCTCCAGCAGGCGGCCGTGAGCGACAAAGTCACCGTGCGCTTGGCTGCCTTGAGCGCCTTGATCGAGCTGAGCCCTGAGCCAGCAGGCGGTGTCTACGGAGCTATCGGCTTGGCCGACAGCAACCCCTACGTCCAGCGCGCAGCCGTGGACGCTCTGGCAGCCCGCCTGCCCGAGGCGGCGTCCCTGGAACACCTGCGTGCCTTCTGCTACCGCAGCGACGTCGATCCCTTTGTGCGGGGCCACGCGGGCGTTCACTTGGCCCTAACCGGGGAGAAACTGCCAGCTCACTTCACCCAAGCCATGGACAAGGAACCAGCCCACTGGAAACGCATTCCTCTGGCCCTTCCCGCCGCGATGATGGGCGATGCCCATGCACTGGAGACCCTGCAGGCGGACTTGCGCCGAGGCGACCTGCCGATGGAGCTCACCCTGTTCCAGGACATTGGAGGCAGCGGCCTGACGGTCTTGACCACCGCACTGCTGGAGGGCCTGCCCATGATGGAGGAGGACTTGATTATTCCGGTCGCCGCCGCGCTCCTGGAGCTGGGAGACAGCCAGGGAGAGAGCCTGATCAAGGACGCCTTGGGAGACGACGAACTGGTGCGCCGCCTAGAGGCCGTCGACGCACTGGCCAAGGTGCACACCCCACAAGCCAACACCCTGCTCAACCGCAGCGGCGGTCCCCCGGCCGTCAAGGACTACGCAAACCTGGTCCTGGTGGAGCGGGGAGCGGGCGACATACAGCGAGCGATCGCATCCCTGAGTGATGCAGATCGCGAACTAAGGACCCAGGCCGCCTGGGCAATGGGAGGATTTCTCGCCGGCCAGGAAAGCGGACGCACCCGCAGACAGGCCCACGCAGCACTCCTGGGCGCGCTCCAAGATCTGGAGCCCGTGGTGGTCAGTCAAGCGGTCTCATCTCTCGGCCAGGCTGGGGATCGCGCCGACCTACAGGCCATCTCTCCGTTCTTGGACGCGGAGAGCGAAACCCTCCAGGTGCGCACGGCCCACGCTCTCTTGAGCTTGGACCCCAGCCCGCTGCAGCCCCGGGTTGGCGCGGTGGAGTCCGTCCAGCCCTAAGCGGGGCTGCCAGGCTCATCAGGAGCCCCAATGAGCGCCTCAAGGCGCTGCGTCCATCCCGGAAGCATATGGCCAGCCAAGCGGGCGTCTTGGGGCCTGGGGCCCATTCCTCTGACCTCGGATACGCCAATGACGCGATCCGCCGGTAGGCCCATCTTCGCGGCACAAGCCCGGGCAAAGTTGGCCCAGGTGGTCTGCTCCCCTCCAATCGCATGACCCACCCCTTGGGGCAAGGTCACCAAGTAGGCGGCCAGGTCGTCGGCCCAAGTAGGCTGAACTGGCCAGTGTTCAAGGGCCTGCACAGGACCCGCGGCGAGCAGCTCTGGGAGGCGCGAGGGGAAGTTCCCTCCTTGGGGTCCAAAGAGCCACCCTGTGCGCACGACATGCCCACCGTGAGCCAGCACCGCGTCCTCTGCTGCCGCCTTCTGGATCCCGTAGCGCATAGCAGGACTGCGAGGGCTGCTCGGGCTGTGGGGACCTGGACCATCAAAGACGTAGTTGGACGAGACCAGCCAGGTTGGAACCCGTCGGGCCAAGGTCAACGCCGCAGCGACATTCACCTCCCAGTGCTCCGGCCCGCAAGCATCCACGCGCGTAAAGGCAGCACAGTGGATCACCGCACGCGGACGGTGGGTCCCTATCATCCGCTCCACCGCCTCCGTGTCCGTCACGTCCAGGCGGCCCTGGCCCACTGCCCCGATGCGCAAGAGCGCCGATCCGAGCAAACCGCCTGACCCAGTAACCCAAATCGGCCCATCTCCAGCAGGTTCCTGTGGGTTCACGGACATCCTCTTCGATAGGGTGGACCCTCCATCCCTAGCCTGGAGTGGTGACGGGGGCACCCGTGGGACCGAATCGGACCGTGTGGCAGACCTACACCTGGGGACACCGGGCCTCAGAGCACGATTCACCACCGACGGTTAGTCCTGCAGACCCCCTCTGGGCCCCAAGCGGCGCCCTACTGGAGAGCCTTGAATGAAGCGACAGCCGGAACTGCCTGTCTGGGCCCAAGAACTTCGCCAACGATACCTTGCCGGCGAAGCCAGCCTCTTCCTGCTGCACGGCAACGTCCGTGACCTCTACCCCTGGGAGGAGTCCGACGGAACCATCCGCTACGTGGCTCTGCGCGAGTTCCTGGAGCGCTTTCTGAGCCGCTCAAAGGACATCGTCTTCTACTACAACTGCTCGGAAGGCATTGAGTTCGCCGAGAAGGGAATGAGCGGAAAGTTTCGTCGCGCGGTCAACGCCAAGCGCACCCTAAAGGGCCAGCCCGATCTGACGGGACCGCTTCCCGTGCTGCCAGGAGACGTTCTACCCATGCTGGAGAACCTGGTGACCGACGTGTCCCAGAACGCCGGCGTGGTGGTGG
>JBLHMA010000292.1:0-7068 GCA_047621545.1 Cognaticolwellia sp. | reverse complement strand
CGGAGACCTTGATCTTGTCTCCTTGCTCCAAGGCCTGCTTCATGGACTCAAAGACAGCCTCCACGACCTCGGCCGCTTCCTTCTTTGAGAATCCGACCTGCTCATAGACACGTTCGACCAAATCGGCCTTGGTCATGGTGCGAGTCGCTGTAGGCGTATGAGGCACAAGCTCTCCGAGTGCCGGCTGGACCGGCGTCAGGGGTCAGCCCTCGTCCGTCTCATCTTCGACGACAGGCTCTTCGGTGGACCAGAGCTGGATGTTGAACACGTCGGTACGCGTCTCATCATCATCTCCAACCGACTGCAGCTCGATCCAATACAATCGCTCATCCGCAGAGTCTGCGACAAGCTCCAAGTTGCGCTCGCCGCGCTCCCCACTGTCAATCACTACGATAGCAGCATCGACTTCCCCCGCATACTCAGCATCCACCCAAACCTCGAGGGTGTGTAGCGTGCCAGGAGGGCCCCCGCCGGGTTCGAGGGTGACCACGCCAACCTCGACACTGCCGGTCGTCGAACTCAGAGTTGCCTGGCTGGCGGGGAGAGTTTCCTCGCCAACGGACACCTCAAAGCTATCGTCCTGGTTGAAGCGCTCACGAACCTCCTCCGTAGAGGAGCAGTCCGCCCCGAGCAGAAGCCCGGCAGCGAGTGCAAACACCCAACCATGACCGGGACGCTTCACGCGGCCAGCGCAGCCTTGACCTGACTGACAACGGCACCAAAGGCGGCGGGGTCTTGCAGAGCCAAACCGGCTAGGGCCTTGCGGTCCAGATCGATCTCGGCCTTCTTCAGGCCATGAATGAAGCGGCTGTACTTCATGTCGTGCTGGATCAAAGCTGCGTTGATGCGCACAATCCAGAGGCGACGGAAAGCACGCTTCTTTTCCTTACGCCCACGAAAGGCATAGGACTCGGCTTTCATCACCGCTTCGGTGGCCTGGCGGAAGGTACTTCCGCGGCTGCCCCAGAAGCCAGAAGCCTTCTTAAAGAGCTTCTTCCGGCGGGTCTTGCGAATCGCAGCGTTTTTTACGCGTGCCATTATGGACTCCTTTGTGGCCGCTTCCCTACCCAAAGTTCAGGGCGGTGACGGCAGGTCGTTGTGGACTACTTGTACGGGATCAGAATGCGGACCAGACGCGCATCACTTTCACAAAGAGTCGAACCAGTCCGCGCCTTGCGCTTCAGGTTGCTGTTCTTCTTGGTGAGAATGTGACGCATCTTCGCGTGCTTAAACTTGACCTTGCCAGAGGCGGTCTTGCTGAAGCGCTTGGCCGCACCCCGGTTCGTCTTCATCTTAGGCATTTGACTCTCCGAAGGCCGATGGCCGGATAAAAAGACGCGGGACCTAAGTCCCGCGTCTTTAATGGTAGGCGTGGGCGGTTTCGAACCGCCGACCCTCGCCGTGTCAGGACGATGCTCTCCCACTGAGCTACACGCCTATGTGGGTACACCCCGAAGGGCCCCCGGCTTTTAGCGAGCCAGGACTCCTGCGTCAAGGCCCAAGAGCGCGTCTTGGATCGCCAAGCCCACTGAAGGCCACGCCTGATGGGGCGCCGGTGCGCTGGAAATGAGGCGATGGAGACTTTGTGGTGATGCATCTCGAATGCCGCACGGCACGATCGCCTCCCAGACATCAGGCTCGACTTGGAGGTTGAGCGCGAAGCCATGCATGCTGACTCCGTGCTGCACATGGAGTCCAAGAGCCGCAAGCTTGCCGCTGGGGTGCCAGACCCCAGGATGGCCTGCTCGCCGATCGCAGGCCACGCCCGCCTGCGCAAGCCAGGCGATGAGTCCTTGTTCCAGGGCAGCCACAGTCCGTCGGATGCCCCAAGGCCGAAGATCACAGATCAGGTAGGCCGTGAGTTGACCAGGCCCATGCCAGGTGGCCAAACCTCCGCGTCGTGTCTGCACCAGGTCGGTACCAGTCTTCTTGAGCCAGGATTGACTGGGGGTGCGCTCAACGCTTCGCCTGCCCAGGGTAACGACAGACCTGTGCTCTAAAAAGGCGAGCAGACCACCACGCTCTCCCCGCTGCACCGAGTCTCGCTCGGCCTTCTGCCGCTCCAAGCCGAGCTGGTAAGGAACGCCCGTTCCCCACCACTGCAGTTCAAGCGGCACGTACGTTCCCTGCCTTTCGCTCCGAGAAGAACCGTGAGCCGCGATAGCGTACCAGCCAGGCCTCGACGACGACCAGGGCTGCTGCCGTAGCTGGAATGGCCAAGAGCATGCCGCCCACGCCAAAGAGTGACCCGCCTACGACCACAGCCAGCATCACAACCAGCGGGTGCAGGCCAACCTTGTCCCCGAGTACCTTGGGGGTCAGGTAGACCCCTTCCACCACCTGCGCGAAAGCAAAGGTCCCCCATACAGCCAGGATGTGCCAGCTCAGGCCAAACTTCAGCAGCGCCAAGGCGCTGGCCAGCGAGATGCCCACGATGGTCCCCAGATACGGCACCAAGGCCAACACACCGGCACCTAAGCCTACTGCGATGGCCAGGTCGATCCCAGAGATCAATAGGCCAATCGCATAGATGATTCCCTGAGCTCCAGCCACCAGGATCTGCCCGCGCACGAAGGCGCTCAGGCGCTGGTCAATCCGCGAAGCAATGTCCCTCACCATGGTCCGTTGGCCCAAAGGGATCAACTCGTCGGCGCCCTCGATCAGGTCGTCCCAGTCCCGCAGCAAGTAAAAGCTGAACACGGGCAAAAGCAACCAGTTGAGCACTGCGAGGAACACGGTGACACCACCGGAGAGAACAGCGCCCAAAGCACTACCAAGCCATCGACCCAGATTGGGCGCAGCTTGGGTCAACAGGTCCGTGAGCCCACCTCCCGAGCCCGAGTCGTCCACTTCACTCTCATTGAGGCCGGTGACCAACTCCTGGAGTAGTTCGTCCCCAGTGACAGGGATTTCCCTTCCGAGCTTGTCCTCCAGCCACACTTGGCCTTCCGCCGCACGTGTCCCCAAGTCTGCGATGTAGCCATTAAGGTTGGTAGAGAGCTCAGCAAACTCCCCGCCGACCATGGGTACAACAAGCAGCAGGATCCCGATGCTCGAGAGCACTCCAAGGCAAAAGACAAGCGCAATAGCAGGCTCTCGCTTGAGCCCACGTGCCTGCATGCGGTCTATGACCGGGTCGAGCAGGTAGGCGACGATGACCGCCGCAGTCAGAATCGCAAAGAGAGAGCGCAACAGATAGACAATGCCGAGTCCAAGGAGGACCAGTCCTACGATCCAAAAGATCCGTTCTCGGTTTGTCACGGCCAGCGGGTTTCGGGAGCGCCGCTGGCGCGCTGGCCGGGCCCCGCTATGAGAGCTTGGGCGTCGTCGAATCATGGGTCCGCGACCACTACCACCCGGGCATTTGGCAACAGCGAGGTCCCTCGGGTCACTTGAACCAATCGGGCGGCTTGCTCCTCGTCAAGAACGATGTCGCCGCCCTTAGCGGCCGACTTTGCAGAGAGAATAAGAGGTCTCTCCCCAGCCCTCTCAATGGCCTCTGGGTCGGCAGGGTCACCGACCCAGCGAACGGGCATCTGTTCACCTGCCGCCTCCGGAGTCAAGCTTGCCAGACCATAGAGCACCAAGCCTTGTGGGTCCTTGATCTTCGGCGCGATGCTTGGCCGAAGGGAAAGCCCTCGCGCGTCGATCAAAACACCGGTGTAGTCGGTCGCCGCAACCTGGTCCGGATCGCCAGTCGCTCCGTCAACCAAAGCGGGTCGAAGCCAGCCATGCAACGGCAACTCTGCAGTCAGCTCCACCCGGCCGGAGCTGTAGTATCGGGCCTCGGAGATGATGAAGTTGCCAGAACTCTCCAAGAGCATCCCGGCGATGGGGTCTCCAGCCTGCATTCGGTCCCCGACGCTCTGCTCGCTGTCCAGCCGTACCAAGCGCTGCTCATCTTGAACCTGGGCCTGCAGACGGTTGAGGGCCTCCTGCTCAGTCACTTGCAGGGCCTTGGGTGCACCGGCGGACTGGCTTCCGCTGGCGCTGACCACAATGACCCCACGGGTCCAGTCCACATAGCCCCCAGGGAAGGCTTCTTGAATGGGCTGGGCCATGGCCAAGCTCGCCAACAGCAACAGGCAAATTCTCACACGAACCTCATGGTGCCACGCCGCTGGAAAAGGCCATCAATATCGTCTTGCAGATCATCATCCGGCTGAACCTTGAGGTTATCGGACACCCTAAGAATGGACTGGGAGTGGCCCACCTTGGTGATGTGGATGGCCACTGGAACGCTACCACTACGCTGCTCAAGAATCCGGCGGAAGCTCGCCAACCGCTGGCTGCTCAGCAGCTTATCCTCCACGGAGACCCGCACCTCGGTCGTAGTGCGCGCCCGTAGATCCGAGAGAGACTCGACACTCTCCACCATAATCTTGTCCCCCTCGCTCCCCTTCTCAAGGGTCCCTCGAATCATGATGGGTCCGCCTTCCTTGACCAAGCGCGAAGAACGGCTCCATGGGTCGGAGAAGAAAATGCACTCCACAGCCCCCGTCTCATCATCGATGGTGACGAAGGCCATCTTGTCCCCGCGCTTGGTCCGCACCACGCGGACCGCAGCCGGCATGCCCGCCACCCCGACATCAGCGTCCGCAGACTTTAGGGCCAAACCTTGAACACGACAGCTCGCGAAACGCTCAACCGTCTGTTTGTAACTGACCACAGGATGCCCACTCAGAAAGAACCCTATGGCCTCGCGCTCGGAGCTGAGTTCTTTGGTCATGCTCCACTCAGCCACCTTGGGCAGACGGAAGCCAGGCTTACGAGCTCCTCCTCCCAACAAACCGAACAAGCCCACCTGCCCAGAGGCCTTGTCGGCTTGGGCCCGCTGCGCGGTGGAAGTCGCCGCCTCCAGTCCTGAGAACAGAGCAGATCGCCCCCTCTCCGTCCAGTCAAAGGCCCCCGCCTTGACCAGCGCCTCCAAGGCCTTCTTGTTGACGCGCCTGTAGTCCAAGCGCTCCAAGCAATCCATTAGGTCCTTGAAGCGTCCACCCGCGTCAGCCTTGGCCTCAACGATCGCCTCTACCGCATGCTTGCCCACCCCTTTGACCGCTCCCAGCCCGTAGCGGATGGTGGTGCGGGCATCCTTGGGCACATCGAAGCCCCACTGGGAGGCGTTGATGTCCGGCGGCAAGACGGTCAAACCGGAGCGCTTGCAGTCGCCGATGTAGACCAGCAGCTTGTCCGTATTGGACGCCTCGATGGTCATCAGGGCGGCCATGTACTCAGCACGGTGGTTCGCCTTGAGCCAAGCAGTCTGGTAGCTGACGTAGCCGTATGCGGCCGAATGGCTCTTGTTGAACCCGTAGGCCGCGAACTGGGCCAACAGGTCGAAGATCTCCTCGGCCTTCTTGCGGTCGAAGCCATTGGACTCGGCGCCGTCACAAAAGATGCCGCGGTGCTCGGCCATCGCCTCGGCCTGCTTCTTGCCCATGGCTCGGCGCAGCAGGTCTGCCTGCCCAAGGGAGTAGCCGCCCATCACCTGGGCGATCTGCATGACCTGCTCTTGGTAGACCACGACGCCGTAGGTGCTCTGAAGTATCGGCTCCAACTCCGGGACGGGGTACTCCCACTCGCCAGCCGTACCGTGCTTTCGCTCAATGAAGTCATCGACCATGCCAGCGTTCAGCGGACCGGGCCGGTAGAGCGCCACCAGTGCGATGACGTCGTCTAGAACACTTGGCCGCAGCTTGGTCAGCAGCTCGCGCATCCCGCTGGACTCGACCTGAAAGACACCCAGACCGTCGCCGGCGCAAAGCAAGTCATAGGTGAGCTTGTCGTCCACCGGGATCGCGCTCATGTCGATCTTCTCACCGGTATTACGATAGATCAGTGCTACGGCATCGCGAATTTGGTCCAAGGTCTTCAGACCTAGAAAGTCGAACTTGATCAGCCCAACGTCCTCGGCAGACTTCATCTCAAACTGAACGACGGGGCCACCATCCGGCCCGTCCCGGTACAGTGGTACCAACTCGACCAGAGGGCGATCCGCTACGATGACCCCGGCGGCATGCACGCCCGTCTGGCGGGTCAAGCCTTCTACGCGACGGGCCATGTCATAGACCCGGCGCACCTTCGGGTCCCCCTCCCGCAAACGGGCAAGCGGCTCTTCCTTCAGCGCTTCAGTCAAGCTGATTCCCAGCTCGTTGGGGATGAGCTTGGCCACCTTATCGGCGTCATTGAACATCAGATCACAGACCCGCGATACATCACGAATCGCCAACTTTGCTTGAAGCTTCCCATAGGTAATGATCTGCGCAACGTACTCAGGACCGTACTTCTGACGGGTGTGCTCGATCACCTCCTCTCGGCGGTCCTGACAGAAGTCCACATCCACATCGGGCATGGACACGCGCTCTGGGTTCAAGAAACGCTCGAAGAGTAGGTCGAAGCGGATGGGGTCGATGTCCGTGATCCGCATCGCGTACGCAACCAAAGAGCCGGCGGCGGACCCACGGCCCGGGCCTACTGGAATGTCCTGGTCCTTGGCCCAGTTAATGAACTCGGCAACAATCAGGAAGTAAGCCGGGAATCCCATTGAAAGGATGATTCCGAACTCGATCTCCAGGCGCTCCCAGTACTCGGGGTAGAGCGCCTCGTCCACGCGCTCCAGGCGCCTCTTAAGGCCCTCTCGCGAATACCACTTGAAGTAGCCACCCAAGGACCCGCAGCCAGGCTCCGGCATGGGCGGTGCATCCGGCCCATCCAAAGGCAACCCAAAGTCCGCAGGAGGCGGGAAGGCCTTGAAGAAAAAGGACCAGTTGGCCTGGGTGTCCGCGTCCGGACCACGGTCAGGAGGCGTACTCGCTGGGAAGTAATAGGTCCCGTAGGTGAACGCGTACTGGCAGCGCTGAGCGATCTCTCCGGTGAGATCAATCGCGCCCTGGTCCTGAGGGAACAGCTCACGCATCTCCTCTTCGGACTTGAGGTAGAGTTGGTCAGTGATGGGCCGATTGCGCTCGGGGTCATTGAGTGAGGTGCCGTTGCCGATGCACTGAAGCAAGTCTAGCGTCGGTGCATCTTTCGGCCTGAGGTAGTGCACGTTATTTGTAACCACCGTCT
>JBLHMA010000291.1:0-7090 GCA_047621545.1 Cognaticolwellia sp. | reverse complement strand
AGAGTCCTGGGACCTGACCTACACCGAAGAGGGCCTGTACAACTACAACTCTCCAGCCTGGCTGAGCTCCGACTCCTGGTCCGTGGAGATGTGGCTACAGACCGAGGTGGAGCTCGCCAATCTGGCTCTGCACGCGGCTTGCTTGGGCAAGTGTTCGGGGGGCGAGAACCAGGCCTCCTTCCTGTCCTTGTCCATCGGAGAGGGAGGGACACTGGAGTTGGTGGTGAACGCGGCCTCTCAGCCCTTCGCCGAGGGCTATGAGACCTTGAGCGGGGCGAAGGTGGTCAACGACGGCGCATGGCACCACGTCGCGGGCGTGGTGGATGCAGAGAGCGGCACCCTGAACGTATACGTGGACGGTGTTCTGGATGCCTCCGCCACGGCGGTCAGTCCCTTGGATGGCTTCGCGAACATTCCGGGCAACGAGGAGCCCTTCTGGCTTGGTTTCCAATGGGACGAAGACGGCCTAGACGCCCGAGTGGACGAGTTCTCCGTCTACACGGGGCCGCTCTCGTCCAGCTACATCGCCGATGTGCATGGCGCGGGCATCGCTGGAAAGTGCGCGATCTGAGCTCGGCCGGGCTGCGTTCAGCCGGGCTGCGTTCAGCCGGGCTGCGTTCAGCCGGGCTGCGTTCAGCCGGGCTGCGCTCAGCTGCCCTTGTTCTCGCTGCCTGTGTCCCCCGTGTCCCCGCCCTCACCGGTGTCGGACTCGGGGGGCTCGTCGTCTGGCCAAGGGTCTTCATCCAGCCATCCGACCCCCTCGTCAAGCTGTAGGCGAATGGTCTCTCCGGCCGCTCCAACACCCAAGCCCCAGGTGTCGGGTGTCATGCGCATGCGCACCCCGTGGCGGTTGATGTAGCTGCCACGCTCCACGCCATATGGACCCGCGGTCGCTCCAGCGTGCCAGCCCCAGTATCGGCCAAGGATCTGGGTCCCGATGACGTCTTGCTCAGGCAGATCCAAGTCCAGAGTCTCGTCGGTAGCGACCACTTCAAGCGCCATGCCCAGGCCTTGGCCGTTCATGGTCAGGGGCACTTCACGGACCTCCCCGCTCGTCGAGGTCAAGGTCAGCCAAGGCCACAAAAAGCGTTGGTAGCTCAGCTCAATCGCGATGCGCGCGGTCGAGAAACTCAGGCTCGCCCGCTCGATGCTGTTCTCCTGCAGCCAAGTCTCATCGGGGGTAGCGCAGGCCAGGAGCATCAAGAACATGCAGGCAGCGTAGCCTAAAGGAATGGACGGGCGCTGTTAGTCCAGCCACATCCGACGTACTCGGGCCACTTCATCCCGCTCGGCGTCGCTGTCCACGGCGGCGTCAAAGTCGGCGAAGAATCGGGCGTCCAAGCGCGCTCCGCTCTCCAGTCTGGCAATCAAGGTCGAGGCGTAAGTCTCCGCGTCTGGTGCACTGGGAACGTAGTGTCCGGGGGTGCCCTCCAGCCGCAGGAAGGTACCGGCGTCCAAGGCCTTGAGCCCCTCCAGTCCCAGGAAGAGCTCCAGGTCGTGCTCCAGGAGCGCGATGGGGCTGCTGGGTAGCGCGCGATCCTGCATCAAGGAGCGCCAGTGGTAGCCGCTCAGGGCCAGTGCGATCAGCGCCCAGCTGTAGGTCAGGTTGGGCAGCTGGCCAAAGACACCTGCGATGCCGGGTTCCGCGGTCTGGAGGCGGACGCCAAGGCCCAGGCTCACATCACAGATGTAGAAGAGGGTGATGCCCCCGGCAATCAGCCAGCGGTTGGTGCGTGGGAAGTCGTCGCGTCGCGGCAATACGCTCAGACCCATCCACAGGCTCAGGGAGAGCACCGCCATGTAGGTGATGTCCAGGGCGGGCTTGAGGTGCGGCCAGGCCCAGATAATCAGGGCCACGCTGGGCAGGAAGCTCAGCGCCAACAGCCCCCAGACCTTGGGCGCAACACCGGGACGTTTTAGGTCCGCCTTAAAGTCGGCGAAGGACACCAGGTGTCTGGCGATCAGCCACCCGTGACAGATCAGAAACATGCCCACACCGAGCAGGAAGCTGAGCTTTTCTGGGAAGAGCTCGCCGCCGGCCAGCCCCTCACCCTTGAAGATGAGCAGGATGTCCCCGAGCACCGCGAACACGAAGGCGATGAGCAAGCGCCGACGGTCTTTCTCGGTCAACCAGATCTTGGCGCTGATCAAGAGCACCAGGCCCAAACACAGCACGGTGCGCAGCATGCGAATGACGCGGCTGAACATGGTCAGGGCGTCTGGCCACTCCTGCGCGGTGCATCCGCCGCCGCAGGGGTCGATCACCACCCACTGGGCGAAGTCCTGCATCGTGAACATGCCCGCCAGGTACATCAGGAGAGCCACCAGGGCCAAGACGTAGGTGCGGGTCCTTGGAGAAGCTGCAAGTCGTGTCATGGAAGCAGAGTAGCCCTTACTTGGCACTGTTCTGATTTCTCCACCTTTCACGGCGCCCGCGTCCGCAGGATAAGCTGCCAAGATGCCGTCCCAGAAGCTGCCGCTGCACCAACGCCTCATTGGGCTCTTCTATGAGCTCCTGCAGCGCTTTGCGGCCCTGTCCATCGTAGCCTTTGGATTTGTGGGGCCCTTTGTCTTGGGGCTGATCGCCCTGACTCTGCCGGACATTACGGAGGTGGGCTACCCCGAGGAGATCACCGCCGAGTACATGGTCCAGATGTCCCTGTCCCCCTTCCCGGACCCTGACAACGAGGTGCTGGACGCCACCGAGCGTCTCATGCAGGCGCCCAAGGAAAAGCCGGATCCCGACGCGGAGATCGATCCGGATGCGGCGCCCACGCCAAAGGACAAGGACGTGCCGGTCTTGGAGCAGAACTCCGACAAGGGCGCCCCCCAGCCCAAAAAGCCCGATCCGGTCAAGGAGAACACCCAGCGTCCCACCGGCAGACAGACCGCTGGGGTTCAGGGAGGCAACAGCACCAAGGGAGCCGGGGTGGCCGAGGGTGGCGTGTTGGGTTCCGCTGACCAAGAGGGTGGCAAGGGCAAGGCCCAAGAGTGCCTGCCCGAGAACACGGACATCAAGCCGGTCAACGCCAACAAGTGGCGCGTGAAGCGTTCGATGGTCGACTACTACGTGAACCACCTCAACGCAGCTCAGCAGCTCGCCTGGACCGCCTGGGTGGAGGTGAATGGCGACCGCCGCGGGTTTCGAGTGCGCCGGATTCGCTGTGGCAACGACCTGCACCAGCTTGGCTTTCGCAACAAGGACGTCGTCACCCACGTCAATGACGTGCCGATCACCTCGCTGGGCGAGGCGGTACAGGCCTATCTACGGCTGCGTAAAAAGAACCTCCTGGTCGTCACGATCAAGCGCCGCGGCGTAGAGCGAAAACACACCTACAAACTGGTGGACTGAGTCATCCAGAGACGTGCTTGACCCTTCTCTTCGTGGTCCCCGCAGGCGGCATCTAAGAGCCGAGTCATAGGCTTTTCCAGGTGCGCTGGGGTGTGCTGGAGATGCAGCACGATGTAGCCCACGTCCTGTTCTCCCAGTGCCCTGCACCCGGCCACCAGTGACCAAGCCGAGACTCCTGGCGCCACCGAGGCCACCGGGCTGCGCTCCAGCGCCAAGACGTGGCGCACCAAGGCTTGGTCCCGGAGAGCCGCTGGGGTGGGGTCGTTGAGGCCGTAGACTATGGGGTGCCCGTGGGAGAGCTGGAACAGTGCCAGATCGCTACGGGCCAGGACTTGTCGGCTCATCGGTAGGTCCATCACGATCAGCCCGTCATCTTGTAGCGCGTCGTAGATCTGCGGGACCTGCGCGGGCGCGACGGCCGTTGGCAGTGTGCGTGCCGTGCTGGTCTCCAACACCCAGAGGGGCAGCAGCCAGAGCAAGGCGGGCCGCGCCCGCACAGCGAAGGCCGCAGCGATGCCTAGACAGAGCAGCAGGGGGGCGGTGAAACGGAAAGCGTGGCTGATAGGAGCGAGCCCAGGGACAAGCTCTATTAGAGCCAAGAATGGCAGCGGGATAGGCTGACCGTTCGGGAGCAAGGCGGGGCCGCCAGCGATACAGAGGAACGGCCCCAAGGCGAGCAGCCCGGTGCCCAGTCCCGCGGCCAGCCAGCGCTTGGCAAGGCCCTGGCGGGCGGCCAGCGCTGCGGGCAGCAACAGGGCCCAGCCCAAGTACACGCCGATGCGCAGAGCTTCGTCGAAGCGCGCCTCCAGATCCGGCGCTGCGCTGGGCCAGACCCAAGCGATCAGATCCACGCTGTTGTGACCCACCAAGGCGCCCCAGACCCGGGTTGGATCGCGGAGCACCAAGGCATCTGGGGCCGAGAGGGTGTCCCGAAACAGGGCAAAGGTAGGGACGGCAAGCAGGACCAGAGGCAGAAGTAAGGCGGGCAAGTGTGCCAAGCGGCGCCGGTCCAAGCCCCACAGGGCTGGGACCGCCAGCAGAACAGCAAAGAGTCCGTTGTACCAAGACGACAAGGCGGCAGCGCTCAGTGCCAAGCCTGCGAGCAGGGCCCGTCTCCAGCCCCCTTCCTCTCGCCAGAGGATAAGGGCCCAGGTGCTCAGGGCGAACCAGCCTACCCCAACGCCTTCGCTGATCCCGCTGTGCACTTGGGAGAGCAGGTAGGGAGACAGGGCGCAGACCACGCCGCTGAACAAGGCTGCTGTGCTGCTGTCGCTGAGGTGCCTGGCCAAGCCCCAGCTGGCGTAGCCCGCCAAGCTAAGATTTATAAAGATACTGAGGTTGTAGCTGGCGATAGGCCCGAAGAGCCAAGTCACAGGGGTGAGCACTGCGGCCATTGGGGTGTCGATAAACCACAGGCTGCCGCCGCCTGCCAGAGCGTCCGTGTGCGTCAGGGATCCGTCAGCCCAGGCCTGAGCCACGTGCGCATAGCCCCAGACGTGGTTCCAGGTATCTGCGTTGGGGTGGCCCAAGGCCAGCACGCCCGGCTCCAATAGAACGGGGGCGCAGATACCCGCGGAGAGGAGCACAAAGAGGAAGGCAGCGAGCAGATGGGGCCGGGGCACTCCGAATCCTACAGCCTCCCCAGCGCGTCTTGCATGGAGGAAGACTTTCCGCGGGAGTCTTTTCGCGGGAGTCTTTTCGCGGGAGTCTTTTCGCGGGAGTCTTTTCGCGGGAGTCTTTTTCTAGCTCTTGGCTGCGAGGCTGTGCCTATCTCGCTAAGCTTCGGCCATATAGAACTGGAGACCTTATGTTCAGCATCCTGCTCCTGGCCCTGGCCTGCACCACCGACGACGACGATGGCACAGTCGACGACACGACGACCACCGACGATACGGCTGTAGATGACACCGGCGAGGCGAGCAACGAGTGCGAGCCGGATGACTCGGTCGTCACCGTTGAAGGGTTGTACGGCACCGTCAGCGATAACACTGGGGCTGCCATTCAGTGCATGCGTGTGCAGTTCTGCACCGAGGTCTGCATCAACGCCGACAGCAATGGCAGCGGCGAGTACGCCGTGGTTCCCCAGGGCAGTGGTACAGGCGCCTTCACCGTGCAGCCTCTGACCGACACCTACGCGGACTACTTCACTGCCGGTGTGCCCCTGAACTACGACGGTGAACGCCAAGTCATCGTCAAACTGCAGCCCATCACGGAGCGCTTCGACATGCCGGCTACGGCCGAGGCCTTGCAGCTGAGCGAGGAGATCAACCTGACGATCGGTGTAGACAACTACGAGAAGAACTTCTCGGCGGATAACACCTTTGCCTCGGCCACCATGGTGTCGGAGGCCGATTGGTTCCCCGTTGAAGGCGTTCAGGGCTTGGTCCTGGCGATGCACTTCTTGGCGCCGTACCACGGCCACTCCGACGGCATGCCCATCGAGGTTTTCTACCCCAACGCAACCGCTGACATGGCGCTGTACGAGTTCGTGTACGACGACTCAAACTTGGTCTACGAGTGGCGGCGCATCGAGACCACGGTCGAGGACAACCTGCTCAAGGGCGAGCTGCACTACCTGACCACGTTGCTCGTCGTCAACGAAGTCGTGTCTGACTAAGCCTTGAGCTTCCGGGGCAGCACCTTTGCGATGCTGTGCTTGAAGGAGCCGTCCAGGTTCTGTGACAAAAGGTCCAGATCCCAGGGTGGCTCTAACTTTTTGCGGTCAGGGCCGTAAAAGAGTCGCACGCAGGGGCGGCTGACCTGTAGTGGGTCGACGGGTGGGCGATAGACTCGGCCGATGGCCCCGTTTTCCAGCTGTACAGGGGTGTTCAGGGGCAGCCGGCCGGTCATGTTGACAAAGTACAGCACAATGGTTGGATCCAGCAGGGTGCCGCGCATCTCGAGCATCGCTGCCAGGGCTTGCTCCGGGTACATGCCTTGTTGGCCCTGCCTATGGCTGGTCAGGGTATCGAAGGCCTCCGCGACCGCGAAGATACGTGTGAAGAGATGCTGGCCACCCGGGCGGAATGGGGTGGGGTAGCCGCTGCCATCGAAGTGCCGCTGGTGCTCCCAGGCCACGCGTGCCCGGCGGATGGCACCGGTGTCGATGCGCGTGTTGGAGAGCGCGATGCGTGCCGAGTCCACCGGATGCTGCCGAAGGAGCAGCAGGTCTTCGCCGGTGGGGTTCTGTTGGGCCAAGGTCTCCTCAGGGACCAGAGCCATGCCCGCGTCCGCGACCAAGCTCGCCATGCCCAGATCAACCAGTGGGCCCCGGGGCAGGCCTAGCTGGCTGCCCAAGGCGATGGCCAGGATGGTGCTGTGCACGGGGTGGCGGATGGCGAACTCGGGCGCATCCTTGAGCAGGAGTAGCTTCTGCCAGTAGCGCGGATGGTCCTGCTCCAGCTCGATGAGCTGTTGCACCACGAGTGTGAGACCCAGGTGAGGCGCGTTGTTTCGAACCCGACGTTGCAAGGCCTGGACCGCTCGAAGTGCCCGAATGTAGACGTAGATCTCTCGGCCGGTGTTGATCTCCACCGAGCTGGCCTCGCCCGCCTCTGCACCGATGTGGGCGAGCTTCAGCGCCCACGGTGGTGCAAAGGCGATGCTCTTCATACCGGCTGCGGTCAGCTGTTCGTTCAGGCGTAGGACGTGGGCGTCGTTGGCTGCCTGGTCGCCCTTGAGTTCGGCGGTGTCCTTGAGAGCTTGCAGAGCGATTCGCCAGTCCTTCTCAGAGGTCAT
>JBLHMA010000290.1:0-7095 GCA_047621545.1 Cognaticolwellia sp. | reverse complement strand
TTTCGCAGCCGTGAGCGCAATGTCTACCGCTTGGCCCAGGTCTCCAACAGCATCATCGACCAGGCTGTTGCCCAGGGCGTGCCCTTTGCCCGCGAGTACAGCGGGTTGTTGGGCAACCGCTCCTTTGGTGGAGCCCAGGTCTCTCGCACCTTCTACGCAGCGGGCCAGACCGGCCAGCAGCTGCTCTTGGGTGCCTACCAGGCTCTGGCTCGCCAGATTGGTCTTAAGAATGTGGTGCATCACAACCGCACGGAGATGCAGGATCTGATCCTGGTCGACGGCCAGGCTCGCGGCATCGTGACCCGGAACCTGATCACCGGCCAGGTCGAGTCCCACATGGCCGACGCTGTGGTCTTGGCCACCGGTGGCTACGGCAACGTGTACTACTTGTCCACGAACGCCATGGGCTGCAACGTCACTGCAGGCTTCCAAGCCTACAAGCGCGGCGCCTATTTCGCGAACCCCTGCTACGTGCAGATCCATCCCACCTGCATTCCGGTTCACGGTGAGTTTCAGTCCAAGCTGACGCTCATGTCCGAGTCCCTGCGGAACGACGGTCGGGTGTGGGTCCCTCGCAACAAGGAAGACGTAGAGAAGCCTGCTCGGGACATCGCTGAGCCCGATCGCTACTACTACCTGGAGGAGCGCTACCCGGCCTTTGGCAACCTGGTTCCACGCGATGTGGCAGCCCGAAATTCCAAGTACGTCTGCGACGACGGGCTGGGTGTTGGCCACAAGGTCAACGGCGAGCGCCGCGCTGTGTACCTGGACTTCGCCGACGCGATCAAGCGTGACGGCGAGGATGCCATTCGCGAGAAGTACGGCAACCTCTTCCACATGTACTCGAAGATCACCGGTGAGAACCCCTACAAGGTGCCCATGCGCATCTACCCGGCAGTTCACTACACCATGGGTGGCCTGTGGGTTGACTACAACCTCATGTCCAACGTCCCCGGTCTGCACGTGATTGGAGAGGCCAACTTCTCCGACCACGGCGCCAACCGCCTAGGTGCCTCGGCCCTGATGCAGGGTCTGGCTGACGGCTACTTCGTGTTGCCGTACACCATCGGCAACTTCCTTTGGAGCGAGCGTCCCAAGCCCGTGACGAACGACTGCGCCGAAGCCAAGCAGGCTGTGGCCGATGTGAAGGGTCGAATCAACACCCTGATGGACATCAAGGGCAACAAGCCTGTGGACTACTTCCACCGCCAGCTCGGCAAGGTGATGTACGACAAGGTCGGCATCTCTCGCACCGGTGCGGGTCTCAAGGAGGCGCTGGAGCAGATTCCAGCCATCCGCGAGGAGTTCTGGAAGAACGTCTCTGTTCCGGGCAAGGCCAACAGCCTGAACCCAGCTCTGGAGAAGGCTGGCCGCGTTGCCGACTTCTTGGAGTTTGCAGAGGTCTTGGCCCACGACGCCCACGATCGGGACGAGAGCGCTGGCGGACACTTCCGCGAGGAGCACCAGACCGAAGAGGGCGAGGCCAAGCGCAACGACGAGGAGTTCTCGTACGTGGCTGCTTGGGGCTATCAGGGTGTGGGCGTCAAGCCCGAGCTCCACAAGGAGCCCCTGTCCTTTGACTACGTGAAGCTGTCCCAACGGTCCTACAAGTAAGGAGTACAAGAATGAACCTCACCCTCAAGGTCTGGCGTCAGAGCACTGACTCCGACGGCCGTTTCGAGACCTACATCGCTGAGAACGTGTCCGCCGAGGCCTCCTTTTTGGAGATGTTGGACGTGGTCAACGACAAGCTGGAAGGCCAGGGCGAGGAGCCCATCGTCTTTGACCATGACTGCCGCGAAGGGATCTGTGGATCCTGCGGTTTCTTGGTCGACGGCGTGGCCCATGGCCCAGAGACAGGCACCACCATCTGCCAGACCCACATGCGCAAGTTCAACGACGGCGACAGCCTGACCATTGAACCTTGGCGGGCGAGCGCCTTTCCGGTCATCAAGGACCTGATGGTGGACCGCACCGCCTTTGACCGCATCATTGAGTCCGGTGGCTATGTCAGTGTTCGCACTGGCGCTGCGCCCGATGCTCACACCATGCCCGTGAACAAGCACGATGCGGACGATGCGTTCAACGCAGCGACCTGCATCGGCTGCGGTGCCTGTGTGGCTGCGTGTCCAAACGCTGCCGCCATGCTCTTCACTGCAGCCAAGGTCTCCCACCTGGGCATGTTGCCGCAGGGTCAAGTGGAGCGCTACGAGCGCGTGTCCAGCATGGTCGACACCATGGAAGAGGCAGGCTTTGGTGCGTGCTCTAACCACGGTGAGTGCGAGGCGGTGTGTCCCAAGGGCGTGTCCCTGAACTACATCGCGCGCATGAACCGCGACTTGGCAGTGGCCAAGCTCAAGGGTCTTTAGCTCAATATGCTTTGGGTGCGTAAGCGCCTAAAGCAGTTGAACTCTTGCCCTCTCGCGGGGAGCATCCCCCGGTGCCCCCCGCTCTTCAGTGAAGAGCTTGGGTTGGGGCTTCCGATTCGGAGAAATGGTGCGTCAATCATGGGTCGCTTTCCTGCGTGGAATGAACGTAGGCGGGCACCGCATCACCAACGCCGCTCTCATCCAGATCGCCTCCGATCTGGGTCTGGGCGGCGTTGCTGCGTTCAGGGCCAGTGGCAACTTGATGTTCACCAGCTCGGGCAGCGGTCCAGACGCGGCGCCGGAGACATCGGTGGAGGCGCTGCTGGAGTCCGGTCTGGAGAAGGCCTTGGGCTACGGCGTCCCTACATGCGTGTTGAGCGCTGGGGAGCTCAGGTCCGCCTTGGAAGGCCAGCCCTGGACGGAGCAACAAAGAGCCGAGCGGGGCAAGGTGCAGCTCACTTTTCTCAAGCACCTGCCCAGCGATGCGCAGGTGGCACAAGCGCTTGGTTTGGCCTCGGGCGAGGATCTGCTCTCCATCCAAGGGCGTGCGCTGTACTGGCTGCCTATAACCGGAATCTCCAGCTCCAAGCTGGACACAAGTGCTCTACTTCGCATCCTTGGCATGCAGACCACACGCACTGAGGGTACCTGTAGGAGCATCCTTAAAAAGCTGGAGGCGATGTGACGCCAGTGGTTCAAGTCTCCCCCTACGACGCGCAGTGGGCAGCGCACTTTAAGGCCCTCAAGGAGCGCATCTGGCCCCACGTGGCCGAGCACGCGCTGACCATTGAGCACGTGGGGAGCACCTCGGTACCGGGTTTGGCAGCCAAGGCCATCATCGACCTGGACGTGGTTGTGCTGGGCGCCGAGAAGGTCCAGGCCTGTATTCAGGCGATCTGTGCCCAGGGCTACACCTATGAAGGAGAGCGCGGTATCGCCGGGCGTCATGCCTTTACCGGCGGGGAGGAGCCGCGGCACCACCTGTATGTGTGTCTTCTGGGCAGCCTGGGCCTGCGCAACCACCTGGCCGTTCGAGACTTTCTGCGCCTGCATCCCTTGCGAGCCAAGCGCTACGGGGACCTAAAGCTGGAGCTGGCCGAGGAGCATCCCTATGCGACTGCAGAATATAGCGCAGGCAAGACCGACTTTCTGGTCGCGCTGCTCAAAGAGCTTGGCCTGAGCGCAGCCGACTTGGCCCAAGTCAGCGACTCCAACACGGAGTAGGCTCAGCATCCGCAGCAGCTGTAGGTGGTCGGGAGCAGGTTGTAGCCCTGGACTGTACGCGCCGCGCCCTGGCAGGAGCCGCTGACCACTTGTACCGAGACACCGGTGCAGGCCAGGTCGCCTGTGAGTAGTACATTGGACTCCTCGGTGTCGTTGTTGTGCACATCCTGGGAGACGGGAACTTGTGGCGAGGAGCAAGCCAGGAGCAGTGAGATCATCGACGCTGTCCAGTCTGAGTGAGGTGGGCCCAAGGCTATCAGCCAATCGCGGTATAGGTCAGAGGAGCCGGCGCAATACCGGACCTCACGCTGCACTACGCTGGTCATGATTACGATTCTGATGACGCTTCTCGCCGCCTGCGCCCCCTCCGCTACGACGGAGGCTGGAGCCTCGGCCCCGCCCACCACGGCGGCCCCGCCGCCCACCGCAGAGGCCGGCACCGCCCAAGCCATTCCGCAGATCAGCCTCACGGCTCTGGACGGGGAGCCCCTCTCCAAGGACACCCTGGACGGCAAGGTTGTGCTCTTCGTCAATGTGGCCAGCCGCTGCGGCTACACGCCCCAGTACGAGGGCCTGGAGGAGCTGTACCAGTCCCGCAAGAACAAGGGCCTGGTCATCGTCGGTGCTCCCTGCAACCAGTTTGGCAGCCAGGAGCCGGGCAGCGCGGAGGAGATCGCGACCTTCTGCAAGCTCAACTACGGGGTGACCTTTCCCTTGCTGGCCAAGCAAGACGTAAACGGCGCCGAGCGAAGCGCTCTGTACAGCTCCTTGGTGGGATCCGAGGCTGGAGACGGCAGAGATATCAAGTGGAACTTTGAGAAGTTTCTCGTCAACCGCGAGGGTCAAGTCGTGGGCCGCTACGGTTCAAGCACCAAGCCCCAGAGCGATGAGCTGACCGCAGCCATCGACGCACTGCTCTAAAGCGCCAAGGACTCCCAAATGATTGCAAGCTGGAACGGCACTGTCTTGGCCGAAAGCGACGACACCGTCGTGGTCGAAGGCAACCACTACTTCCCCGAAGCCTCCCTGAAAAAGGAGCTCTTCGTAGACTCCCAGACCCAAAGCAACTGCCCCTGGAAGGGCGTGGCCAGCTACTACAGCGTGGTCGCGGACGGGAAAACGAACACGGATGCGGCTTGGTTCTACCCAGAGCCCAAAGACGCAGCCAAGCAGATCAAGGGCCACGTTGCCTTCTGGAAGGGCGTCAAGGTCAGCTAAGACGGATTGGAGGGGGGCCCGCGCGTTACATCGCGGCCATGTCCCGCTTCAAGACCGGGGTCGATCGGCGCTGTCCTGTGTGCCGCCTGGCCCAGCATCTCTGCCTCTGTGATCAGCTCTTTACCCTCCCAACACGGGTTCGGGTGCTGATGCTGCGGCACTACAAAGAGGTTCACAAGGGCAGCAACTCCGCGCGCTTGGTGGACTTGGTCATGCCGAGCTGCACCATTCGGGACTACGGGGCCAGAGACAGCACGCTGGATTTGGAAGGGTTGACGGGCCCTGGCGTGGCGCTGCTCTTCCCCAGTGACGGTGGGAAGACCCTTCCACCATCCCAGGTCAGCACGCTTGTGGTGGTCGACGGCACTTGGTCCCAGGCCCGCCGCATGATGAACCGCATCCCCGGACTGGTCACCCTGCCGCGCCTGGACGTGGCCATGCACGCCACCGATCGCATCCGAATGCGCCGCTCTCCTGTGCCCGGCCGGGTCTCCACAGCAGAGGCGATGGCCTATGCGCTGGACGTGCTCGAAGGACCTGGCACCGGGGACTCGCTCATGACGCTCTATGAAACCCAAGTGGAGCGGGTCTGGCAGGCGCGCGGGCGCATGGACGGCGTTCCCTGGGAACAGCACATCGCCCAACAGGAGGCTCAGCGCCTCAAGGAAGACTGAGCGCTTCTCTAAGGGCAGTCGGCCGGTGGGCGGGCGTATGCGATCTGCACTTGGTTGCCGTTGGGTTCCTCCGCGAGCACGATGGTCTGGGGGGCCTCCAAGGTGAAGGCTTGGCCAAGGTCTACCTCCTCCACTGCGACTTGGATGCTGCCGGGGACTGGGGTGTGGGCCAAGGTGTAGCGGGTGGGATCGCTCTGCAGGCTGGCCTTGAAGGGCTCGCTGCTGGACTTGAAGATCTTGCCGCGCGCGTTGAGCTCCAAGCGCATGGAGTCGGCGCCTGCACCCTGGGTCTGCACGTCCACACGGATCAAGTCCCATTGGTCATCGACTGGGGTGTACGCCACCCAGAAGGCGCGGTAGTCTCCGGGAATCAGTCGCCACGGGAGCGTGCCGTTGTTCACAAAGTCTGGGTCCAAACTAAACTCTGGACTGGTGGGCTCGCTCAAGAGACCCGTTACCGTCAGGGTCTGTGCCGAGGCGTTCTCCACCCACACCTCGATCAGGGTGGTGCAGCCAACCCAAATGTCTGGCACATCGGCGTCCAGACCAGGAGATAGGGTGGGGCTCAGGCGCAGGGGCTGAGTCTGTGGGCCGCCGGTGTCTGCCCAGGAGTCCAGAGGATTGGGCGTACCCGTGTCTTCGGGGAGGGGTTCCTCCGCCGGAAAGACCACCAGGGTTGTGCATGCCAACCAAACCCAGAGCACCCTTACTCCCACGCCGCGTGAGCGGAATCACTCGCAGGCGTTGAGTACAGCCTGCTCTCTGTCGCTGAGGTTGTCCACAGAACTCAGGAGTGTGCGGACACCTGCGCAGTCGCCCTCACGTTGCTGGAGCTGCGCTGCCAGGGTGCGGATTTCCAATGCTCTCGGTCCGCCGATCTCCAAATAGGCTAGAGCATCTCTCTGAACGGCCGACCAATCTTGATCCTGGGCGTTGAGCTCCAACCGCAAGGCGAGCAGCTCGGAGAGCACGTCTCCCTCAGCATCATCCAGGTTCATGGCGCGGGCGATCTCGTCGCGGCGGGTCTGGGAGGCCTGGTCCTGAAGGCTTTGCAAGCGCGAGGCCGAGGCTGCGGCCGAGACCGGCAGGCAGGTGTGCTGCTCACCGGCATTCAGTGTGGGGTTGGGCCCTTGGGTGCAGTTCACCTGGACGCTTCCGCGGGTGACTGACACGGTGGTGCCCAGAACATCGCGGTCTACGTCGAATACGGTGCCCAACACGAGGACGCTGGCCTCGCGGGTGCGCACCTGTAGGTCTACGCCCTGGTCCGGTGTCAGCTCCAGGTGCAAAGAGCCTTTGTCCCAGTCTACGATCGGTGCCTCCTCCGTACCGGTGATCCGTCCGCTGCCTTGCCAGGTGGCCTGAAGGTCTGGGGTGATTTCCGCTTGTCCGGCACTGGCCAGCGCCTGAGCGAGGGGGGCCGGATCCTGCGGAAGCTGGGTGCTGCCCAGGACAAGCAGAGCCCCGGCAGCCAGGACCAGTCCACCGACCCACGCCCGGCTTGGCGCCGGCTTGCGCAGGCGGGCTCTCACCCGATGGGTGGCCGAGAAGGTGGGCTTGGGCAGCTCCTTGAGCAGGGGCGTGACCGTGGCCCCAGTTAGCAAGCGGTC
>JBLHMA010000289.1:0-7110 GCA_047621545.1 Cognaticolwellia sp. | reverse complement strand
TGCACTCCTAGACGTGGGTCTGTCTAATCCGCGCTCACAGACCGCCTCCTTGTGCCTGTCCAAGACCCGCTCCAGCAGGACATGCTCTGCAAACTCGACGGTTCCAGTGGACCCAGACTCGCACAGATCCTCTCGCGCTTGATTGGACTGGAGTTCATCGTCCAGCTTGCCTGCGAGCAGATGTGCGCCGCCCTTCTCGCAGCGCTCCCGCTGACTGGGAGAGAGCGTCGCGCACCGTGAGATGTCGACGCGCCACTGCTGTGACATGGCCGAGTTCCATCCGCGGTCCCAGAATCTTGCATCGAAGCCCTGATCCGTCCCCAGAATAGGCTGCCACTCACAGTAGAGCTCATGGGCCATCTCGTAGCGCCTCGGAAATCCGATGTCCCGCTGCATGACCGATCGGAGGGAGGACTGCCACAGATGCTGCTGACAGTCCGCTGCGAAGCCTGCGCTGTTGCGGCACAAGCGGGCGGCCTCCTGTCGTTTGTCCACGCGGTTGGCCTGTTCAGCGGAGTGAAAGTAGCACTCATCCCGATACAAACCCGGGTCCACCGCACCACAGGATCCATCCCCACGCTGAAGCACCACCTGAGTCTGACAGTCCGCCCGGGTCGAAGCATTGTGTATCAGTCCACACTGAAACAGCACCTCTGGGGAGCCCAGCTGCTTTAGGGCGCTCGCGAACAGAGCTGCATCCTCCGAGACGACAGGCCGAGTGCAGGCCAGGAGGAGGAGGGCGTTCACAGCAACCGACAGATAGACAAAAATGCCTCCAGACCCACTTGTACTAACACGCCTATCGATCAGACATGAGCGCCTCTACTCACAGCTCTCAGGTGCGACCTTGTCTGGGTCGGGCGTGGTCTCTGGCGCGTTCCGCCCATCCGGTCGGTCCAGGCCTTCAACACAGACCGCGTTGCGGTGGCGGGCAACAACAGCGTCCAGAATCGGATGGCCCGCGTACCGTAGAACTTGGTTGTTCGGCAGCTCCCCATCGCACAGCGTTTTGCGGGCGGCAGGCTGCACCATTACCTCGTCGAGCCGGGCAGCCAGGAGGTGGGCTCCAGACTTCTCGCAGCGCTCGCGCTGGCTAACTGCCAGATCTGAGCAGGGCTCTATGTTCAGGTCCATTCCTGAAGCCAAAGCCGAGTTCCAAGCCTTCTCCCAAAACCGGTCCTCGTAGTCCGCGCTCTCCCCGACTTCTTCCGACCACTTGCAGAAGACCGGCTTGGCTCGCTCGTAGCGCGATGAAAACGAGCTGCGCCCAACCATCACCCGACGAAGGTCCCCCTGCCAGAGGTGCTGCTGGCAGTCTGGAGCGAACACTCCTGACCCCCGACACAAGGACACCGCTGCGTCGACATCTCCCCGGCGGCGTGCGGCCTCCGAGGCCATAAAGAAGCACTCGTCTTGATATAGTCCAGCCAGTACATCCGGGCATGAAACAGCATGGTCCGGCTGATTCAACGCCACCTTTAGCTGACACTCACCCTGAGTATTTGTATCAGAAATCTCGGTGCAGGCGACCATGGCACCCTCTTCCCTCGGATTGGAGAGCACCCGCGCAAAGACACGGGCATCTTCCGCCGGCGAGGTCCGTGTCGTGCAACCCAGCACCAGTAGCCACAGACTCAAGCGGGATCCGGACGGGTGTTCCAAGCACTTGTAGGAAGAGCGACACCCTGAGCGGCGAGAGCCTGAGCCCGCTGTAGCTGAAGGCTGCCATCGATCAGCGCCTGGGCCACGTCTGCGACATTCCGGGCTGGGAGCGGCTCCAGTGAAGTGCCAGCAACCCAAGCGTTGAATGCGCCCATGCTTGGACCGCACCAGATCTGGTAGTCCCGCTTGCGCTTTGGCTCACCCATGCGCGCCCAACGGCTGGTCATACCCAGGTACCACCGGAAAACCAACGCCATCTTGTGTCGACCGTTGCTCTCCGCGCGCACCACCTGTGCTGGGTCGCGGCCCTGCCAGTAGTCCCGGGTACCGACCCAGATCTCTTCGAAGGGGGCCTGGAGAATCTGCTTCTCGACCTTGGCTCGGTCAACCGCAGGTACCTCTTCCCATGCGCTGTACTGCTTGTACATCTCGTAGAGCCTCTGCCCGCGCTTGGCATACATGGTGCCGCGGGAGAGCACCTGAACATGTGCTCCCAGCTCGAACATGTCGGGGGCTGGGCCCTCGGCGCAGTCGGCCATGCCCGCTTGGAGCAACATCTCCTTGGCGACCTGGGACGTGCCCGCCTCTGGCGTGCACTGGTTGACGCTTCCTGTCAGCACATACTCAGCCCCCATCGCGAAGGCGCCCACGATCGCTTGGGGGGTACCCAAGCCGCCAGCGGCGCCGACGAAGATCTGGTGGCCATGCTCAGCCACCGCGACATCGCGCTGGGCGATGATCAGGGGCAAGAGCACCGGGAGGGGGCGTCGGTCGGTGTGCCCGCCGCTGTCAGCCTCGCAGGTCAGGGCATCGGCCACGGGGATCTGCTGGGCCAACATGGCCTCGGTCTCGGTCAGATGGCCAGCATCTACCAGCTCTTGAAGGGCCGAGGCGGCGGGCGCCGTCACGAAGTGGCGAGCGACCTCCGTCCGAGAGATCTTGGCCAACAGGGTGTTGGGGCACCGGATCTTGCCGTCCACCTCCCGGATGCCCTTGTATCGATACTTGAGCAGCGCTGGGGTCAAGCCCATGAACGCCGAGGCACTCACAACCCGCACGCCGTACTTGGCGTAGAGATCGACCGTCGCCATCTCCATGGATGGCTCGACTGGGTTGTGGAGCAGGTTGGCACCGTAGGCGTGCGCGTTCCCCAGAGCGCCGGTGATCTCCTTTAGAGCCACCTCGGTCGCGCTCAAAGGAAGCCCCCCAGACCCGAAGAAGCCGATCAGACCCGTCTTGGCCATGGCGATGACCAACGCGGCGCTGGCGATGCCTCCAGCCATTGCGCCCGCAACGTAGGCGTGTCGGATGCCCAGGCGCGCACAGAAATCCGCCGAACCAAGCTGAGCTTGCTCAGGTATTTGAGCGAGGAGCGGCAAGGCCCCCTGACGCTGGGCAATCACGCCGCGAGAAAAGGCCCTCAGACCCTCCCCGCTCTCGCACAGGGAGACGGGGACCCCACTTCGCAGGCCAGCCCGAAGATCCGAGAGTCGGCTGGAGCCGTCGGGAACCATCCAAGGGCCGGTGTGTCCAGCCAGCCCTGCTACGGGTGCAATAGGCAAGCACTCTTCGAAAGATGGGCCCTGTTGCCAGCTGACCTTGACCTGGAGGGCCTCGCCTAAGCGGTCGGCGCGTACGCTGACAGTGGGGTCCTCCAGCTCGACGGCATTCAGCCCACTATGAGCGTAGAAAAGCCCTCCGAGCAGCTCCAAACCCAGGCGCTCCACCCCTGCGGGCAGCTCACCTCCAGAGCCGACGCGCTCCGAGAGTTCATCACCGATCCACGCCCGTGACGCTTGCGCGCCAAAGCGTTCGAGAACGTCCAGGGGCATACTGCGCACCGCGCCTCCAAAGTAGCGCCTCAGCCTAACGCGCTGCGCCCTCAGCGCAGGCCCGGAGCCAAGCACATGAATGAGACCACGCCAACCTACTGGGATTACCTGGACCTCCCCACGCTGCTCAACGCCCAATCGGGCTTAGGGGACGGCGACATTGGCCCAGATGAGCTGCACTTCATCATCGTGCACCAGGCCTATGAGCTCTGGTTCAAGCTGGTGCTCTCCCAGGTGCGGCTGGCAAGGGACCATCTGGTCCTCCCCGAGGTGCCCGAAGAAGCGGTTCCCGCAGTCGTTCACAACATCAACCGTGTGAATGAGATCATGCGCTTGGCCGTGGACCAGATGAAGGTGATGGAGACCCTCACCCCCCTGGACTTCCTGGACTTTCGCGACAAGCTGGTGCCCAGCTCCGGCTTTCAGTCCTTCCAGATGCGCGAGTTGGAGATCCTGCTCGGCTTGGAGGAGGCCCAGCGCTTGCACTACGGCAAAGTGAATCCCCTCACCCACATCCAGAAGCTCGCCGAGACCAGTCCAGGCGGGGCGATGGCCTGGGGCCGCATCGAGGCGGCCCGGAAAGAAGTCAGCCTGCGAGAGGCGCTGCACCGCTGGCTTTACCGCACCCCCATTCAGGGCTCTACCCCGGACATGGAGGGAGACGAAGAAGTGGTGATGGAGTTCCTCCAAGCCTACCTGGACCGCGGGGCGGAGAGCCGCAATATCCAAGCCGACCGGCTGGCTGCCTTGAGCGACGACCCCGATGCCGTGCGCGCCCGCTTCGCCGGTATGGCCGAGTCTGCCCGCGCCTTTATGATGGCCGAAGACATCGAGGGAAGCGAGACCAAAATCAGCCGAATTCGACGCATTCGCGCTGCACTTCTCTTTGTGGAGAGCTACCGCGAGCTGCCCTTGCTGGCTTGGCCCCGCCTGCTCGTGGACACGGTCGTAGAGCTGGAAGAGCAGATCGTGATCTGGCGTCACCGGCACGCACGGATGGTGGAGCGCTTGATCGGGCGCCGGGTAGGCACGGGTGGAAGCGCCGGCGTGGCCTACTTGGACAAGACCACCGCCTACCGGGTGTTTCCAGAGCTGTGGGCTGTGCGATCGATGCTCAGCCCGCGGCGCGCTCGTCCGGAGGTGAAGAACTCGGAGTTCTACGCCTTCCAAGGGGTGGCCGGCAAGAGCTGAAGCTCCCGGGACTCAAGAGCCGACAGTCCATCTCTCAGCCTTGGGTCCTGGACTACGTCGCTGTCAGGGGCCTATGACTCAGCTCTCTTCGTCCAGGTCCTTGACCAGAACTTCCATGCCGTCATCGTGTGCGCCGCCGCGCTCGCCGCTTCCGTCGCGGGTCTTGGCTCCGAGCCAGACGATGCCATCGGACTCGCGCACAGCGAATGTGGCGACCTCTCGACCGGGGTGTGACAGGCACTCGCCGGTGCTCAGATCAAAGCGCCAGTCGTGGTACGGACAGGCCACCACGCAGTCTTTGACCTCGCCCTCACCCAAGGGGCCGTCTTCGTGGGTGCAGACATTGTCGATCGCAAGCAGACCCTTTTCCGTTCGGAAAATAGCGACTGCGTCCTCCCCCTGCACCACCTGCATGGCCGTGGCCGAGCTCAGCTTGGCGCTGTGCCCCACCGCGATGTACCCATCAGCGGCTGGCGCCTTGGGCAGCGGGCCGAGGGTCTCTGACTTGGATGCCGGAGCAGTGTCGCCCGTCTCCGAGCCCCCGCCGCCGGCTTTGCGTACTGCGGCCTTTGCCAAACCGACGACGCCGCCGTGCTTGCTCATCTTGGCCTGAATGCGATCGCGAAAGCCCATGGATCCTCCGAAGAGACCCCTATAAGGCTGCGGGCAGGAGGTCTCCATGTCCAGTCTGTCCGGGCGCCACGCCCTTGTGTGCGGCGCCAGCGCCGGTATCGGCCGCGCCACCGCCATAGCCTTGGCCCAAATGGGAGCGCAGGTGACCGCTCTGGCCCGTCGAGAGGATCGTCTACAGGCCCTGATCGCCGAGCTGCCGGGGACCGGCCACGGCTACTTGGTCGCTGATCTGGACGCCCACGAAGATCTGTTGGCCAAGGTCAACGGCCTAGCGCCGGTCCACATCTTGATCAACAACACCGGCGGCCCCAAAGGTGGCCCACTGACCCACGCCCCAGCCGAAGAGCTGCGCGCTGCCTTTCACCGCCACGTCCTGGCAGCACACCAGCTCACCCAGGCCTGCCTGCCGCACATGGAGGCGGCTGGCTACGGGCGTATTGTCAACGTGTTGAGCACCTCGGTGCGCGAGCCCATCCCCAACCTGGGCGTGAGCAACACCATCCGAGCGGCCATGGCCGGCTGGGCCAAGACCTTGTCTCGGGAGCTCAAGCCAGGCATCACCATCAACAACGTGCTGCCAGGGTTCACCGACACGGAGCGCCTGTCCTCATTGAAGGAAGGACGTGCAAAACGAGAGGGCAGCAGCAGTGATGCCGTGCACGCCGCTTGGCTCTCTCAAGTGCCCGAAGGCCGCTTGGCCCAACCCGAAGAGACTGCGGGTGCTGTGGCATTCCTGTGTTCGCCGGCTGGCGCCTACATCCGTGGGGTGAACCTGCCAGTGGATGGTGGGCGCTTGCGCAGCATTTAGGTGTCAGCCTCTCTCGACTCCTTTGCCTCACTCCCTGAACTGAAAGCTGCGCTTCAGGAGCGGGGCCATCCGGTTTCCTGCTCGGGCGCGCACGTCCTCCTGGGTGTCAAGCAAGGTCAATGGTCTGACCAAATCGCTATCTCGGTCACGACACTGGGCATCCTCACTCTGAGCTTGCCCATGCCTTTTCGTGTCTCGCCAGACCGTGACGGTCCAACCTGGAAGCAGATTGGACTACTGAACGCAGAGCTCCAGATTGGCGGATTCACTTTCAGCCCCCAGGACCGCACCCTTCGATTCAAGGCAGCGCTTCCAGTCGCCTCGGACTCAGTGCCCGTCCAGCTTCTGCTCGACATGGCCCAAACCTGTCTGAACACCTCTAGCCGAGCTATGCCCGTCCTTGCGGCAGCAGCCATAGGCCACCACGCCAGCGCTCCCGTTCAGGCTTGGCTTTTCGCCCCCATTCAGCCTGCTGGTCGACTCAGTGATTCTCTGTTCGACCCCCTTGCCAAGACCACGGGCCCGCGAGCCAAGCCCTTGGATTGGACACAGCTCAGCGTTGAGGGCGTTCTGGGTCGCATAATGCTTGACCCTTTCACAGCTTGGCTCGCGGGTAACTGGGTGCTCATCCTTGTCAACGAACGCTGCGTCGGAGTCTGGAGCGATGGCCGGGCATGGGCATTGGGCGAAGACGGGATTCTAAAGGGCGACTGGGACATTCTCGACGGGTACTTGCAACTCGGTTGCCAGGTTGTGCATCGAGCCGGATTGGCCTTTGTCACTGGTCAAAACCTAGCTGAGAGGGGGCTGGAGTTGAAAACAGAACGGATCCTTATCGGACGAGCCCTCGATGGATTGCGCCCCCCGGACGAGAACCTCCGCTTGGTTTCTGTAGTGCCTGGCGTTCCCCTACCAGAACTGGCCTTGATTGTGCCCGAGCTACCTGCGATGACCTCCACGGGAACCTGGATGATTATCGAATTG
>JBLHMA010000288.1:0-7142 GCA_047621545.1 Cognaticolwellia sp. | reverse complement strand
CCAAAGACATCGGCGCTGGTGCGCAGGACCTGCCATCGGGCCCAGTCTGGCCTTGTTCCGGGCAGGGGGTGTTCCGCATCCGGCAAGGGAATCGGGGCCTCGTCGCTGGCCGGCCCCTCCTGAGCCACCCAGAACTCTCCGAAGCCTTCCTCGAACTTGAACTCGATGACGTCCTCCCAGGCCTCGGACAGAGCCATTCGGGCGGCCATGTCGTGAGCGGAGCGCACTTGAAGGGCTGCGCGCAGGGCGTGGAAGTCGATCAGCGGGGTGCGGGAGAGGTCCAAGTGCTCCAAGGGCAGCTTGGTCAGAGGTGCCAGAGCCGTGTGGGAGATCGGGGTGCCCGATAGGACCACTCGTCGCAGCTGGGTGCCGACAAGAGGAGCCAGAGTGCGCAGGGCTTGGTCCCTCAGAATCAGCTCCTCCAGTGAGCTGGGCAGGCGAAGCTGAGCCATAGATTCAGCGGGCAGCTGGCCTTCGATGCGCAGGCCGCGGATCGTGGTGGCGTGCAGCAAAGGCAGCAACTCGGGATCGGGATCCCGCAGGTGAATTCGAGTCAGCTCGGGGTGTGCCAGCAGCTCAGCGATCAGCTCCGCCCCGGCCGAATTCGGCCGCAGCCAAGCACGCTCCGGCGGGGTCTCACCAGAGTTGAGCGCACGGGCGCGTTGACCCGGAATGTGCAACATCCACTTCACGCAACTTTCCTAACGGAAGCGCGTAGCCCGTCTACGATCTGAGGGTTACCGGGCGGTAGCCCTACCGACCGGTAGTCTCTACCGACCGGTACGTATCCCACCAGCGCAGGACCCCATGGGTGCACGCGAAGACATCCTGATCCAGGCCACCAAACTCTTTGCCCACCAGGGCTTTGCGCAGACCTCTGTACGGGAAATCGTAGAGGGTGCTGGCGTGACAAAGCCGACCTTGTACTACTACTTTGGGTCCAAGGCGGGCTTGTTCGAGGCGCTGATCACCGAGCGGATATCTGCGGAGACGCAAGCCTACGAGGAGATCCTTGGCGGAGAGGGACCCCACCTGGGGCGCCTGCGCATCCTGAGTCGTCTTCGTTTTGAGAAGATGAACCTTGACCCAGACTTTGCTCGCCTGATTGGGCGCTATGCGATGGACCCCACAGGGGCCCCACACCTGGACCTAAACGTGTTCATGGTGGCCCAGGCCAAGAGCCTGACGATTTTTTTCCAAGACGGGATCCAGTGCGGCGCTTTTCGCCCGCAGGACCCCCTCGAGTTGGCCCTGGCATTTCAGGGCTTACTCAACTTCCGCTTCATGGCCGCGCTCTGCGGCGGCCCCCCTTTGACGGACCTCTCGGTCCAGACCCTGCTCAGTGTTTTTGAGAACGGAGTGACCCCGTGAACACCAGATCCCTTTGGCTCGCTGTACCCCTGCTTGTGTTGGCAGGATGCGGCTCTGAGTCCACCCCCCAGGCCAACGCCTCGATTGGGGCCAGCGAGCTCCCCGAGGCACCCGGGACACGGGTCGAGGTCGCAGTTCTCAAAGACAGTGAAGCTCAGCTCGCCGTGGAGCTGCCCGCAACGGTGGCTGCGCGCTCCGATGCCATGCTCGCCGTGCCGTCCGGCGGCTTTGTCGAAGGCGTCGACATCAACGTCGGTGACCGCGTCTCCAAGGGCAAGACCCTGGCCCGCATCGACTCCGCGACCCGGCGCTACCAGCTGGAGATCGCGGATGCCCAGGCCGAGCAGGCCGAGGCGGAGTGGGCACGCATCCAGCAGCTTGGGGACGCCGTCTCCAAGCAACAGGCCCTCAATGTGGAGACCCAAGCCAAGGTGGCCCGGGCCAACGCGAGCATGGCGCGCCTGCAGCTGAGCCGCTCGGTGGTCAAGTCCCCCTTCACGGGCCAGGTCGTCGAAGTCTTCGTCGAGGCGGGCGAGGTCGCTGGGCCGGGCACCCCAGTGGTGCGCGTTGTGCAGACCGACCGGGTGACCCTGGAGCTCTCGGTCTCCGGTCAGGACATCACCCAGATCGTTCCTGGCCAAGTCGTTCGTTTCCGCGGCCAGAGCCTGCCGGGCACCTTCAGCGGTACGATCTCGAACATCTCGGCTGCTGCGGATCCATTGACCCGCACCTTCAAGGTCGAGGTGGACGTGCCCAACCCAGACGGCATTTTGCTGCCGGGCATGTTGGGCCGGGTGAACTTTGAGCGCGAGCTCTCGGGCAGCGCAATCACCCTGCCCCAGGACTGGCTCATCACCCGCTTGGACAGCACGGGCGTGTTTGTGGAACAGGACGGCGTTGCTGTGTGGAAGGAGGTCGAAGTGGCCTTGTTCGCGCGCAACCAGGCCGTGATCTCCAGCGGCCTGAGTGCTGGAGACCGCGTGGTGAGTGAAGGCGGCCGAGACTTGGCCGAAGGCGATCCCCTCCTTGTGGTCCGTAGCGGCACCTGCTGCTCCAACGGCCGCATCCAGTACTAGGAGAGACCAAGATGAATTGGGCCAAATGGCTGGTGGATCATGCCACCACAGTTGTGGTCGGGGTTCTCGCAATCCTGATCCTGGGCTTCTCCGCCTACAGCAGCCTGCCTCGCGAGGCAGCGCCGGACATCACCATCCCTGTGGTGGTCGTCACCACGGTGTACCCGGGTGTTTCTCCCGAGGACATCGAGACCCTGGTCACGGTGCCGATGGAGCGGAAGCTCAAGGAACTCAAAGACGTAGACAAGATGTCGTCGACGTCCTTCGAGGGCGCCAGCTCCATCATCCTGGAGTTCGACCCCGACGTGGACATCGACGAGGCCCTGCCCAAGGTCCGTGAAAAGGTGGACTCCGCGGACTCCGACCTGCCCGAAGACGCCGAGGATGCCATCGTCTCGGAGATCTCCTTCTCGGACATCCCCATCCTGATCGTCACCATGACGGGCACCGAGCCCGACGGCTCGACCATGGACGAGGAGAAGCTCAAGGATCTGGCCGAGGATCTCAAAGACGAGATCGAAGCCAACGTAGAGGGGGTCTTGGAGGTCAAGGTCGCCGGCGGCCTGACCCGTGAGATCAGCGTTCAGCTGAATCCCGACCGCATGCGCCTCTACGAGGTGTCCTTCGGCGATGTCATGGGCGCGCTCTCGAGCGAGAACGTGAACATTCCCGGCGGCAACGTCGACGCCCAAGAGGCCGACTACCTGTTGCGTGTCCCGGGCGAGTTCGGCTCCGCCGACGACATCCAGAACGTGCCCGTCAAGAACATGGGCGGCCAGACCGTCTTTGTGCGCGACATCGGCCGCGTCGTGGATGGCTACGCCGATCGGGCCACCTACAGCCGCATGAACGGCACCCCCAGCATCTCCCTCTCCATCCAGAAGCGTCTGGGTGAGAACATCGTGGACATCGCCAAGGGCACCATGGCCACGGTGGAGGCCCAGTCCGAGACCTGGCCCGAGGGCGTCGAGTACGCCTTCATCGCCGACCAGAGCCGTGAGATCGAAGCGATGGTCTCCGAGCTGGAGAACAACATCATCTCCGGGCTCATCCTGGTGGTCTTGGTGCTCGTGTTCTTCATGGGCTTCCGAAACAGCCTGTTTGTGGGGCTGGCCATTCCTCTGTCCATGCTCGTGAGCTTTGTGGTGCTCCAGATGCTGGGCATCACCCTGAACATGGTCGTGCTCTTCGCGCTGATCTTGGCCCTCGGCATGCTCGTCGACAACGCCATCGTGATCGTCGAGAACATCTACAGACATGTCGAAGGCGGCATGGATCTGACCCAGGCCTCGATCAAGGGCGTGAGCGAGGTTGCTGTTCCGGTGGCCACCTCCACCCTGACCACGGTCTTGGCCTTTGCCCCCATGCTCTTTTGGGGCGGCATCATGGGTCAGTTCATGGGCTACCTGCCCAAGACCCTGATCATCGTGCTGACCAGCTCCCTGTTTGTGGCTCTGTTCATCATCCCCACGGCCACCAGCCGCTTGATGAAGGCCATCCCACGGCCCGAAGGCTCCGTGCCCTCGGAAGAAGTAATCCCGGAGTCCGGGGCCTACGGCGCCGTGATGCGCGTCTACAAACGCATCTTGGTCTGGAGCATCGATCACCGCTACCTGAGCTTCTTCGGCGTGGGCATGGGCTCCTTGGTGGCGACCTTCGTCATCTACGGGATGTTCAACCACGGCACCGAGTTCTTCCCGGCGACCGACCCGGCCCGCGCTTTCGTGCAGATCACGATGCCGGATGGAACGAAGATTGAGAAGACGGACGAGGTCGCTCGGCGCGTGGAGCTGATTCTCCTCCAAGAGCCCGATGTCGACACCTTCGTGACCGAGGTCGGTGTGAGCGGCGGTGGCGGCGGTTTCACGGGTGGAAGCTCCGTTCCCCATGCAGCTCTGTTGACCATCGACTTTAAGCCCACCCTCTCCAAGGCCCGCGATGGCGAGCCCATCCGGTCGGGCCTGAGCGCCGATGCGATCAACCGCATCCGCACTGTCTCCTCCCAAGCCACGGGCGCCAAGGTGGTTGTGGACAAGGAGGAGACCGGTCCTCCAGTCGGCAAGCCCATCGAGGTGCAGATCCGCGGCGAGGACTTCCACCAGTTGGGACAGGTCTCCGCAGACCTGCAGCGGGAGTTGCTCAAGCTGAGCTCGCCAGCAGAAGGAGATGAGCGCAGCGCCTGGACCATCGTAGACATGAGCGACGACTACAAGGTCGGCCGCCCTGAGCTGCGGCTGACGGTCGATCGCGCTGCCGCCAAGAAGGTGGGCACCAACACGGTAATGGTCGCCAACACCGTTCGAACCGCAGTGGCTGGGGCCAAGGCCACCACCCTGCGCGAGGGCGATGACGAGTACGACATTGTTGTGGAGATGGACGATGCCTACAAGGAGGACATCCAGGCCATCTTGGACCTGCGCGTTCCTGGCAAAGACAACGTGATGGTCCCGCTCTCGGTGTTGGCCGGGTTTGAGACCCGCGGTGGCTCCGGCTCCATCAAGCACCTGGACCGCGAAAAGCTGGTGACCATCTCCGGCGAAGTCGAGGGCATGCGTGTGGACTTGGCCCAAGCGGCCGTCGCCAAGTTCGTGGCTGAGTACGAGGCGCCCGAAGGCGTGCGCCTGAGCCTGGGTGGCTCCAACGAGGAGGAGCAGGAGGCTGCCGAGTTCCTGATGAAGGCCTTCGGTTCTGCCATCCTGATGATCTTCCTGGTCCTGGTCACCCAGTTCAACTCGATCTCACGCCCCATCATCATCATGGTCAGCGTGCTGCTCTCTCTGATCGGTGTGCTGTGGGGCTTGCTGCTCACAGGCACCCCCTTCGGCATCATGATGACCGGTGTGGGGGTGATCTCCCTGGCCGGCGTCGTGGTGAACAACGCCATCGTGCTCTTGGACTATGTGCAGCAGTGCCTGGACGAGGGCATGGAGGTCAAGGCCGCCTTGGTGCGCGCTGGGTTGGTGCGCTTCCGTCCCGTGATTCTGACCGCCATCACCACCATCCTGGGCCTGCTGCCCATGGCGACCGGTGTGTCTGCGGACTTTGCCAACATGCGCATCATCACCGGTGGTGAGAGCGCTGAGTTCTGGGGCCCAATGGCCATCGCGGTGAGCTTCGGCTTGGCTGTCGCGACCGTTTTGACCCTGATCATGGTGCCCACGATGGTGTCTATCTCCGACGATGTCTCTGGATTGTTTGCCCGCCTCTTCAAGCGGGCCCCGAGAGAGGCCAGAGACGAGGTGCCCACCCGCGTAGTGCCCTCGCCGGCGAAGCTGATCCCTTGGATCATCCTGCCTTTGGCTGCAGTCGCTTGGGCGAGTCCTGCCCAGGCGCAGAGCTTGGTCACCCTCGACCAGGCCATCTCCGCTGCAGAAGAGAACAACCTCGATCTGAAGATGATGGACGAGCAGGTCTTTCAGGCTGAGACGATGGTGCCCATGGCTTGGGGAACGTTGACCCCTCGGGTCATCGCGGGCGGCAACTGGACGCGGAACCAGAAGGAGATCCCTCTGGACTTCGACACCTCGGCGCTGATTTTCCGACCCTCCACCCTGGAGCCCATCTTCCTGGCCACCCACTCCGATCCCACGGAGCAGGCCATCATCGACGCGGTCTTTGACGAGGTAAAGATCGCCGAGGATGAGGCAATCGCCGCGGCCGACGATGTGGAGCCCATCCTGATTCAGCAGCTCTCCTACTTCGATGCCAACATCAGCGTCATTCAGCCCCTGTTCAACCCCGTGGCTGTCGCTGGACTGCGCGGCTCCTACCAGAACCGCGACGCGGTGCGCTCCGACGCCGATCGGGCCCGCATGCAGATCCGCGCGGCTGTGACCCAGTCCTACTACGCTCTGGTGGTTGCCCGTGAGTCCCAGAGCATCGCTGCCGACTCGGTGGCCAACGCCCGGGACCACTTGGCTGTGGCGCGGCGTCAGGTAGATGCAGGCTCCGTACCGTCGATCGTTGGGCTGCAAGCTGAGCTGGCTCTGGCTCGTGCCGAGCGCATGCTCTTGGACACCGACTCCCAGATCCTCAGCGCCGAGCAGGCCTTCGCCCGTCTGACTGGCCTAAACCCCAAGGCGCAAGTTCAGATGCCCGGTGGCATCACCGCGCCCGTGCAGAGCCTGGACCAAGCCATGACCTACGTAGAAGGCCGGCCGGACGTTTTGGCCGCAGACCAGCGGGTCCAGGTCGCCAACTATCAGAAGCGGGCCGATCAGCTGGGCTGGCTGCCCACCGTGGACAGCCGCTTTACCTACAGCTGGACGGAGAACGAGGGCTTTCAGGGCCAGCGCACCTTCTGGATGTTCAACGTCAGCGCCAGCTGGACCCTGTGGGACGGTGGCTACCGTCTCCAGACCAACCGCCAGTACGCCTCCCAGGCGCGCATGGCCGACTACGCCAGTCAGAAAGCGCGCTTGGACGCCCAGGACGAGGTTCAGTTGGCTTGGCAGCGCTACGAGCGGGCCGAGGAGGCCTTCGAAGCAGTAGAGCTGGAGCTCTCGCTGGCCACCGAGAACCTGCGGCTGAGTGAGAGCGGTTTTCAGGCGGGTAGCATGACCTGGCTCCAGGTCAGCGACGCCCAGCTTCAGCTGGACCAGGCCCGCATCGGTCTGCTCAGCGAGCGCATGTCCCGTGACATGGCGGCGCTGGACTTGGCTGTGGCGACCGGTCAGTACTGACAGGTCAGAGAAG
>JBLHMA010000287.1:0-7147 GCA_047621545.1 Cognaticolwellia sp. | reverse complement strand
CTCGCGGTCGCGGTCCAGGTACACAACCTGTTTGCCGTAGAGCAGCTCGAAGGGACGAACCTCCAGCTCCAAGGCTCCATGGGCCTGGGCAAAGGCCTGCATGCTCTCCTTCCAGTCCTGCAAGAATCCCCGGATGGCGTCGTTGCTGGCGTCGTAGACCAGGAAGCTTCGGGCTGCCCTGGCCAATGCCAACAGTGTCTGGTTCGCGGCCTTTGCGGCGGCGTCGTCACCAAGCCGGTGATCATCTAGCTGGAGAGCTTGTTCTTGGGCAACCGCGGGGGACAATTCTTTCTCAGACATAGACTCCCCTTGGCGCGTCTGTCCCACCCTCTCACTCGCGAGGCCAGTTGTCAGTAAAAAGTGAAGTTCTACACCTCGGGTCGGCCGTTTACTTGCGTGCCGTACACATGAGATCCAACATCGCTTGTGTCTGCCGGGTCAGGCTCGCTCAGCGACTGAAACTTTGGCGTATGGTCTGACCCGCCCCGCTGGTACCCAAGCCGGCGGCTTGGGTGTCTCAAGGATCTGACAAGGTGACTATTTTCTCGCTGCTGCTGACTCTGCTGGGGTGTGGTTTAGAGACTTACAACCAAGATTCAGCGGTCGGCCCGCGCTTTGAGCTACTACCCGAGGGGGAGCTGGCCTTTGAGCGTGTACCCGCCGGCAAGGCCAGTACGGCGACGCTGACGATCCTAAGTACGGGGGACGAGCGCATGGTGATCGATGCGGTGTTGCTCAGTGGCCCCCAGGCGGATCGCTTCGTGCTCCCGCCAGACCTACCGCTGCCCATTGGCCTGCCGCCCGGATCGGATTTTCCGATCAACATCTCCTTTCAGCCTTCTGCACAGGGTCAGTTCAGCGCCTTGGTCGAGGTCACGCCGCTCTCTGGGCCCGTCTTGAGCCGCCGGATCGTCGGCCAGGCCTGTGACGACCAGGGGGGCAGCGACATCTGCCCGCCCTGAGAGGTTAAGACTAAGGTGCAGCAAAGCGGAGCAAACATGGTTTCAGATGCCCTCACAGACGGGATCCGCGTTCGCGTTCGCAGCGCCTTTGTCCCGGCTCGCAGCGATCCGGCCCAAAAATTTTGGTTCTTCGTGTACCAGGTCACCATCATCAATGAGGGCGATTCGGCCGCAACGCTCAGGTCTCGCCACTGGATCATCCAGGACGGCACCGGGCTTGTGGAGCACATCAAGGGCCCTGGCGTAGTCGGGGAGCAGCCACGCTTGGAGCCGGGAGACGAGCACGTCTACACCTCAGGCTGCCCCCTGAGCACTAGTATAGGCAGCATGAAGGGCAGCTTCGAGATGCACCGGGACGACGGTCAGATCTTCAAGGCGCAGGTTGCTGGGTTCACTTTGGTGGATCCGAGCACGATCAACTAAAACGTCAGCAGCCCCCAGGTCCCTGTCCTGCTGCCAAGAACATGGCCCACCCCGGCCCTTCTTTGACGGGGGCTCCATGCTGGGCGCGAAGGATGCGCTCCGCGTGGTCTGCACGGGAAGAACCCATCCAGTCTCGATGCAGCAGCAACAGAGCAAATCCAGCGCGTGTGAGTTGGGGTTGAGTGGAGCAATCCACTGCTTTCAGCGATTCCCGGTGGTCCAAGGCAAACAGCAGCGGGGACACCAGCCAAGCGTTGGTGGGCTCAGGCGAGGACACCAAGCTGCTGGCGCGACCGTGAGAGATAGTCTGGAGTAGGGCCCGGTCCCGCAGAGTCTCTTTGTCCAGTGACAGGCCGATTGGGGCCGATGGCAGCTCCAGGATGGCGCCAGGCGGGGAACGCACGAGCGCGTAGTCCAGCGTAGGCTCCGAGCTGGAGATGAAGTGGCTGGCTGGCAACTCCGGGCGGATGGCCGCTCCCTCGATGAGCAGGGGGATAGCCAGTAGTAGCACCCAAGCGCCCAGTCGAGGCTGGAGCCGGGCCACCGCCTCAGCGGCCAAGACCGCCAGGGGCAGCACCCCTACCAGGGCGAGGCGCGACCAGCCGGAGAGCCCACCGAGAATGGGTAGGGGCGCGAGCAGAGCCGCTGGGCCTGGCAAGATGTGTTCGCCCATGCCGATAGCCGGCCCCAACGCCAAGAGCCCTAAGGTCAGAGCCAGGGCAGCCCAGCCCTTCTGTCGCGCCATACCCCCAGCGGCCAGCATGAGCAGCAGCGCTCCCGGCAGCATGAGGCGGTCCCCGATCTGTCCTGATGGTGTGTCAGGCCACAGCTCCGCCAAGTGCGCAGGAGCGGCCACTACCTCTTCACTAACGATTCGTCGGATCCACCAGGGGTCCGCGCTCAGGTGCTGGAAGAGCAAGACACCGGCCGCCACGGCTGCAAGGGAAGCCATGGGCACGAGCGGCCACTTCGGGAGCTTGCCGGAGATCAGGAACAGGGCGGGGAGCAGTACCATTCCCCCAAAGATCAGCGGCTGCCACCCAGATAGGGCAAGCGCCATAAAACCCAAGGCGGCCCTGGCTATGCCAAGCCCGCTTGGCTTGCGCAGAGCCGAGAGTGTCCAGCTCAGCACCAAAGCCAGCCAGGCCCAAGCCCAGTACTCGCTGCGCCCGCTCGAGAAGGCCACGCCCTGCAAATAGGGGGAGCAGGCCAACGCCAAGCCCAGAACTGTGGCGGCCTCGGGCGTGGAAGGGTGCAGCTGCCTGCCCAAGCGGAAGCCTCCCCAGCCGGCCAGCAGGAGGGTGCTGGCACACAAAAGGTTCCATCCGACCGCCGCCCCCCGCAGTCCCCAGATCTTGCCCGGCCAGAGCCAGATCAGGTTGATGGGGTCGGCCAGATCTGAGCGCAGGCCTTGAGGGAAGTTGGCCAGGGAGCTGACCCGCAGTCCGGGACTCTCGAAGCCGGAGAGCAAGCCGAAGATGTGCGTGCTGGCCTCGCCGGCAGGACTCCCCAGTACGATGCGGGTGGGGTCCGAGAGCACTGGGAGCATGCAGATCAGCAGGCTGAGTAGGAGTCCCACCCAGAACACCCCCTGGGCGCGCTGCTCCCGCGTCGGTCCGGACCCGCTCACTCGTACTCGCTGTACTTCTCCATGCGTCCAGCGACCTTGGAGGCAGGGTATTTCTCGGCGTTCATGGCCAGCTTGTCTTGGAAAGCCGAGGCCAGATCTACCTTTGCGTGATCCGCTAAGTTCAGCAGGCAGATGAGCACGTCGGCCAACTCATGGGGCACTTTGTCCACGCGCGAGGCCACCGGCGGCTGAGGCCCCTGATCGCTGCTCCACAAGTAGAGTTCCAAGACCTCGGCGGATTCGACGCTCAGCGCCATCGCCAGGTTTCTGGGGTTGTGGTATTGGCCCCAGTCGCGCTCTTGGTTGAAAGCACGGAGCTGGGTCTGGAGCTCGGCCAGGGTGACCCCACTGGGCTCCAGGCTGGGCTCCTTCTCACTCACGACTTTTCGACCAGGAGGATGTGCTCCTCACGCATCAAGCCAGTTCCCATGTCCTGGCGGCCACCCGATGCGCTGGCGATGATCTTGAGACCTGCGTCCTTGGCTTCTTGTCGCAGGGGCTTGAGCACTGAGATCACTCGGTTCTCCATTACCCCGTCTCCGATGACGATGGCGGCCCGACCGTTGCGGTGCAGCTGATGTGGAACCCGGGTCAGCCAGGTGCGCAGGTCTTCGTTCCAGTTGAAGAGCGCCTCTCGTGGGCTCTTTAGGAAGGCACGGCGTGAGCCCATCTCCTGGCTCCAGATCTCAGGGCTGTCCCAGTTTAGCCAGGCCAGACGAAGCTGCTGGAAGGGCAGATAGTCGTAGACGCCGGGGTAGGGCGGGCTGGTCAGAATGCTGTGCACCAGACCGGGAGGATCCCCCTCCAAACCGGAGATCTGGTGGAGCTGAGCTTGGGGTGTCTCCTCGGGTACATCGGCGGCCAGGGCTTCCCAGCGTCGGCCGAGCTCTCGGGCTTTCTTGTGGAAGAGAATGGCCGTCGTGCCCAGGGGACGGGTGCGTTCCACGCGCTGAGGGCTGGTGTCCGAGCGGCGAAGCGAGACCTTGATCAGAATCGAGGACAGGACGAGCTCCAGGGCGGGCCGCACCTCGGGATCAGACTCGGCAATTCCTCGGCGGATGCCTTCGAGCTCCAGGGCGACATGGGGCTCGTACCAAGGCTTGACCCGGGCAACGATGAACGGAGGAGGGAACTCTTCGTTCTCCTGGGCCTCCTTGGCAATACGCCGAGATGCCGAGCGGAACTTGGTGATGCGCTCCGGGGTCCAGAGGCGTGTCCGCGCATTGGCGATGGCGATGGCCACCGGCGAAATGTCGCTTCCGTAGGTCTCCCGTCCGTCCAGCATGCCCTCGACCAGGCTGGTTCCGCCGCCACAAAAGGGATCGTAGAGGGTGTCGCCCGGAAGGTATTCAAGCAGGGCCCGTGCAGTCTCGGGATGCAAACCGGCCGGGTAGGTATGGAAGCCATGGGTGTGGCGATCCTCTCGGCCCTCTTGGGCCAGAGCCTTCTCCAGGGCGTTCGCGGTGCTGCGCTCACCCTTTGAGTGGATGTGTGAGAGGGGCAGCCAGCCGGCTGTGCGCTTTTGGTCAGCCACGGTAGGCCTCGTCCTGAGTGATGCTCGAGAGCACCCAGGCGTGTTCAGCGCCCACGATGCGAGTTCCGCAGTAGCCGCACACGCCGCCCAGGTCGACCCGATCGAGAGGCGCTGCGCAGCTAGGGCAGTGTTCGGTGTCGGCGCTGGCACTGGCATCGCCGCCGGCCATGCGCACAAAAGTCCAGTACTCCGAGAACGTGCGGGCCTGGGTTTTGGAGCCGCCGACCACTTGGCCCTGGGCGTTCTGGGTCCAGTCGCGCATCTGGGCAAAGATGCGGAAGGTGACAGCCTCGTAGTAGGCGTCCAAGCTCACCTTAATCGGCTCAATACGCTCGACCTGGATGTCTTCCAGGGCGTTCTGAAGGCCGGCGCGCTTGTAGTTCTCGATCCAATAGCGGTGGGTCTGAAACAGGGCGTCGGTCTGAAACGGACGGGCTTTTTCCCAGCGGCCACTGGACCAGGCGTCTTGTAGGGCCATGAAGACCTTGCGAACCCGGGTCTCCAGCTCGCTCCACTGCAGCTCGGGGTGGCGGGCCAGGAGCGCTCGGGTGTGGGCGGCCAGCTCGGGATCGCGCACGGTGGGCAGGTCGGTGCCGGTCTCCATGCCGCCGCCCAAGCTGAGGGAGGGCGCAGTCGCGGGCCGACTGTTCAGGAGTTGTGCGTCGTAGAGCTGCCACTGCAGGCGCCCGTCGGAGATGCCGGTGCCGCAGAATGTGCACTGGCCACTCGTATCGGTCTCCAGTGCCGCTCCGCAGGCGGGACAGCGTAGTGCCTGCATGCGGTCTGGGGGCGGGGAGTGAGCGGCAGCCAGGCGTCTGAAGGTCCAGCGCTCTTGGATCCAGATCGGCTTGCCGCTGACGGTGACGTTGGCCTCGAACTCCACGACGATGAAGGCCTGTGGGGGCTGCAGAGTCACGCTCAGGATGCGGGAGGCGCCGACAATGACCTCGGCTGTGGGCACGGGCTTGCGCTGCTTGAGCTGGGCCTGGGCTTCGGGCGTCAGCATCGCTTGGATCGCGCTGTAGTCTCCTCCAGACCTGAGCTCGTGCACGCGGGTGAACAAGAGCTGCACCAGGTCCAGGAACAGGGGCTCGCTGAAGCCGGGGTCGGACTCTCTGAGCACAGCCATGCCGCGCTGGGGTTTGGGCACCCGGGCCGGGCCGCGTTGGATGGTTCGTACGGTGCCGCTCGTGCCACCTCGGGTCTTTGAGTAGACGGTGAAGCCCACGACGCCCAGGGTTAGGGGAATGCCGATTACCGGGTGCTCAATGCACAGCCAGAGCAGCAGGCCGACCAGATCGCCGGAGCTAGAGGAGCCACCGCTGGAGCTCGATGAGCTGGAGCCGCCGCCGTAGTTTTGGCCGCCGCCTACGCGCGCATCCGCAGGCAAGGAGAGTGCCAGGGTCAGGACAAGGGCGCCAGCCCCCAGTGTGCGACGGAGGGCTTTCACGGGTGGATCCGGGGGGCGTTGGAGATCAGATTCTCGCTTTCCCCTTGGCTGGGTAGGTGCTCAGCCAAGACCACGCCCAGTGCATCGAGCCCCTTGATCAGCGCTTCGCTGTCTTGGAAGGACCAGGACAAGCCCTCCAAGGTGGCCGGGGGCACATGTCCGCTCACGCCCACGTCGGGAATGATCCGGATCTGATCTTCCAGCAAGGAGAGGTAGATCAGGACACCGCAGCGGTCTCGGGTCGCGTGCACCGCTTCTTCGTGAAAGGCCGCGCTGGCAGCCTGGTCTACCTGGTCGGCCTTGCGGTCGGAGGGAGACAGGTGTCGCATAACCCAGGGTAGACGCCGGCTTGCCCACGCCACGCCTGCGAAGAGAAGCATCAGGTCCACTGGGATCCAGGCCGCGTGGAAGTCGGCCGGAGCGAAGAGCGCGACGATCAGTCCCAAGGCGGCAGCGCAGATGCCAGCAAGCAGTGAGAGATCCCGGTAGCTGCCACTGCGCCCGGCGACGACCACCACCAGCTCGGCCTGGGTGTTGGCTTCGATCCTCCCCACGGCGGCCTCGACGGCGTCGGAGAATGCGGGGTCGGTCTGGAGCACGGGAGAGCCACCTTGGCACCAGCGAGGTCAGGCAAGGCGCGGGGCCCATGATAGCGTCCTGGCACCTCTTACTCACGGAAGCTTCCTATGCGCATCCACTCCGAGTCCGTCGTGAACCACGGGCAAGCCGAGGCCTTCTTGGCCTACCGCGATCACCTGCCTGAGTTCGCCACCTACATCGACGACATCCAGAAGATCGTTGTGGAGTCCCGAGACGAGATCGAAGGCGCCATCAAGCTGCACAACGTGTGGTTCGCCAAGAGCGAAATTCCGACCTTCGCCAAGGCCTTTCTCAAGCCCGAAATGCTGCGTTGGGATGACTTTGCAGAATGGCGAGAGGGGGAAATGCGGTGCCTGTGGGAGATCAAGCCCCGGGCATTTACCGACGCGGTCAAGTGTAGCGGTACCAACACCTTTGTGGACCTGGGCAACGGGACCACGCGGGTGGTTCTGGAAGGCGACCTGAGCATCAACTTGAAGGGGATTCCCGGTGTGCCGCGTATGATCGCGGGACGTATCGGGCCGAAGGTTGAGCAGTTCATCGTCTCG
>JBLHMA010000286.1:0-7154 GCA_047621545.1 Cognaticolwellia sp. | reverse complement strand
CCAATGCTTCCCGAGATGTTGCGTTCAACCCTCGATGCTTCCCCGGATGTTGCGTTCAACCCCCGATGCCCAGGGTTCAGCAGGATCAGCCCGCAACAAACCAGACCTGCCACCCACCACCAGCTCTGCCGCCACCCCGACAACCCGGCCGCCACCCGCCGTCGCCGCCAACAACCACACCTCCACCGGAATCTCCGGGAAGTGCTCCGCCAAAATGCGCACCTCCCCCATCACATCCAAGCTCTGTCCGCTCGCCGTCGAGTCGGTGCCCAGGGCCAGCGGGATGCCCCTTGCAACCATGCCAGGCACGCCGGGCAACATCCCCGTGATGTGCAGGTTCGAGCTGGGACAGAGCACCACATGGGTTCCCCGCTCCGCCAACAAATCCAGGTCCTCATCTCGGGTCAGGGTGCAGTGCACCAAGGCCACCTTGTCCAACAGACCCAGGCGCTCCAGGTACTGCACCGGCGTGCATCCGGGAGGCTCGAACGCGGCTCGGTTTCGGCCGAGAAAGTCCAAGACATCCGCCCAAGGTCCCGTCCCATCTCGCAGGAACTGCCGCTCGGCGGGGTCCCCGTCCAGGTGCAAGGTGGGCAAAGCTGGGCCACGCCGCGAAGAGATGGCAACGACGAGCAGCTCAGGGGAGCTGGAGTAGGGCGCGTGGGGCACGGCCTGCAGGTGAAAACCGGTGGGTGCCGGTCCTTGTACTCCTCCGCTGACCCATCAGACCGCGCACCCAGTGGGGCAGGCCTTCCCCGCCGGGCTGCTGTAGACCGCAGAGCTCCAGGTGGGTGTGGGCGTTGACCAGGCCGGGCATGACCAAGCCCGGTTCACAGGGACCCAAGGCCGGCCCGATGTGGGTGATCACACCGTATAGACGGCGGATCTCGATGTTCTGGGCCAAGCCCGTGGGCAGCAGAGCCCACTGGCTGCGAAGGACCTGGGTGCCAAGGACCTGCGTGCGAAGGACCTGCGCGCCAGAGACCGGGTCAGGCACGGGCGCGCTTGTCCGCGCTCCAGGCCGGCTTGGTCAGGGCACCGCCAACAGGCTGGAAGTGCAGGTCCCGGCGCAAGGGCTCGCGACCAGCTTCGCGCAGGTGTAGCTCCGTGAGATGGGGAAGGTGGTCACACAGACGCCGACAGGCTCCAGCTCACGAACAGGCAGCAGGCCGTGCCAGCAGTGAGGTTGTGACCCAAGGCGAGTTCATCCACTTCCGCTGGGTGATGGAGGCCACGCTCTTCAACCTGGATGGCATGGACGCAGGCGTCGTGGGTACAGATGGGCGTCTGGGGCTCATCGCTGGTTTCCTTGGTGAGCTGGAGCTGGACTGACCACAGACTGTCTGCATGCGCCCCTGCTGACTCAGCGCACTACCGCCCAGCCTCCGCATCCGCTATCGGGGCGGGGCATGAAGCGTCGCACCCTCCTCAAAGCCTCACTTGCAGCCAGTGCCCTTGCGGCGGCTGGCTTTGGGGGTGTGCTGCGCGCGTTTCGGGCGGACCGGCAGACCGTGCCCAAGCTGGGAGATGGAAGGCTGGTTTCTACCATGACTTCCAAGCATGTCGCCGTTGTGGGCGGGGGGTTGGCTGGCATGGCGGCGGCGGCGACGCTGGCCGAGCGCGGCTATCGGGTCACCCTGGTGGAGAAGGCCAACGCCCTGGGGGGCAAGCTGTCCGGTTGGCCCATTGAGGTGCTGGGAGAGACGGTGCCCATGGAGCATGGTTTTCACGGATTCTTCTCCCAGTACTACAACCTGCGGGTCTTCTTGGCGGAGGCGGGTGCCGACCAGCACTTCGTGCCTCAGTCTGCCTACACGGTGCTCTTCGCGGACGGCCGGGAGGAAGCCTTTGGAGGGGACAAGCTCCCCTTCCCAATGGACTTGCTCCAGGTGGTCAAGGAGAGCCCCAGCTTGGACTTGGAGCACGTGGCGGGCGACCGTCCGGGCATGCAAGCCCTGCTCTCCTACGACCCGGTCAAGACCTTCGAGCAGTGGGACCACATCGACGCGGAGACCTTTGTGCGGGAGGGCCGTCTGGAAGGCCCCTTCGCTGAGCTGATTCTGCGCCCTTTTGGCCAAGCGTCCATGAACGGCCTCAAGCAGCTCTCCGCGGCCGAGCTGATACGGTTTTTCCACTTCTACATGCTGGGGAACCCGGAGGGCCTGGGTTTTGACGCTCTGGGAGTGGGCTGCCACCTAAGCATCTTGGCCCCCCTGAGAGCGCACTTGGATGAGCTGGGAGTGTCGGTTCGCACAGGCACTTTGGCCCGGAGTGTCCGTTTCGAGAACGGCCGTGCGAGCGGCCTGGTCCTGGGGGACGTCGGCCAGGACCACCGGATTGAGCTGGCGCAGATACCCGAGCAGGGCTGGGTGGCCGTCGGGGCGGCCTTTGTGCGCCGCACCCCGGATGGACTGGAGGCGCGCTCCAGCCGCTGCACCCACATGGGCTGTCCGGTTCAGCTGGCCCAGAGCGGCTTTGTCTGCCCCTGTCACAACGGCCGATATGACTCTGATGGCCGGAACATTGGGGGTCCTCCACCCAAGCCGATGGAGCAGCTTTTGGTCGAGATCATAGGCACTCAAGCGCTGCTTCAGATGCCTGGGCGGGAGGAGACCCTGGACGCGGATAGCATCGTGCTCGCCACCGAGGTCGGGCCCTTGCAGGCCATCGCCCAAGCCAGCGCACTGGACAAGCACGCCCCCACCTTGAACGCCTCGATTCAGGCGGTGGGCATGGCCGAGCCCTATGCGGTCTGTCGCTTCTGGTTCGATACACCGGTCCGCGCCGACCGAACGGCTTTCTACACGGTCGCCGGCTACCGCTGGACCGACTCGCTGGCGATCTACTCCAAGTTCCAGGACCCCTACATTGCGTGGGCCGAGGGCAGCGGAGGCAGCGTGGTGGAGAGCCACGCCTACGCCATCCCACCTCAGGACCAAGGCAGCGTGGATGCGCACCGAGACGCACTCTTGGCCGAGCTGCGGGATGCCTTTCCGGAGCTGGCCAATGCCAAGGTGCTCCACAGCGAGGCCATGACCCAGGACAACTTCACCCGCTTTGGGGTGGGCGAGTGGGACAAGCGCAGCCCGGTGCACACCGAGATCCCCAATCTCTTCTTGGCGGGAGACCACGTAAAGCTGGAGTTCCCGGCCTTCCTGATGGAGGCGGCGGTCTCCAGCGGGCGCTTGGCGGCGGCCCACATCTGTGCCCAGGACGGGGTCGCGGAGCCAGAGCTCTTTGCGGTGGAGTCCAGAGGGCGCTTGGCCGGCCTGATCCCTGAATTTCGGGTCTCAAACAGTGTGCCCGATGCGGGCTCATAAGACGGACCTCCCGCATGCTCACGGAGGCTGGCTTGGGGCTTGGGTTTGCCGTGTTGGGGCACTGACCTTGAGCCTCACCGCGGAAGACGTTCGGGTCCGCTACTCCAAGAGCACCAGGTACCCAGCCCCCAGGTCCAGACCAGCAGCGCTGCTCAAGGGGGCGCCCACCATCAGGTAGCTCTCCCCGTCCACGCGCTGTGAGCGAAGGGTGCTGCCCAGGCCGCCGAGCTCTGCTGCGCTCTCGCCGCCGACGACGGCGAAGGGGACAGACTCCAGGCCCCAAGCCCCCGATTCAAAGCGGTAGCGGTAGAGCGCGACGCCGCCGCTCAGCGCGCTGCCCCCCAAGGCACCTTGAGGAACGCCCACCGCTGCAGCCCAGCCTCCATCGGGCAGCTCAACCCAGGCGACGGCTTGCCCGAAGAGGCTGGCGGCGCCGGGGCCCAGCAGACCGTGCACGCCCTCCAGGCCATCCTGTGGGACCAAGTAGGAGAAGCCCACGCTGCCCAGCTCGGGCAGGAGCCCGGCGGAGGTGGTCGCCCGAGGAAGGTCTTGCAGGTAGTGACCGGGGGAGACCCAGATGCCGCCCATCTCCGCAAAGAAGGCCCGCTGTTCAGCACCGCCGACCAGCAGATCCTGTAGACCGTCCCCGTCTACGTCGGCTGCATCCAAGGAGGCGCCGATGCCCCCGCCGACGCTGCGCATGCTGAGCGCGCTGACCTGGATCTGGTCACCGCAGCTTGCCGACCAGCCCCAGAGCAGGTGCACGATGCCCTGGTTGTAGTAGTCGCTGCTGTATTCGGTGCCGGTGGCGCCGATCGCCAGCTCATCGCAGCCGTCTCCGTCCAGGTCGCCCAGACCGATGAAGGCGGTCCCCAGGCGGTCGAAAGCGTTCTCCCCCTCAAAGCTCAGAGCGTCGCAGACCACCAGGGTCCCGCTGCTGTCCCTGTCCCGACCAAAGGCCAGGGCAAAGCCGCCCCCCTCGTGCCAACCTTGGCCGCCAAAGGCCAACTCGTCCTTGCCGTCTCCGTCCAGGTCAAAGCCGCTGGCCAGAGCGTCGATGTAGCCGTAGGAGTCTGGGGCGTGTACGATCCAGGTGGGGTCGCTGGCGAATCCCGCGCCGCGGCCCCGGTAGATGAGCACCGAGCCGGCCAAGGCGACGTACTCGGCGCACGCGTCGGGGTTGGCGTAGGAGTCGTCTAAGCCGGAGAGCTTGGAGTCCTTGCGTGCCGCAACCGCCAGGTCTTGGCGACCGTCTCCGTCAAAGTCGCCCAGGGCAAAGCCGTGACCAAAGCCATCGGTGGAGGTCCAGGAGTGGTGCCCCCCCAAGACCGACTCGGGGGAGGTGGCCTGCCCGCCCTGCAGGTCGTAGGCGTAGACGCCGCCCGCGTTGGCGCCCTGGCTGGTTTGGCCGATGCCAGGAGCGCCCATGAGGAGTTGGGCATCCCCGTCTCCGTTCACGTCCAGTAGGGCCATCGCCTGGCCAAACCCATGGCCAGCGGCCCGACCAGGGAACTCAAGGAGCTCAGGATCGGCGCCGTCCAACGGCACGTACCAAGGCGCTCCTGCCTGGATGCCCCATTCGGAGTCGTAGCCAGCAAAGACCAGCAGGCCATCCAGATCCACCGGCGCCACGACTTGGCCAAATCGGCCCCCGGCGTTCGGGCCCAGCAGACGCAGGGAAGCCCGGGTGCTGCTCTCGCGGGTGCCGTCGGTGAGCACCTTGATGGCGTCGTAGAACAGGACCACGCCGTTGTTGGTGCGGGTATCGTCCTCGACTCGGTAGGCGCCGATCATGACCTCGGAGCGGCCGTCGCCGTCCAGATCCTCCATGGCCACGCTGGAGCCCACGTAGTCTGAGCTGGCGGTCCCGTAGACGGTCCAGGCGGCCTGGTCGCTGTCCTGGGTGGCGCCGCCTGACAGGTCCAGATTGGCGAAGAGGAAGGTCGCGCCGCCGTTGGACTTGAGGATGTCGGCGTCCCAGTGGCTGACCAGCAGCTCGGCTTGGCCATCTCCGTCAACGTCCCCGCTCGCAAGGCTGCGCCCAAAGTCTCCAGCCTCCCCCAGGAGCACCAAGCTGGGGGTCCGCTCCAGGCCCAAGCCCTCGGCCAGGGTGCCTGCCCAGATTGCCACGGCATCGGCGCCCGTTCCGCCCGCAGCAACGTCGCACAGGCCATCTCCGTTGTAGTCGCCGGCGCTCAGCGCTTCGCCAAAGTTGGCGTCGTCTTCCACGCGCCAGGCCTCGCCATCCGGCAGCTGTCCCCAGAGCACAAAGTCCGGCTCGTCCCCAAAGCCGTCGCTGCTGCCCTTGAAAACCTGGACGGAGCCTTGGGCGTCAGCGCTGCCCGCCTGGTCCTCCGAGTCGGGTGCGCCAACGGCCAAGTCCAGCCACCCGTCGGCGTCAAAATCGCACAGGGCCAGGGCATCGCCAAAGCGGTCGTATTGGTTCACTCCGTAGAGGCTCTGGCTTGGGGTGTCGCCCCAAAATGCGCCCGCTTGGCCCGCGAAGATGTGCACGCCGCCGTTGTTGGTGGCCCCACGGTCAATTCCACCGCTGCCGATGAGCAGCTCGGGGTAGCCGTCGCCGTTCAGGTCTCCCTGGGCCAAGGCCATGCCCAGAGCCTCGTAGCGTGTGTCGCCGGTCCAGATCTGGGCAGGGGTCAGCGACAGGCCGGATGAAGTGCCAGCATAGAGCTGCACTTGGCCCCCGTAGTAGGCGCCGCTGCTGACCTCGGGCGTGCCCATCAGTGCGTCGTTGTAGCCGTCGCCGTTTACGTCCCCGACGTACAGAGCGCTGCCCAAGCCGGAGCGCTCCCCATCTCTCTCCGCGTCAGGCACGAGGGGGGAAACCTTGTGTACTTGAACGTCGATCCAGGTGGAGATGTAGCGGTCCTGAACCCGCACGGTGCCGCTGCCCCCGCTCAGGGTGTTGCCGTCCAAGACCACGTCGCCGCTGACCACGGTCACCTGCACCGCCCCGCTTCCACCGATGGGCTCAAAGTCGAAGCGCGCGCCTTCTGGCAGGTAGACGTGCTCGTGCCCCCAGACCAAGAAGCTGGCCGACTCGGAGACGGTGATCAAGGCTGCGGCAAAGGCGCCGGTCGCGGCGTCTACAAGGCGTACTTGGTCCACGCCAGGCACGGGGCCCGCGGTGTACAGGCAGTCTGCATCCAAGCTGGCACCGGTGCTGTCTTGGTACAGGGAACAGGCGGTCTCGGCGCCCCCAAATGCTTCGAAGGCTAGGGTCTGCCCTGGCGCCAGTGTGGCCTTTTCAGGCAGGAGGGAGAGGGTGTCCACCACCTGGATCTCTGCCGTCGCCGAGCCTAGACAGCCCTGATCCACCACCGTGACGGTTGCCATGCCCAAGGTCAGACCAGCCAGAAAAGCGCCACTCTCTTCGGCGACCTGGCCCACGCCCTCCAGGCTGAACAGGTAGGCGCCCGTGCCCCCGCTGGGTTGGAGCTGCACAAAGCCAAAGACGTCCACGGCCGCGTCCTGGGGGGAGAGGCTCAGGGCTGGATCGCAGGGGGACAGATCGCTGCTGCCGGCGCCGGTGTCTGGGGGCGGCAGTTCGTCGGAGCCAGCACAGGCCAGAAGGAGGAGCCAGGGCAGCAAGGGATCTCCGAGAAGAGGCAGGGACAGGATAGTATCTCCATCAACCCCGACCGCCATCCAGCGCTACAGGATCCCGCGTCCGTGTTTTCCCTTGTTCTGGTCCTGGCTTGTGGCCCCACAGGAGTGGCGGATCTGGATATTGAGCCCCTTGAGTCGGAGCTGTTGAGCCCCGAGGCGGTCTCTTCGGTTGTGGCGCTCTCGGACCTTGGAATGCTGGTGAGC
>JBLHMA010000285.1:0-7175 GCA_047621545.1 Cognaticolwellia sp. | reverse complement strand
CCCAAAGGACCCATGGTTCAGGAAGTGCATGTCTGAGCGTAGACCCCACAGGGCCTTGTGCTTCAGGGCGCTCACGGCTGCCCGATTTTACGTCCTACGATGCCGTTGACCACAGCACCGGCGGCCATCAAGCCAAAGACGGATGGGATGAAGCTAACCGTGCCTTGGATCACGTTTCGGCTCTCACAAGAGTGCACGTCGTTATCGGGCTGAGGGCAAATACAGCGAAACGCGTCGGCCACGTCGTTGTCCAGGACAACCGGGGGCTCATCAGACCAGACAGCCTGGATGCGGGTGATGTCAACCCCACGCTGTCGCAGCTTTTTGCGTACGACCTTGGCCAAGGGGTCGATCTTCGTCTTGTCCAGTGGGTGCACCCGGATCCGAGTGGGATCCATCTTCGAGCCGGCCCCCATCGATGCAACGACCGGGATCTCGTTGTTGGCACAGGTCTCCAGGAGGTGGAGCTTGGCGGTCACGTTGTCGATGCAGTCGATGACCCAGTCCCAGCCCGGCTCCAGGATCTCCGCGCTGCTCTCATGGTTAAAGAAGCGGTACCAACTCTGGACTTCCGCCTTGGGGTTGATGGCACGAATGCGCTGCTCAGTCAGCTCACTCTTCGGCAAGCCCACCGTGCGGCGAAAGGCATGCAGCTGTCGGTTCAAGTTGGTCAGGCAGACATCGTCAAAGTCCACCAAACCGATACGCCCCACACCACTGCGCGCAATCGCCTCGGCCGCATAGGAGCCTACGCCGCCCAAGCCGACGATCAGGACCGACGACTTTTGCAGGCGAGAGAAACCGCGGCGGCCAACGATGAGCTCGGTTCGGTGAAAAGGATGCATGGGTCGGCCTCGGCGCTACAACGTGTTGCGCGCCTCCTATCCGCGGCTCCCCAACCACGCGAGCACCGTGAGGACCAGACCCCGAGCAAGCCACTCCCCTTCCGCTTCCTGGTGGCTCCCAGGCAACAGCCCCAGTTCTACGAGTTCGATGGAGACTCGCCCGCTCTCCGCCTCGGACGGAACCGGCAAGGCCAGAGCGCGGTGAGCGACCTGCCGTTCGGTGGCGTTCCTTTCTAAAAAGCGCAGCTGGAACCAGCCCGTAGGACGCGCCAGCTCGGTGTCGAAGTCCTGGTGGTTGAAGTGGGCGTTGAGCCATTCCTGGCGTTCAGAGAGTTCGGGGTCGATCAACACCACCGCCAAGACGCGGTCCCGCAAGCCATCGAAGGCCTTCAGAGTGTCCAGGAGCAGTGAGGCGTCGGCCCCAGCAGCCAGCAGAACGAAGCGGTCCTCTGCATTTGGCCCCAGCGCGTCGATGGCGTTCGCGGTGTCTTGGGGCGTGGAAGTACTCAGAGAAGACGTGCGGGGAAGCAGCTCTTGGAGAGGAAGATCGAGCCCACCAAGCTGGATCCAGACCTGTTGCCCCTTGCGCCGGATCGCCTCTACGATCGGGTCCCCCAGCGAGGCCAGGCTGTCCCAATCTGCTCCCCGCCCCAAGTATTGCGGCAGTCGCCACGCCTCTCCGGCAGATTCGGGCTCCTCGTAAAGTTCCGCGTCCTGACCAACTCCATACATGAGGGTCAGGCGTGCCTGAGCATTGGGCTGGTCGATCAACGCTTGAGTAAGGGCCAGCTCCCCTGGAAGTGCTGGCACCTTGAGTGTTCGCGGGCTTGGCTTGAGGAGTTTCACGAAAGGCATTCGAGCAAGATTCGAAAACCATACTTTCTCCCTACCTTTCTCAGCCCACTCATTGGCCGTCCCCTGCCCTGACTCCACCTGACCACGGAGCTGCGTGAGGAGAGTAAGCTTAAAAAAGCGTTCCCAGTCGAGTGCAACCGGACTCGGGCGAGCCCACCAAAGTGTCGCTGCAGCCAATACGCCTGCGCTGCCCCATAGGGCCAAATCGATCGCGTTCACCAAGGCTCCCAGACAACGTCACTGTGAAGGCTCACACTATAGGGCAACCCTACTCTTGACACGTCATCACCTGTGGGGGATAGTCTCCGCATCCGAAAGGAACCGAGGGCCAAAATAGACAGGCATTCCATGCTGGGATAGGCTGGCCACCGAAATCCAATAACGTCGGATTCAACACTTTCCCCTTCTGGGGAGAAGCCTTGCACCGGGCTGTCCGGTTCTCGGCCGAAACCGCTACAAGATAAGGTTCACTACTATGAACACCAAGCTCCTCGCTGCCGCCGCCGCCGCTACCGCCGCCTTCGCCCTGATCGCCTGTGAGAAGGACGCCGAAGAGAACGCTGACAACGCATGCAACGCATGCAACGCATGCAACGCATGCAACGCATGCAACGCTTGCAACGCTTGCAACGCTTGCAACGCTTGCAACGCTTGCAACGCTTGCGGCGAGTGAATTCCTCGCTTTAGCGAGTAACAACCCCTCCGAGGCTTCGTGCTCCGGGGGGGTTGTTCGTTTGGGGTGCCGTTTCTTCTGGGGGCTACGGCAGAAACGTCACCGGCGAAACTCGCCGCCCCCACCCGCGTTCTGATATACAGCCCACGGGCATTGAGCCCAAACCCAATAGGAGATGGAATATGAACACCAAGCTTTTGGCTGCTGCTGCCGCCGCTACCGCTGCTTTCGCCCTGGTTGCCTGTGAGAAGGACGCCGAGGAAAACGCTGACAACGCTGACAACGCTTGCAACGCTTGCAACGCTTGCAACGCTTGCAACGCTTGCAACGCTTGCAACGCTTGCAACGCTTGCAACGCTTGCAACGCTTGCGGCGAGTGAGCTCAAGCTCAATTTGCGATCATCCCCCCCGGTGCTCCAAGTGAGCACCGGGGGGTTTGTCTTTGAGGGTCGGCAACCGTCCTCAAGGCATCCAATCTTAGGCGACGGATGGACACTCCAGGTCGGCACCACGCTGGCCCTTCAAGGGATCCATCGCTGAACACCGGTCTGCAGGAAATTGGCCCCAACGCTACCGGTGCCTTCGCACATCGCCACCTGGACAGAGGACATGCCGTCGAACGCCGATAATGCTAGCGGCATGGTCACCGCCATCAACGCCTGCTACGATTGGTTCTCCAGACCTGAAACCAGCCAGTTCAAGGGTGCGGCCTGGGCTTTCTTGTCCCTTGGGACCGAGAATGGCGGCCTCAGCCTAAGTTTAGCCGACGTCTCCGAAGCCTTGGGTTAGGACCGCCTTATGATGGATCGAAAGCGAGTTGAGAGCGCGCTGAACGTCGTGCTTGGTATTGTAATCGTAGTCTTCGGCGGCATTGCCGCGAAGACCTACTACGAGAACAACTACCAGCCAAAGGCATTCGAGCAGCCCGAGTTCCACGCCTCTCCCCTGTACAAGCTGCAGGCCAGAGTACCTGACGCTACGGATCCCGACGCATCGGAGGTGACGGTCCTTGTGACCGATCCGACGGCCCCGGAAGCGCAGGTAGTGACTGAGAATCCGCACGGAGCCTTCGACCCCTGGCTCGCAGATCACTTCAATGCCCCAATCGACCTCCAGGGAGAGGCGCCACAGGATTGGACCGAGATCGAGGCCAACCTTAGCCCCGAGTCCTGCGGAACCTGCCACCCCCAGCAGCTTGCCGAGTGGCAAACCAGCTGGCACCACTTGGGCATGGGCCCTGGCATGATGGGTCAGCTCGTGGACGCCAATGACGGCATGGTCAAGGCCTGCCAGCGCTGCCACGCTCCAAACGCCGAACAGTATCCCCGGCTCAAGGGAAGCGAAAAAGGCGCAGCCTATCAGGACAACCCTGAGTTCGACGCCGACCTACGCGTCCAGGGCCTCACATGCGCCGGCTGCCACGTCAGAGACTGGACCCGCTACGGGCCCGAGACCGACACGCACGCTGTGGGTAGCGAAACCGAGGGTGAGACCGCCGACAGTGAGTGGGTGGACCCCAACGAGGGTCAGCCACACAGTGGCTTTGTCGCCAAGGACGCCTACCAAGAAGCCGTGTTTTGCGAACGCTGCCACGACTTCCGCGACGGCGAGGGCAAGGCGCTCCAGGAGAAGAAGCTCCAGGAGACCTACCAGGAGTGGCGTCGTACCGAGGCAGCCGCCGAAGGCAAGACATGCCAGACATGCCACATGCCTGACGGTGCACACACCTTCAAGGGAATCCACGACAAGGAGTTCGTGCAAACCGGCTTCGAGGCGGTCGCCGAGCTCAAGCGCCTGGGCGACAAGCCCTTGGAGCCCTTGGAGGCGGAGCTGACCATCACAAATGTCGGCGCAGCGCACCGGATGCCGTCGTACACCACCCCTAGAATCGTTCTGATTGTCGAGCAGCTCGACGACGGTGGGACCGTCATCGCGGGTACCCGGCAACAGTTCATGGTGGGTAGGGAGACGACGCTGAGTCTCTCTCGCGAAGTCTACGACACGCGCATCCTGCCTGGCGAGAGCCGGACTCTGATGTACTCCGCAGAGCGCGCCGAGACCGCTACAGGCTTGTCCGCCCGCGTAGAAGTGTGGCCCGATGAGCAGTACCGGAGAAATTACGAGAACTGGCTAAGCACCAACATGTACGGTGACGAGGGAAGCGCCATCCTCGAGGAAGCGCAGGAGGCCGCCACCAACAGCCGCTACATCGCCTGGGAGCGCTCGGTCGACTTGGCGAGCCAAAGTGAGTAGCCCGCTCGTTAGCTTTTGGAATGCGCGTGCCCCTGACTACGACAGCGCCGGAATCGAGAACGCTGAGGGGTATTGGCGTCACACGGCGACCAACGTGCTGCTGACCCGGTGCGAGGCAGACGACACCGATGTGATTCTGGATCTGGGCTGCGGCACAGGCAATGTCGCCAAGACTCTGGCTCCTCACGTCAAGCGCGTGGTCGGGCTAGATATCTCTCCAAAGATGTTGGAGCGCGCCCAGCTGGACGCCCCTTCGAATGTTGAGTTCCGGAAGGGCGACTTGCGAAGGCCCCCGCATGTGTTGGGCCTGACCCACATCACCGCTTGCTATGCACTGACAGCCTTGACCACCACCGAGCGCCATGCGGTGTGGGACCAGGCTTGGCGCATGCTCAAGCCCGGGGGACTGATGGTCATAGCAGACCTGTTCTGGACCGTTCCCCCCGAGCAGGTCGATGCAGACTTTTTCGAAGCCGACTGGATGCAGTCCGTAAGCGCTACGGAGGAGATGGAGTTGCTGGAGCGAGACGGTCGCTTTCGGGTCTTGCTCGAGCCACTCCACCCATTGGTGTCTGTGCTAACGGCCGCGCGTCTCTGACCAAACGAGGCGCTGATGTTGGGTAAGAGAGGACGAGGAAAGCCAGTACTCCTGGCTCTGGCTCTTGTGCTCTACACCCTGCTCGGCTTGCTCACAGTCAACGCCATCGGTCCTGTTGGCGAGGTTGCCCTAAGTTGGAGCTTAAATACTCCACCGGCCGTGCTACGCACCTTCGATGGGCAACTAGCCGCGGGCCCCAGTCTCGGCCCATTGAAGAGCAGCCAGGTACGCCCCCTTGAACGTATAGAGATAGGCCCCCTCAGCCTGCCATTGGCCGTAAACACCTACACGGGGGGACCTCCAGATTGGCCAGCTCGCCTTGCGCACGCCGTGGCAGGCCAGCCCGGAGCGGTCACAATCCATCTACTAATGGGCGCCCTGCTCCTGGTACTCATACACCGCTTTCTCCGCTTCCATGGCGCCTCGGGTTCCGGAGGCCTAGCCGCCCTGGTGCTCGCCGCAGACTGGAGCTTCATTTTCTACCGAAAGGTATTGGGTGGTACTGAGATCCTGCTGATGGCGGCCGGACTGCTACTCGTATGGAGTACCTGGAGCCGGCGCTGGGGGGGCGGTCGACATGGCTCCTATGCCATCGCCGTGGCCATGGGCCTCGGTCTCCTAGCCAAGGTCACCTTCCTCCCAACCCTGCTGGCATGGGGCCTGGCCCTACTCCTCACTCGAAACGACAAGCCCAACCTCAAGCCACCACCTGCCCTACCCTGGGCCTGGCTTGTGGGTATCCCTGTTCTACTGACCTCTCCTCTCTGGGTCACTTGGATACATCACGGACTGGCCATGCCCAAGGCGGGCCACATTCAGTCCCACGACTTTTTGTCTCTGCAGCTGGAACGCAGTTTTTCGGGCATCTCTAGCCTACTGAGTGGAGAGCGCGCCCCGGCACGAGAGGTCCCCAGCTCACTGCTCTGGTTCTTGGGTGACCCGCTTGCCTGGCTGGACCAAGCCTATGGCGGCACCCACCAATCCGTGCCGATCTGGCCTCGGCTCATAGCCGGCTGTGTTCTGATCGGCGGTAGCTGCCTGGAGTGGCTTAGGCCTCGAGAGGACCGGTCCGGCGCCTTGCTACGCATTTTCTCCCTGTTCGTCCCTCTCCAGCTCTTGCTGATTTGGCTTGCCAACCGAGATCTGCACCACCTGGCCCAGGCGACGCCAATGCTGGCAATCTGGTTCGGTTTGGCGGGAACCCGGTTGCTCGCCATGGGAGTGAATCCCCGTAATCCTCTGCGCGGCATAGCGGCGTTGATACTGGCTCTCCCGCTAATAGTCCCAGGGGCTCTTGCGCTCCGCCACACCGATGCAGCGGTTGAGAGCGGCCGCATCCCCCACTTCCAAGCGAAGGGTCAAGAAGCCTTGGCCGAGATGCTTCGGCGCAATCAGGTTCAGTCCCTACGGGCCAGTGACTACGACCTCTACGGCATGCTCGAGATTCAAGTCCCAGAAATTCGAGTTCTACATGGCTGGGGCGCCGTATCGCAGGCCACTGACCGCAACCAAGCGTTCGCCGACTTTCTGCGTTTGTCCACAGGCCACCACCTGCTATTGGTCCGGCCCAGCGCACCGATGCGCTACAATCTGAGTCCGACAACGTCCCGCCTGCGCAAGGCCCAGGAACTCTGTGGCTGCACCCTGCTATTGGACGAGAGCCTCTCTGACTCAGAGGGCGAGTGGGCTTGGCTCTACCGGGTTCAGCCCGCTGGCTCGACGCCTTTAGAAGAGTGACTTGCGCTTGCTACTGCTCAAGATGCCCAGACCCTCTCGGTACTTAGCAACGGTGCGACGGGCACACTTGATGTTGTAGTTGAGTAGTTCTTTGACGATGGCGGAGTCAGATCTGGGCTTGCGGGGGTCCTCGGCCTGGATGATCTGGCGGATGCGAGACTTGACCGCCTCGGCGGCGATGTCCTCTCCATGCACCTGCTGAATACCAGCGTTA
>JBLHMA010000284.1:0-7184 GCA_047621545.1 Cognaticolwellia sp. | reverse complement strand
GGTTTTGGGCAGGCCGACGCCGTGGAGGCCTGCTGGGGCGCTCCTTGATGTTGGTCTCGGTTGGGACCGCGTTGAACCTGCTGCCAGCGGTATTTGTGGGGCTACGGCCGCTGTTTGTGCCGGCATGGGCCGGGGTTGGCATGCACGCATTGAACCTGCTCGGAGCCTTGGGCGGGGTGTTGGGGCTCTTGTCTTTTGCCCTGCAGTTTCCGCTGAGTCTGGTCAACCCCGAGCGCATGTACAAGGTCATGCGTGTGGGCTGGTTTGCCGTTCCCTTTGTGACGGCTTTCGATCTTTTGGGCCTCTCCGGACTGGTCCAGATCGCGACTTTCCCACCTACTTTTGGGGCGGCTGGTGCGCTGATCTACAGTGCGGTCGAGAGCAAGGCTGTGGTGCAGCGCATGCAGGGTGGCTGGATCGGATGGGGCCTTGGGGCCACGGTCCTGGTCGCCCTGATCATCAACATCCCACCCATTCTCGGGCAGCCACTGCCCGCAAAGCTGTACTTCATTGGCACCACGCTGGCGCTTCTACCGGTGCCCGTCGGCCTGGGCTTGGCGGCCCTTGAGTTCCGCCTTCTCCTGGTTCGCAGCGCTCTGCAGTGGCTCACGGCCATTGGCGGCGCCGCCATCCTGGTTCTGATGTACGGAGCGGTGAGCGGCGAGGATTCCTCGGCCTTGCTCCTGCTGATTCCTGCTGTTGGCCTGTTGCTCGGTATGGTGCCAAGGGCGTTTGGCCGTACCCAGGAGCAGGCGCGTGTGGCTCTGGAGCGGCTCCCGTATGAGCTGGCAGGGACCCAGGACTTGCCCCAGGCCACCGCGCTTTTCTTGGAGCGCGTTCGGGCTATCGCCGGCAGCCGTCCGGCCATCCTGTACCTCCGTCAGGGGAAGGCCGATCTGCCTTGGGAGGGCATCTCCGAGCTCGGCTTGATGCTCTCAGACGGTATGAGCGACAACCCAGCCCAAGTTTGGCTGGCCCAAGAACAGGTAGAGGTCCTCATTCCGGTGGGCACGTCCTCGGGGCTTGTCGGTGCTCTCACCTTGGGCTCGGGCTCGGGCTCCCTTCCCCCAGCCGGTGACCTTGAGGCGCTCCAGGCGGCGGCAGCAGCGATGGGCGCCACTGTGAGCCACCGCATGGCCGTCGACACGATCATCGCGATGAACCGTGAGCTAGAGGTGTTGGTCGAGCGCCGAACTGAAGAGCGAGACGAGGCCCGCCTCAAGTCCTTCCGCTGGGAGCGGGTCGCAGCTCTGAGCACCCTCTCGGCCGGCATTGGGCACGAGCTGGCCTCGCCCTTGGGAGTCGCTCTCTCCTCGATGGACCAGGTCATGCGGGCACTGGAGAAGGAGCGCTACGACCGTGTGGAGCGCTTCGCCCGACTCTCGCTGGACGGCGTCCGCAGGGCCTCGGAGATCGTGCGCAACCTCCAGGTCTTCTCGCAGCCCGGCATTGACCGCCTGCAGCGCTTCGACCCCTCTGCGGGCATTGAGCTCTCCGTGCGCCTGCTCCAGAAGCGCATGGACCGCAAACAGGTCCAGGTCGAGATCCAAGGCATCGCGCCCAAGCTGCGCGGCTACCCGGTCTTGGTGCATCAGGTCGTCTACAACCTGCTCCACAACGCGGTGAAGATGAGCCCTCAGGGCGGCGTGGTTCAGCTCAACTTTTCCCAGGATGAGACGACCATGCGCCTGGAGGTTGTGGACCAGGGGCCGGGTGTTCCAGAGGAGCTTCGCCGAACCCTCTTTGACCCCTTCGAGACCACTCGGGACGACGCGACTGCTTCCGGTCTGGGGCTCTCCCTCTGCGCCAGCTTCGTCACCTTGCATGGCGGGGAGATCTACCAGGAAGATCCGCCGGAAGGGGGCGCTCGATTCGTCATTGAGCTGCCGCTGGAGGGGCCTCCGGATGGGGACCAGGCCGGAGTTCTGCAAGGGCTCTGAGCGCCGCGGCCGTGTTGTAGGCCGAGCTGCCAAAGACCGTCATGCCCCCGTGCAGTGCGGGCACCAGGTACCAGGGAGTGGCGGGCCAGGATCCGTCCCAGCGCTGGGTCTGTACCAGTCGGACCAGCAGCTTCTCCCTCCGGCGCGGGCTCAGCCTGTCTCCTGCAAACGAGGCCACTTTGGCAGTCCCCAAGACGCTCCAGTTGGACACCGGGGCGCTGGCCATCATGCGCTCGAGTGCGCGGTGCGGCTGCCCTTGATCCCGCAGCCCCTGGGCGACCAGAACCGAGGCCACGACCGGATCCGGGTAGTGGATGCCTTTCACCCAGGGACTCAGGGCGCTCAGGTCCGCGATGAGCGCAGGATTCACTGGAATCCCATGTGCTGCCGCCGCGCTGAGCGCCCGTCCGCTCACCGCCGGACAGTGGGGCCCAAACCAACCCTCCCCCTGCCAAACGGGCATGGGATTCTGCGCCAGGGCCCAGCGCAGGCGTTCCAGAGCCCCTTTCAGCAAGTGGATCGGCTCCTCGGCCAGGGCGATTGCGGCAGCGCTGTCCACATCCCCAGGCATCTCCGGCAGCTCAGCATAGTAGCGATCGTGGGACTGCTCGGGGAGAGGCGCATTGGGTCTTGCCTCGCTCTTGAAGGGCTGCTCTTGGACCAGAAGCCCCTTGAAGAGCAGCGCTGGAAAGAGGCGGCCGTGCAGCACCGGGTGGCCCAGTAGGCCGCTGCGCTGAATCTCCGTCGGGACCTCTAGGGACGAACAGGCCTGCAGCCCACTTTTCTGGGTCCGCAGCCAGACCTGCTGTCGGAGCGTGTTGAGGTCCTGCTCGGCCCGGCGCCAGAGCTTTCCTCTGCGCGCATCGGGCGGGAAGACCCGTGGATCCAGGTCCGCCAGTGCCTGATGGCTGGCGGGGTCATGGGCAGCCAGCCAGGCCGCGAGGGGCCCAAAGCGGGCATCCACTGCAGCGCTCCAGGGTCGCATCGCTGTCTCCTTCGCGCCCTCGCGGGCTACTATTGGACAACAATAAGCAGGTTTCCGCGGTGAAGGCCACCCCCACCCAAATGCCCATCCTCCTGGTAGTCGACGACGATGAACTCGTCGTTGACGGGCTGGAAGCGACCTTCGAGGATGACTTCCGCGTCTTGACTGCTGGTTCCGCCGAGCGCGCGCGCGAGCTGGTGGCCGAGCACAGCATCGACATTGTGATCTCCGATGACCGCTTGCCGCAAGAGTCCGGGGTGTCCTTCTTGGGCTGGTTGGCTCAAGAGCAGCCCACGGCCGTCCGCATCCTGTTGACCGGCTTTTTCTCGGAGCCCGGAGATGTGCGGCGGGCGATTAACCAGGGCAGCATGTGGCATTACATGCGCAAGCCCTGGGAGGCGGGCTCGATGGAGAACATCGTGAACCGCGCCTTGGAATCCAAGCAGCAAGCCCAGGCCATTCTTGCGGCGGATGTCCGCTACCGCAGCCTGTTTGCGGCCGTGCCTGTTCCGCTCTTTACCGCGGACTTGGCGGGAAAGAGCCGCATCTGGAATCCAGCCTTCGCAGCCTTGCTCCAAGATTGGCCTGGCGCTGGGTTGAGCGTGACGGGGCGTCTGCCTGAGGGCAGCTGGGCCTCGCTGGTGGCAGGTTTGGAGGATGGGGTCGAGGAGACCAGCCAAGAGCTCTGGATTCGCGGCGCCAGCGGTCAGATCTTGGTACATCTCACCCTCCGAAGGGACTCCCCCGACGAGGTTACAGGAATTTTGCGTGAGTTAAGAAGCCAGTCAAGCGCCTCTAAGACCGGCACTGAGGGGGCCGCGATTTACCGGCCAGGCGTGTTGATTCTGGATGCCAACGACCGTCAGCGGCGTCTACTGCGGCGGGCCTTGGAGCGAGGCGCCTTTGAGGTGTTGGAGGCAGCCAGTCTGCCGCAAACCCTGGATGTCCTCAGCAGAGGGCCCGTTGGCCTGGCGCTGCTACAGGGCGGCAGACCAGAGGCAGGCTTGGTAGAAGTCATCCTCGGGCGGTACCCTGAACAGGCCGTGTTGTTCTGCACACCGGACGTGCACGACCCAGCCATCCAAGCCCTCGCGACCCGAGGTGTCTCTCTGCTACCCATGCCCTACAGCCTCAATGCGCTGCTGGACTCGGTGAAGGGGAACTTGCCCGACTAAGGTGTAGGCATGTTCTTGCTAGCCTTGTTGGTCTCCCTTTTATCCTGTCGCCGCGGCGACACCCAAGACAGCGAAGTGGCAGGAGTGAACCCTTGGCTGGACCATCCAGTGCAAGAAGTGGACGGCTTCCGCCTGATGTTGGTGACCGAGCTGCCTGTGGGGGACAGCAAGCGGCTCGTTTCGGTGCCGAGCGAACCGTTGTTGCTGGTACAGAACTCTGGGGATGCTTGGATTCTCGATGACCGCTACGAAATTCGAGAAAAACCAGCTTGCCTTGACCCAGATCGCTTTCCAGATGTGGAGTACCGAAGTGAGTTCCAAGGCGACTGTGAGGCAGGCGAGGTAGAGCTTGCCCGTGGGCGTGCTCCTGCTCTGGTCGCGGCCGCAGACGATGTAGAGGGCAATGCCATCTGGGGGGTTGGTTTGGACGGTAAGCTGTATCGAACCTCCTATGACCTGCGCGTCTCGCACCCTTGGGACTGGCTTCGCCCAACGGAGGTTGCCGATCTCGGGCGCCTGGATGTTGTCGCCGCTCGCTTTGGAGCGGAGGGTTTGCAGCTGCTGGCGGGATCGGAGCTGCTGAACGTTGACACCCGAAGCTTTGAAGTGAGCAGCAGAGAGCTGCCTGGGACCGGCACCGTGTTCTCGAACAAGGCTATCGGCACCAAGTCAGGCCTAATCGTGAATGGAGAGCTCGAGACTGGGGCAGAGGTGTTGGACATCGCCGATTCGGCGGAAGGTCGCTGGGTGGCCCTTGGGGAGAACGGGCTTGTAGGGCCCCAGGGTGAGACGCTACCGGACGCGGCTTACCGCATCGCCGTGGCGGAGAGAGGGGTCTACGTGCTCGGCGAGCTGGGCCTTTGGCGGGTCGAAGATGGCGCCGCTGAGCTGCTGCTCAAGGGAAGCTACCTGGATGTGGTCGCGCTCCCCAGCCATGAGATTGTGGTCCTCGCTGATGGAGAAGTGCAGGTCTATGTAGACGAGCGCCCCCTGTTGGAGGGGCCGCCGTTGAGCATCTGGGTTCAGACCTTTTTGGAGAAGCCTCGCACCCGGGCCGAGGACGTGCCCTGCGGTGGAAGCGGAGACACGGTCGAGGGCTTTGTTCGCAGCGCAGCGAGCAACGCTCGGCTTCTCAACGACATCCCTGGAACCATCGCCTTGGATGTCAGCCCCTTCTACGCCGAGCGCGTCCTGGAGTGTGAGCTCGCGAGCCCGGTTCAGGGACTGCTGGAGCGCAGGGACCTGGAGATTGGCGTTCTGTACCACGAGGGCGCCCTCTGTCGGGGGGATGCAACCTGTCTCCAGCAATATTTAGAAGATGGGCTCGCACAGGTGGAGGAGCTCTCCGGGCTTGTTGCTGGGCATGTCAGCGGCCTGAGCCCCATCTACGATGATGGGGACGACTGGGTTGAGGGGCTCGTGCAGAGCAACGTGCCTCGGATTGTCACCTTTGTCGGCATGTCACTGCTGCCGGATGTCGTCCACACGGGCGACCCTCGGGCCAAGGAACGCTGGCCGCTGGAGATGGCTGACATGGCCACGCCTTGGGCCATCAGCAGCTCAGATATGCCGGACAAAGACTCTGGAGGGCCCGTGCGGATTCTGCCCTCCAACACGCGGGCCGCCTTCTCGCAGGAAGGCTGTGGCTCCATGCTCTTGCGGGAGTGCTTCGGGCTCAATCTCGGGGCGGGCCTTGAACTCTCGGAGCGAGATGTCGCCCAGCTGGACCTGTCTCTGCACCGTGCCCTCGCGTTTCGGGGTGAGCAGGGGGTGTGGTCCTTCCACATGCCGGACTTGGGCAGCTGGGACTATGTTCAGGGCTGTGATGACGACTGGGAAGGCGACTGTGATGCCGCACGTTTCCGCAGCTGGCTGATCGACGTGCACGCTCGTTGGGTACAGTCCGGCGCGGCCGAGTGGAGCCTGCCAGCTCAGCACGAGTAGGCTGCAGGAGTAAGCTTTGCCTCCAAGGACTTGTGGTCAGGCCTCTCGCGAGTAGCTAGGGTGTAGACGTGAACTTTATGGAGCCCTCATGCATCCCAATGAACTGGACCCCGCTGCAGCGGGCCACTTTGAGCAGTTCGGCATTGACCGCGAGGTCTTGGACCAGGTGATGCGCGCTGCGCTGTCCCTGGGTGCGACCGACTGCGACCTGTTCTTCGAGCACAAAGTTAGCACCGCGGTGGCGCTGAGTGACTCCAAGGTAAACCGTGCGTCTACCGACGTGGACCTAGGTTTGGGCGTGCGCGCCCGGGTCGGCGACCAGATTGGTTACGCCTACACCGAGGATCTCAGCCTGCCGGCCATGTTGCGGGCAGCCCGTACAGCTGCTGCCATCGCCCGGAGCACCCCAGGCTTGGCCCCCGTGGCCCTCTCTCCCATCCAGCTGCCCAGCCGCTACGAGGTAGAGACCAGCTGGTCGGATGTGGGCATGGCCCAGCGGGTTCCCTTGGTTCGCGCTTGGGAAGAGCGTGCGTTCTCCCTGGATTCTCGCATCGAGAAGGTACAGACCAGCTTGGCGGACTCTGAGAAGTGGATCCTGGTGGTGCGTCCCGACGGCCGCATGGCCGAAGACTACCAGCCCATGACCCGGGCCCACGTGGTCTGCACCGCCATTGACGGCGACGTGCGCGAGTCCAACTCCTACAACCTGGCTTCTCGCGCCGGCCTGGAGTTCTACTCCGATGCCGAGCGCATTGAGCGCATGGTCCAGAAGGCGGTCGAACGGACGGTCTTCTTATTGGACGCCGGCAAGCCTACGGCCGGGGATATGCCCGTGGTCTTGGCTGCTGGTGCCTCCGGAATTCTGCTGCACGAGGCCATCGGACATGGTTTGGAGGCTGACTTCAACCGCAAGGGCGTGAGCATCTATGCGGCCAGGATGGGCAAAAAGGTGGCTCCGGACTTTGTCACCGTAGTCGACGACGGCACCTTGCCGGGTGAACGTGGCGCGCTCAACGTCGATGACGAGGGCAACATTCCCGAGCGCACCGTGCTCATTGAGAACGGGATCTTGCGCTCCTACATGCACGATGAGATCAGCGCAGCCCACTACAAGGTCAATCCGACTGGCAGCGGTCGCCG
>JBLHMA010000283.1:0-7201 GCA_047621545.1 Cognaticolwellia sp. | reverse complement strand
GGGGACTGGCCATCAACGCATCCAGCTGCTCGGAGAGCACGTCATTGACACTCTGGCGGCGCAGGTCAAGCTGCTCCAAGTCCACGCCCTCGTCTACCCCAAGCATGCGTTGGTAGGCCGTCCATGGATCGTCTTCGGCTGGACGAATATCCTTGGCGCCCCGGTAGCTGAGGACCTCCTCCAAGTAGCCGCCGCGGGAACCGGTATAGAGCGTCAGCGGGACCCCGCCGTTCTCCGGAAATGAACGGGCCACGAAGTTGTCGACGGACTCCCCCATCGCCAGACTCGCTGCTCCGCTAGGGTCGTCGCTGACCTGGCTGGCGGTCAAACACTGGTTGCCACCCCCACTGTGGCCGCACCCGTTCCCATCAAAGGCGTAGTCCAAACCTTTGATCGCGGTGATGGAGCGCCCATAGGGAGACAGCTCGGAGATCACGCGTTCGGAGTCGGCCTCCAAGATGCTGGCGCTCAGCGCTCCGACTTCGCTGGGCCAAAACCCCTCCGCTTCGCCTTGATCTGATTGGGTCACTCCATTGCCCTGGCGCATGAAGAATAGGAAGGGGTCCCCCTCCGCGGCACGGGCTTCGCCGTTTAGACTCTCAAGCAGCGGCAGGCCCAAGGTCAACCCCGCGGTCCCGGTCAGAAAGAGTCGGCGTGAAGTCTTCATGGGTTCACCCGCATGCGGAAGCTGTCGCTGGCAACCAGCTCAACCAGGAGTTCGGTGATGGGCAAGCCCTGTAGGCTCTGGGCCCCAAGTTCATCGAGCAAGGGGTCGTCCAGCTCCCCCAACTTCCGAGCCTGAACGTAGCTGAGCCAGTGTCCCGCGTAGCAGCGGTGCGTGTCGGGGTGTTCGGCGAGCAGCAGCACAAACTCTCGCCCGGTGCTCCAGGCAAAGGCCCCTTCGCTAAGTGTCATGGAGCCCGAAGCGTCCACGGGCTCCCCGTTGTCCAAGTCGCGCGATTGGCCCAGAGCATCGTAGCCCTCGAAAGCAAAGCCGGCGGGGTTGATCATCTCGTTGTGGCAGGTGCCGCCGCAGGTCCCCTCCCCCGTGTGCTGCTCCACCCGCTCCCGGTTGGTCGCTCCAGGCTCTTGCGCAGGTAGACCGGTCACGTTGGGTGGTGGGTCCGGTAGGTTCAAGCACAATACTTCCAGGTCCACGAACACCCCTCTGTGGATGGAACTGGGGGTCCTGGAGTCCGCATGCGAGGCCAAGAAGCCGGACTGCAAGAGCAGGCCGCCTCGCTCAGCAGGGTCCAGCTCCACGCGCTGCATCTCTGAGCCAGCAGCGCTCAGGCCGTAGATCGGTGCAAGGTCCTGGTTCACGAAGGTGTAGGGGGCAGTGTAGAGGCTGTAGACCCCAGCCTGCTCCCCAAAGACCACCTCCTCCACAAAGGCCTCGACCTCCAGGCGCATCGTCTCGTTGAGCACAGGGTCGTAGGCGGGGAAGCGCTCGGGATCCTTATAGATGTTGGCGTAGTTGTCGGTGTCCATCAGCTGACCATGGAAGTCCTGCACCACGGCTATCGCTCGCTTATCTTGCAACATGCGCCAGGCCTGGGCACGCACCTGCTCAGAGGTCCCAAGTTCATCGGCCTGTGCCGCAGCGAAGAGCTCCGCATCCGGCATGGTGTTCCACAGCGCATAGCTAAGCTTGCTGGCAACTTCCCAACCGTCCAAGGGAGTTCGGCCGTCCCCATTGGGCAGCTCGCTGAGTTCCACCCGGTACAGAAAGTGGGGCGACTGGAGCAGTGCGATGAGCACCATCTCCACACCGTCCGCAAAGTCATCTCCAGACCCGATTCGATCCGATCCCTGCTCGAAGAGCTCCAGGAGCACCATGGCCTGGGTCGCGGTGATGGGCCGTCGGTAGGCCAGAGAAGCGATCTCTTCGATCCAGGCCAAGGAATCGTCCACGCTGGCCTGACTCTCCCCCAGCGCCCCACCGGCGCCGCTGAGCTGCATCCAGTCCATGTAGAGGTTGCGGTCCGCTCCGTTCTCGTAGCAGTCGTTGTCAAAGATGACCTGCAGCTCATGAGCGCCCGCGTTCAACTCAGTGGTGGCCGAGAAGGTTGCGGTGGCGGGCAGTGTTTCCCCAGAACCGATGATCTCTCCGTCCACCTGGAACTGGTATGTGGCGTAGACGCCATCGCCGCAGTCGCTGCCAGACAGCGCGGCCTCCATCAGGTAAGCGCCGTCCTCGGGCACGCTCAGGTCGGCCGAGAAGCTCCCGTCGGACCAGAGCAGCCAACCATCGCCTTGGTAGTCCCCATTGCTTCGGCTCACGGCGCCGTCCTCGGCCTCTATGCGCTGCTCAAAGTCCACGCCTGCGATCCGCGGATCCTGTGGAACCACCAGGACATAGCGGTCCGCATCGCTGACGATCAGCAGTGCAAGAGCCTCGGCGGCTCGCTGGTAATCCTGGAAGAGCTCGGGGCTAACCTGGAGACGGGTGGCCTCGTTCTCGAAGCCTTCGCTGAGGGGGTCGCCCAAGAAGCGCTCAGAGAGTCCGGTCTCCTGCTCCAACGAGAGCAGATCCTGCACGCTGTTCTCCCACTGGGTGTGGGTCAGGCGAACCACCCTCGGCGAGTTCTCCAGCTCCGGAGCCGCAGCGGTCTCCTCGCACCCCTGGCAGGCCAGGAACAACAAAAACATCAAATCTCCAGTCGCCATGAATCTTAGCAACGGGTGTAGGCAGACGAAAGATCGAAAGACTTGCGCTCCACAGCGTCAACGCTGCTCGAGGGCCATTCCGGCCAAGCGATCCGCGCGCTCATTGGCCTCGCACCAACGCTGCGCGCACCAACGCTTCCACCCACAAGTGGCCAGGCACCGAGGACAAGGCCTACATGCACGACTCCGGCCTCAGCACCCTCTCCACAGCGGAGGCGATCAACAACGCCGACGGCTACAACCATCTGGGCCGGGGCCTCTATGCCGCGTACCAAGAAGAAAAGCGGGAGGCGGGCCAAGCCGAGTGACTGCGGCTGGCCACTGGCCTGGGGGGCGAGCTGATTCAGGCCACCCTGGATGGCAGCTTCGAGAGCGGACCACAAAGCACCTTCACCACCGACGATGGCGCGGTCTTGCAGTACACCCTCGGCCAGGCAAGATGATCCATGGGAGGCGCCAGCGGAGTGCGAATCCGCAAGGGGTGAAAACGAAGGAATGCGCAAGCATTTCGAAGGCGAAGAACGCGGAGGAGGCGTGCGAGCGCAAGCCTCGCATGTGGTCAGTCTGACTGATCAAGGGTGTATCTCCCCATGACCCAGGGCATGCAGGCCTACATCCAGGCGCGGCCCCCGGACATCACAGCCGAGCTCGCCGCGAAGTTGGAGGACCCGGAGTTCGACAGCTACGCCGACTACACCAGCGCGACGGGCGTACACCCCCCCGAGTACTGGATCTGGGCATCGCCGGGGGCTTCGAGGGCCGGTATCCCATCTCGCCGTAAGCCTTGCGCTACACAGCGTCAGCGCTGCTCGACCGCCATCCCGGCCAAGCGGTCCGCGCGCTCATTCTCCGGAATGCCGACATGTCCAGCGACCCAGTCCAGGCGCGCACCCGGCCGGGCCTTGAGCCGCGCACGCAGGCCCATGATCAGCTCGGTGTTCTTTTTGGCCTTCCAGTTCTTGGCCAGAACACCAAAGCTATATTGGGAGTCCGTGAAGACCACCACGGGCGCGTCTGCCGTGATCCCGGCTGCATCTAGCAAATCCAGAGCCAGACCAATACCGCTGAGCTCTCCGACATTGTTGGTTCCGCGTCCCAAGTACTTCTTGGCCTCGGACAAGGTCCCGTCGGACAGCTTGAGCACCGCCCCAGCACCACAGGGCCCTGGGTTGCCTTTGCAGGCCCCATCCGTAAAGGCAATGTGTGTCTCGGCAGGCAGAGCCGCTATGCGCTGTGCTGCGTCCTGCTTGGCGGCGGTCGATTGGGCCTGGGTCCGCGTGCCGGCCTTGCCAAAGCCGCTGCCCTTTTTCTTTCGGGCACCACCACTTCCGCCGGTGCTGGGTTCAGCTACGGTTCCAGCATCCAGCTCTACAGCCTTGCCTTTGGGTTTTCCCAAGCCAGTGGTGCCGGCTCTATAGACCTTGGCGCCATCGGACTTGGAGTAGCGGATGGGCGTACGACCACCCTCGGAAAGCAGCGCACCGTCAGGTCCAGCTTGGGCGTAGACGGTCTTGCCTTTGAAGGCGACTGGGAACCAATTCATGGGGCTGCCTAACCAGAGTGGCGCCAAGCCGTCGGGCCGGTGTTCTTGATGCACGTGGATGACGCGGGAGCCGGGCTGGATTGGAGGTGCCGCGGCCGGCTCGAATCGTACGCCAACGAAACCATATGCCTGGACAACTCTTCAACTCTCTGTCCCCGAAGGGTGTGGATGCCCTGATGCGACGGCGTGACGCAGGAGCACCGCGGACTTTGGGGTTATGGAGGGGGGGAGGGAGAAGAGCCCCAGGAGCCTCGTATGCGTTGCCTATACCCATACGTCCGGAGCCCCCTCGCCATCAGACTACCCCGTCCTCGTCGATCCGCGCTTCACCGCCGCTCGGGCCCACTTTGAAGCCCTCCTGAATAGGGTCGCCTCGGAGGAGATTCTCGCCCTCGCTCACAACGATGTCGAGGACGTCGTGGAGCAGGATGGCAGAGAGATGCTTCGGCTCGTCTACCAGGGCCACTTGGACCTGCATGCGGCTGGTCAGGCCGAACGTGCGGCGCCGACAGGCGCTGACGAGCAGGAGAGGACGCACCGCCGACGCACGGCTCGACAGGTCCCGGGAGGTCTCCGCCCCCTCGACGCCGAGCTGAACCTGCCTCCGGAGCTGTACTCCTTTGGCCTGCGCCGACGGGCGGCAGCCGTGGCGCTGGACTCGTCCTTCGACACGACCGTCAGCCGGCTGGAGGACTGGACCGGTACGAAGCTGCCCAAGAGGCACGTCGAGAAGCTGGAGACGCGGATGAGTCCCGGCGAGAAGCGGAACCGCAAGCGGGTGGCAGAGGTCGCCCGAGCGCAAGCGGGGCTGGGCGAGTGTCGACAAGCCGCTGGCCGCTGTGATCGACGAGTGCTTCACGGAGGCGGTGGCACGCGACCCGTGGCTCGATCGCTCGTGGGTGTACCTGGTCGATGGCAACAAGGACCAGATCCGCGTCGGCGAAGACATCGCCAAGCACTACGGCGTCGAGCTGGTCATCATCCATCTGCTCGAGTACCTGTGGAAGGCCGCCTAGTGCTTCTTTGAGACGGGGGACCCGTCGCTACAAGTGTCATCGAAGGTGCCTGGCGCCACCTCAATCAATGACCGGCTCGGCATCACAGGCGCGCGCTGGGGACTCGAAGGCGCCGAGGCCATCCTGCCGCTGCGAGCACTGCGGGCCTCTGGCGATCTCGCCGAGTACTGGCCGTTCCATCGCCGGTGCGAGCTACAGCGAAACCATCTGCAGAGCTACGCCGCCAGCGAGTTCAAAGAGCAGCGGAGGGCTGCGTGAATGCCCGTCGCATCAGCGGAGCCACACCCTTCCCCGAACTACAGCTTGAATACTTGAAACGTCAGGCTAAACTCCAGACCAGTTGGCATTCCGCAAGCCGTAGCAGTGGTGAATCGAAGTGAATGAGCCCGAGCAGATAGATGTAATCTCATACGTTACAAGCTGCCTTAAACGGCTATCTGCCGGTGACACCAACTTTAGCATCCCTCAAACTGGCTCCTTTACCGACAAAGAGCAACTGCTGTTTGCTTCCCTGGAACAAGCACGGAAGCAGACAGATATGTCGAGTTCAACCGAAGGCCGATGTCAATGGCTTATCGAACATGCGCCGGTCTGCGTTCATGAAATCGATATGGACGGCTACCTGAGATCGATGAACTCAGAGGGCCTGCGGATGATGGGTTGTGTCTCAATGGCGGACATCGTCGGCCTTGACTACATGTCGGTGCCGATCGAGAGCCAACAGGAGAACGTTCGCACGCTCTTTGAACAGGCCAGACTAGGTACAGCTGCAGAGTTCGAGTTCCAGACAGACACAAGCAATGGCCGCCTAAGCTTTCTGAGCCGATTCGCGCCCGCGCGAGGTCCTGATGGAGAGGTGAACAAAGTCGTCGGAATGACCATCGACATCACCGAACTGCGCAAACTTGAAGCACAGTTAAGGCGCTCACAACGGCTGGAAGCCGTGGGCCAACTCGCGGGTGGTATTGCGCATGACTTCAACAATCTGCTGGCCGTCATCTTAGGCAACTCGGAGCTTGTGCAGGATATGCTCGAAGCGACAGCCCCAGAACAGGAACTGATAGCTGAGGTCTTACAAACAGTCGACCGCGGCGCCTCGCTGACACGGCGGCTTCTTACATTTTCACACAAGCAGGTTCTCGCACCTTCAGCGGTCGACATCCCAGACTGCCTGAATGAATTGGGTGTGATGATGCGCCGTACCCTTGGTGCGGAGATTGAATTGGTCATCCAAGCACCGAAGGACCTGTGGCTCGTCCTGGCAGACCGCGCACAACTAGAAAACGCTCTGCTGAACTTGGTATTGAACGCGCGCGATGCAACAGACGGTGGGGGAACGGTTTCCTTGCGGGCCGCAAACGCCGTAATCGGCACCGAAACACTTCCCCGCTTAAGGTGTATCCAACCTGGTGAATACGTAGAGATATCCGTTCATGACAATGGCTCTGGCATAGACTTGGAGGATATCGAACAAGTGTTCGATCCATTCTTCTCAACCAAAGCGATAGGCAAAGGAACCGGTCTTGGGCTCAGCATGGTCTACGGCTTTGTGAAGCAATCCCACGGTCATGTCGCAATCGACACGGAGCCAGGCCGGGGCACAACAGTACGCGTTTTCCTACCACGCGTCGGACCACGGCCGGTTGTGGAAGCGCCAGCCAAAGCGCAGTCCTTAGACCTAGCTGGAACCGGTCGCGTTCTGTTCGTCGAGGACAATTTAAGTGTTCGTGCGCCCATCGCTGTTGCTCTACGTGCAGAGGGGTATCAAGTGGTCGAGGCCGGCGATGGCGAAACCGCCGTAAACATGCTGACCACCCAGCATTTCGACCTATTACTGACCGACTTGCTTCTTGGAAGCACCATGAATGGTGTCGACGTTGCGGGGGCAGCTCGGAGCTTACAACCCGGTATCGCGCTGCTGTTCATGACTGGCTACGCCGAACACGATCTGATGCGTTCGACTCTAATGACC
>JBLHMA010000282.1:0-7217 GCA_047621545.1 Cognaticolwellia sp. | reverse complement strand
TGTCCACCGTACGCTCGCGGATCTACACCGACGACGGTCTGATCGACATCAAGAGCCTGTCTCTGGACCAGCTCCAAGACAAAATGAAAGAGCTGGGCCACCCAAAATACAGGGCGCTCCAGGTCTACAAGTGGCTCTGGCAGCGTGGAGTCGACTCCTTTGAGGAGATGAGCAACGTATCCAAGGACGCCCGCACGCAGCTGGCCGAGCACTTCAGCATTCGGTGGCTGGAGTCCGCCGCCGTCATGGACTCGGCCGATGGCACGCAAAAGTTCGTCTGGCGACTGCCCGACGGCTCACACATTGAATCGGTGCTCATCCCCGATGCCGGCAACCCTGGCAGCAGCAAGCCACGGCAGACCTTGTGCATGTCCAGCCAGGTGGGCTGTGCGATGAGCTGTCGCTTCTGCTTGACCGGAGATCTAGGCCTGAAGCGGAACCTGCGGCCCAGCGAGATCGCCAACCAGGCCCTCCAGGTCCAAAAGGCCATGGGCGATGACCTGAAGCTCACCAACCTGGTGTTCATGGGCATGGGCGAGCCCCTGCACAACATCACCAACCTCATCACCTCGCTCCACACGCTCTTGGACAGCAACGCGATGAACTTCTCCCACCGCAAGATCACGGTCTCCACGGTGGGGCTGGTCCCTCAAATGGCCAAGCTGGCGGCTGCCACACCGGTGAACCTCGCCGTCTCTCTGAACGCGACCACCAACGAGCAGCGCATCGACATGATGCCCATCACGCGGCGCTACGATCTGGACGCGCTCATGGACGGCTGCCGGAACTTTCCGTTGACGCAGCAGAAGCGCATCACTTTCGAGTACGTGATGATGCACGGCTACAACGACCACATGGACGATGCCCGGCGCCTGGTCAAGCTGATGCGCGGCCAAAAGGCCAAGGTCAACCTGATTCCCTACAACGAGAATCCCCAGCGACCTGACATCCTTCGGCCCTCTGAGGAGCACGTCAAGCTCTTCCAGAACCACTTGGTCGCACGAGGCATCCACTGCTCCGTTCGCACGACCCGCGGCCTGGACATCAGCGCCGCATGTGGACAGCTCGGAAAGGCCGATCCCGGTGCCCGAATCACAGAGGCAGGGGGCGAGTACGCAACCCTGTCTCTGGATGGCAGCGAGGATGCGGTACACTCTTAATGAGTGGGGCCATCGCGCCTCTTGACATGACAAGAGCCTAAAGATGGCTCCGCAACAGAGCATGCCTCAGAGCATTGGAGAGAGATGAGCACCCGAATTGGCGTGATGGGCGGTAGCGGCCTGTACGAGATCGAAGGCCTGACCGACATCCAAGAAGTCCGCATCGACACGCCCTTTGGGCCGCCCTCCGATGCTTTCATCACTGGCAAGCTGGGAGACGCCGAGTTGGTCTTCCTGCCACGCCACGGACGCGGCCACGTGCTCAACCCCAGCGAGGTGCCCTACCGCGCCAACATCTGGGGCATGAAGCGCCTGGGCGTGGACTGGATCGTCAGCGTCTCCGCCGTGGGATCCTTGCAAGAGGAGATCGTGCCTGGGCACATGGTGCTCATCGACCAGTTTATCGACCGCACCAAGGGTGTTCGCCCGGTGACCTTCTTTGAGCAGGGCGTGGTCGGACACGTAGGCTTTGGGGACCCCATCTGCGAGACCCTGCGGCGCTACCTGCTCCAGGCCGCCAACGACAGCAGCGCGACAGTGCACGACAAGGGCACCTACGTGTGTATGGAGGGGCCTCAGTTCAGCACGAGAGCGGAGTCCAACCTCTATCGCTCATGGGGCGCGAAAGTCATCGGAATGACCAACCTGACCGAGGCCAAGCTGGCCCGCGAAGCCGAGATTTCCTACGCCACTCTGGCCATGAGCACCGACTACGACTGCTGGTACGAGGGCCACGACGACGTGACCGTCGAGGCTGTCGTCAAGGTCATCCAGGCCAACGTCGCCACCGCGCGGGACATCATCCGCCGGGTCGTCCCCATCATCGCTACACATCAGGGGCCCTTGCCTCAGGATGGGGTGATGAAGCACGCCGTGATGACCTCACGCGACCGTCTGCATCCCGAGGCTGCCGCACGGGTCAGCCTGCTCATCGGCAAGTACCTTTAGGAGTCGCTTATGATCGCGCTAATCCTCCTCCTTTCCAGCGGTTGCGTCACCGCAAAACGTTCGAACAATGCTGAAGCTCGGGCGACCCTGGGCCACGCCTACTTCACGGAGGGGAGTACGGAACTCGCGATCGAGACTCTGCAAGAAGCCACGCGTCTGGACCGCAGGAATGCCAGGGCGTGGCACTACTTGGCGCTCTCGCTGGTCAAGCGCGGGGCCCACACCGAGGCGGAGGATGCCTTTGAGAAGGCTGTTCGATTGGCCCCGGAAGACGCCGCGGTTCGCCTGAACTACGCCTACCTGCTGCAAAAGTTGGGCAGAAATGACGAGGCTGTCGAGCAGCTTGAGGCGGCCCGCGCGGACTTGACCTACACCCAACCGGCAAAGGTCCTCAACAACCTGGGCATGGCCTACTTGGCCCAGGAGCGCGTGGATGAGTCCGTGGCCGTTCTGAGCGAAGCGGTCTACCGCCAGCCCAACTTCTGTGCTGCCCGCTACAACTTGGGGCTGGCCCTAAGTGTGCAGGAGCAGGCAGCGACCAGCACCAAGGTGCTGGACGAGTTGAGCGTTGTTTGTCCAGGGGAGTACCCCGAGGGCGAGCTGTTGCGGGGCCAGATGCTGATGGAGATGGGCCACATGGAAGAGGGCGCCATGGTGCTCCAGGTCTGTCTGGACAACTACCCCGGTACGCCGTTGGCTCAAGCGGCCGGCCAAGCATTGGACCTGGCGGGCATGCGTTGAAGCTGCGAACCGCCGACCTGACTGAGCGCGGTCGCGGGGTCCTGCGTGGCGTGGCCGGCGCGGTGGTTGCCGGCGCTATCGTAATCGTGAGTCTGCAGATCTTGGCCACACTGTTCCAAGACGACAGCCTCCCCGATGGTCCAGTCGAGCCGGTTGGTGGTGTGGTTGAACTGCGCGCGACGGACCCCATTCGGGTTCGCGTAGAAGTGGACGGCGAGCAGGCCTTTGCAGGCGTGATGTGCCGTGGAGACAACCCCTGCAAGCAGAGCTTTGGGCCTGCCCGCAAGATCGCGGTGGAGATGGCAGATCTGGAGCGCGCCCAGGTGCGTTACAACGGCCGCCGGGTCAAGCCCCTTGGCACACTGGACGAGCCACGCACACTCGTGTTCATCGACGACTCACCCTGACGACTCAAGCTGACCCCTTCCAGAGAACAGACCACAGGAGGCAGGTATGGCACAGAACATAGTGCAAGCTCGTGTGGACGCTCTCCGTCGGCTCGCTCGGCGCCGAGCAGCAGGGCCTCTTGAGCGGGCGGTTGCAAAGTCCTCCCCAGAAGACGTCGCCCAGGCCATCAAGCACCTGACCCTGGCCGACACGCTCTTCATGATGAAGCACGTTCCAGCAGAAGAGTCGGGCACGATTCTGCTGTCCATAGACGAGGAGCGCTTTCAGCACCTGCTGGGCGCCTTGCCAAAGGACCAGCTCATTGGATCTGTGGAAGAGCTGGAGCCGGACGACGCTGCCGACCTGATTGCACGCTTCCCAAAGGACCTGCGCGCTCGGGTCCTTCAAGGTATGGAGAAGGCCGATCGAGAGAACGTCGAGCAGCTGTTGGCCTACCCCGAGGACTCCGCTGGCGGAATCATGTCCTCCGTGGCTTTTCTGCTCAACGAGAACACCACCTGCCGCGAGGCCATCGAGGCCCTCCAAGAGCAGGGCGACATCGAGATGGTGTTCTACCTCTACCTGGTCAACGAAAGCGAGCAGCTCACCGGAGTCACCTCTCTGCGCCAGCTGCTGATGAACCCGCCCAACAAGCTGTTGCGCGAGCTGGCCAACCCCGATGTCATCACGGTCGGCCCCCAGACCGACCAGGAAGAAGTGGCCCGAATCGTGGCTCACTACGACCTGCTGGCAGTGCCGGTCTGCGATGACACTCGAAAGTTTCTAGGCATCGTGACCATCGACGATGTGCTGGACGTGGTCCGCGAAGAGGCGGCCGAGGACATGATGAAGATGGCCGGCGTGGGCGATGCCTACGACCCGGCTGGAACCAGCACTCTGCTCGCTGCCAAGGAGCGTCTCACCTGGCTCCTGGTCACCGCGGTCGGAGGTTTGGCCTTGGCCAGGGTCATCATGGGCTTTGAGGAGAGCTTGGCGCAGGAAGGGGTGCTGGCAGGCTTCATTCCTGTGATCATGGGCTTGGGTGGAGGCGTAGGCATCCAAGGCGCCACCATCACGGTGCGCAACATGGCCACAGGGCACCTCAACCTGTCAGAGGGCTGGCTAAAGCTATTGTTCCGCGAGGCGCGCGTCGGGCTGGTCATGGGCATCGTTTTGTCTACGCTGCTGCTCGCCGGTGCCTGGTTTCTGGGCGGCCAGATCGTCGGCATGGCGGTCGGCATAAGCATCCTCGTCGTCGTCGTCGCCTCAGCCATCATTGGAACGTGCATCCCCATCCTGCTAGGGAAAGTGGGCGTGGACCCAGCGGTGGCGACCGGGCCTTTCGTGACCATCACCATCGACGCCATCGCCATCGTGCTCTACTTTTCCATCGCCACGCTGCTGCTGAACAACTTGCCGGCATGAGCGCGGTACAGACCTTGTCTGCTCTCGTGCTTGGGCACACCGACTACGGTGACAACGACCGCATCGTGCAGTTGATCACGGCAGAGCAGGGACGGATCTCGGCCATCGCGAGAGGCGCCCGCAGTTCCAAGAAGCGCTTCACTGGGAGCCTTGAGCTGGGCTCCCGAATCGAGGCCACTCTGCGCCGGGGCAAGGGCGAGCTCTGGCAGTTCCAGGCCGCCGAGTTGATCCATGGGCACCCGCACATACGCGGCTTCCTGGAGAGCATCGCTCTGAGCGCCTATTGCTGCGAGGTGGTTCGTGAAACCGGCCGACGAGAGCAGCCAGAGCCCAAGCTCTTTGGTCTGTTGGACGTCGCACTCTTGGTGCTGGACGCTTGTACAGAGCCCCCACAGGCGGCCTTCCGGCTCGGCTTTGAGGCGAAGGCGCTCAGCTTCGCCGGGCTGACTCCTGTGTTGACCCAATGCGCTGGCTGCGGGCTGGCTGCAGAGGGACCGATGGTCTGGAGCGTGAGCGGCGGCGGCATGGTGCATAGCGCTTGTGGCGTTGGCCCACAGGTCACTGCCAGCTGGGCCCAAGCCGTCGAGGGCTTCAGGCGCACCCCACTGGCCGAGCTCGTGGACACAAAGGCGCCTGCTGGCGGGAGCCCTTGGCTACTCTCCGAGCTGATGATCTGGCATCAAGGCCGCCCCCTGCGCTCCCGCGAGCTGCTGATCACCCTTGAGGGAGGATAGGTTGTGACCATGTTGTTCCTGAATCTGGCCTGCACCGCTCTGGGGACCGACCCACAGAGCAGCGACGAAGTCACCCTCTCTGGGAGTCTCTACCAGAGCGTTCTTGGAGAAGGGGAGCTCCAGGAAGGCGCGTCCATCCAGGTCTTTGACCCTGGAATGCAGGAGCTCTCCACCGCCGAGGAGAGCAGTCCGGGCAACTACGCGATTCAGGTGCCTCCCGGTGAGCGTTTCTTCCTGAGCGTCCAGGCACCTGGCAGCCTGTCCAGCCTCTGGACCGGAATGGCGCCAACGGGCCGCGGCCTGATGTACCCGCTCTACGCTTTCGATGAGCAGGCCATCTTGGAGTTCTACGCCGACCTGGAGCAGGAGATCGGCGAGATCGACACGGAGTCCGGGGAGAAAGTGCAGCTGTGGGGGACCACCCTTCAGTTCATGACGGGCGAGGGCAAGGACATCTACCTGGATCAGATCGAGATTCTGGAGGGCCAAGCCAACAACCTGGTCTTGGGCTACCGCGTCGAGGATGGGGACATAGTGCGCGCCCAGCCGGGCGAGCTTGTGGACTGGTTCTTTGGTATCAACCTGGATCCCGGGGAAGTATCCGTGCGCATCACACACCCGGTCGACCCCACAATACAGACAGAGACAGTCTACTTTCCACAGGCCGGCGAGACCATCGCGGCCTTCTACACCGAGGGGTACTGATGACTCTGAGCTTGCTCTTTTCGCTGGGTGGTCCTTCCCTTGGCGCAGCGTCTCTAGGCTGCAGCGGCACCCCCGACTTGGTCAGCATTAGCGGACAGGTAGCCGATGGTCGAGACGTTGATGCTGAGGCCATCCCCGAAGTGCAAGTCCGCACCTTTGACAACGTGTTCTACGAGGTTGACTCGGTGGTGGCAGATGGCCGTGGGTGGTTCGAGGCTCAGGTGGTCGCCAACGCCGCCATGTACATCGAGGTCTCGGCGCCTGGCTACGCGACCGCGGGCTTTGCTGGCACAGGGCCGACCGTGGGCACTGCAATCGAATTTGGGGCGCTCTGGACCACCTCCGATGCGGCCATGGACGTGATCGACGATCAGTTCCAAGACTGCAGCCAAGATGGCGCTCTGGTGGAGGGTGAGGTGCGTCTCTCCGTTCAAGGCTTCACCCCAGATGACGGCCAAGACTGGCCACTGGCCACTACTGCGTGGGCCAAGGCCTACGACGCCGAAGGCAACGCCTACCCGGCCTGCTACTTGGGTGAAACCGGGGTCTACGATTCGGAGGCAACCGCAACGGGCCCCACGGGGCGCTTCGCGGTCTACGGCGCACCGACCGGACCGGTCACCCTGGAGGTAGGCTACGACGTCGCGGATCAGACCAGCAGCCAAGTCTTCTACATCTTCGTCCCCGAAGATGGCGTGGTCTCGCTGTACGCGGTGTACCTGTACCTTTAGGTCGCAGGGTCTGCGAATTCTCCGGCTGCTTGGGCCTACTGGATTGGGCAGCCCGCTGCCGCGCGTGGGGTAGACTCCCCCCGTGGCAAAGCGCATCACCAAGCCAGACGTGAACCCCATCGCAATGCTTGTGATGACCCTGCTCACCCTTGGGGGTGGCGGGTACTTCCTGATTGGCCAGACAAAGAAGGCCATGCTGGCGTGGGCCATCGTAGGAATCGGCGGGCTGCTCACCTGCGGACTGGGTTTCGCCTTTGCCGGGGTCGCCGCCTACGACGTCTACAAGCTCTGTCTTCGATTGGAGGACGGCGAGGCCATCGGCGTTGAAGAGAACTCTTTGGAGTTTCTCAACGAGATGTATCGTTGGTGAGTCCTTTTTGGACCAC
>JBLHMA010000281.1:0-7217 GCA_047621545.1 Cognaticolwellia sp. | reverse complement strand
GGCCGCCGTTGATGGCGTAGCCCATGCCCAAGCCCACCAGCGCCTCCTTCTGAAAGCCCCAGAAAGTGCCAGTGCGTCTAAAGCCCACCTCGGCGGTGGCCAGCAGCGGGGTCTGATTGTGGGTGTGCCACCAGCCCATAAAGCCCACGCTGCCCGTGAACTCACGGATGAGCTTCTCGTCGGTGAACAGGCGGTCACGCTCCGAATCCCACAGGCTCTTCTCGGCCGCGACGCGCAGTCCGGGGCGCAGTGCTTGGGCCACATAGGAGGTGTCTAGGCGGTACTTGGGGACCAGTTCGACCTGGTTCGGCACCGCCAGTGCGGTTGCGGCGAGCAAGAGGGGGAACACAGAGCCTCCAAGGGGGACCGGGGCCTATCCGGTTTTGGGCCTGCGCCATGTGCGCTGGCGTGTCCTTAGCCGGGTCAGCCAGTATCCAAGGACTTCTCGCAAGATGCACTTCCATCGCCAAGAGCGCTCCCCGCGGACGCCAAAGCCTTGGGCCTGGATGCCTGCGCGCTCAAAGAGGTGGAGGGCCCTTGGCAGGTGCCAGTCATCGCTGACAATGATGGCTGGGCCGCGGATGAGAGGAGCACAGAAGATCGCGTTGTCCCAGGTGTTTTGGGCCTGATCTTCTAGTAGGATCGCCCCTTTGGGGACGCCGAGTCGCTGTAGGGCTTGGGACATCGACTTGGCCTCGTTTGGCGCACCGTTCACCGCTCCTCCGGTGACCAAGATCTCATGGGCCAGGTCAGACTGAAACAGGGCAACCCCTGCTTCAATTCGGCGCTGGAGAGCGATGCTTGGATTGCCGTCCATGTGCACCTTGCAGCCCAGGATCACGATCACACTCGCCCGCTTTGGAAGCGAATCACGAGAACGGGTCAACCATAGGGCAGTGAGCAGGAGCATCGCGGCACTAGTATCCTGCATCCACAACCAGGATCTCCTGATGAAGCTCAACAGCAACGATGTCCAAGAAGGCGCACGGGTCTCCACTACCTTCGCCTTTGGCAAGCGTGGACCCGACGGACGCTTTGCACCCAGCGACAACCTCAGCCCGCACTTGGCATGGTCCGACGCGCCGGAAGGCACCCTGAGTTTTGTGGTGACGGTGTGGGATCCTGACGTGCCCAGCAGCGGGGAGGACGTGAACCAAGACGGCAAGACCGTTCCCTACGCGCTTCCGCGGGTGCCCTTCACGCACTTGGTGCTGGTGGACATTCCAGCCACGGTGAACCACCTGCTGCAGGGCGCGCTCTCACGGGGAATCGTCGCCAAGGGCAAGGACCCGGACTGGGCGCCGATCGGTCGCACCGGCAAGAACGACTACACGGGCTGGTTTGCAGATGACGCGGAGATGGCTGGCACCTACACCAGCTACGACGGCCCCTGTCCGCCATGGAACGACGAGCGCATGCACCGCTACTACTTTGAGGTCTTTGCCCTGGACGTGCCCCGCTTGGAGATCAAGGGCTCCTTCACCCGCGATCAGGTCATCGCGGGAATGGAAGGGCATGTGCTCGGCCAGGCGCGCATCACCGGGACCTATGCCTTGAATGCGGATGCGCGCCTTTAGAGTCTGAGCCTCTTGGGCTTAGTTGGGGGCCAACGCCATAGCTCTCTCTTCAATGGCGGCGAAGAGATCGCGGATGTCCGTGGGGGCGACATCTGGGTTGAGAAGGACCAAACGTACGACCGTGCGGCCATCCACCTGGGCGTGGCCAATCATGGCTTCGCCGTCTGAGAGCATGGCATCCAACAGAGCGTCGGTGTTCACCCCCGGGGCCTCGAAACAGATGTTGATCGACTCCGGGACGCGAATCAGCTTCAAGTACTTGGACGCTTCGATGCACGCTTGGGCTTCCAGCGCGCTGTTCCGCATGGCCTGGGTTCTCTTGGTGTAGCCCTCGTCTCCGTGGACTCGCCAGGCGCACCAAAGCTTGAGCGCACTGTTGCGCCGGCCACACTGCAGGTTGCGGGTGCCGGGGTTGAACTCGTCCGTGCCCCGCTGGAAGAGGTAGCTGGCGCTCTGGCTCATCGCTTCGGTCAGCAGGCCCTTCTTCTTCACCAGAATCACAGAGCAGGTCAGGGGGACTCCCATGATCTTGTGTGCATCCCAGGTGATGGAGTCCGCCAAGCCAGCGTCCTTGAAGTGCGCCTTGAGCTCGGGGTGAAAGACGAAGCTTCCGCCGTAAGCGGCGTCGACGTGCAGCCAGACGTTGTGCTTGCGCGCGATGGCGCTGATCGGGGCGATGGGGTCAAAGGCGCCCTGAACGGTCGTTCCGGTGGTCGCGTTGATCATGGCGGGCAAGAAGCCGTCCTTCAAGTCCTGGACGATGGCGGCCTCGAGGGCCTCGGGGCGCATCTGACCGCGCTCGTCCACTTCAATCTTGATGCAGTTGGCTTGGCCAACGCCAAGCAGACCAGCCGCCTTGGGGACCGAGTAGTGCCCCTCAATGGAGGTGTACACGCGGGGGATCTTGCCCTGCGGACCGTTGGTCTTGTAGCCAGGGATAGCGTTGTTGAGCGCGACCACCATGCCGGCCAAGTTGGACATGGACCCGCCGGGCAGAAAGGTGCCCTCGGCGTCCTCGAACCCCATGAGCTTGCCCATGCGCTTGACCAAGGCCAGCTCGATGAGCACGTGCACACCGCCGATCTTGTAGGTGTACATCGACGTGTTCAACAAGGTGGACATCACCTCGCCGGTGAAGGCCGCTGGGTCACGTCCGCCATAGAGCTGGTTGAAGAAGCTCTTGTTGGCCGTCACGGGGGTCACAGCCATGATCCCGCGGAGCTCGTCTTTTAGATCGTCGAAGGGGATGCCGGTTGCCCTTAGATCTAAGTCCAGTTCGGCGCGAATGGCCTGTGGCGTGAGGGTCTCTCGAACGGGGTCGCTCTGCTCTGCTGCCAGGTGCTCTTCCATAAGTGTGTTCAGGATGCGAAGTGCTTGCGGCATGCTCGTGGGCGTCAAAATTGTCTCAGTTGGTTGCTCTATGGGTAGTCGCTTATGGACTCGAGCACGCGTGCTTGCAGCAGAGACCCGGGCTCGCCCTGGGTGCGAAGTAAGGCTAGGCCCCCAACGAGAAGCATTCGTGCCAATTGTAGATTCCTTTTGTGACAGACGTGGTGGGCGTCAATTACAGCCAATTGCCAGGCGGTCCAGTTGCGGTGCGCTCTCGCGTGACCGGCCAGTACGCCGCAGTCCCAAAGGCTCCGCGGTCGAAGGGCCAAGGCCGCCATGGAGACGATGCGGTCGGAGGCTGCTGCCGCCCGGTCCAAGTACCGGTCCGCTAGGTGTGGCTGTGCGTGGTGCAGGTAGGCAATGGCGGTGGCCAGGACCAGTCGCTCGGCAGCGGGCCGGTCGTGGTGTTCTTCGGCGATTCTCAAGGCCAGAGTCAGGGCTTCGGCCGCTTGGGGACCCTGACCCTGTGCGTTGAGCGCCAGAGCCAGGTGCTCCAAAGCCTGGAGCTGCAGCTCCGGTGTGCCGGTGTGGAGCTGGGCTTGGAGCGCACTGAGGGCCAGCGGAGCGCCCAAGGCGAGCTGGGCCAAGGCCTCTCGCAGTCCAGCGGGCTGGCCCTTCAACACCGCCAGGTCAAAGACCGCTTGTGCGTCAGCGTGCTGCCCTCGGGCGCAGAGAGCGCGAACGACGTCCATTCGGGCTGGCCGGTCTGGGAGTCCAGCAGATCGAGCCGCGCTTGCGGCGCTGGCCAAGACCTCGGCTGCAGCCTCCTCTCCAGCTTGAAGAAGCCGCTCCCCCCGTCGGTGTAGCAAGCGCGCCCTGAGCTTGGGGGTGTTTGGGGGCAGCAGACTCGCGGCCCGTCGTTCCAGGGCGAGCGCCCGGTCCAGGCCTGGGCCCAGCAGCGGGGTGCGCTCCAGCTCTTCTAGGGCGTCAAGCACATCCTCTGGGGTCTGTTGGGCGGGGCTCTCGGCGTTCTTGATGGGCAGCGGCTGCCGGCTGACTTGTGCGCCGGTGCTGGCCCAAGCCAGAGTGCCCAGCCCGGCCTCTCTGAGTCTGCGAAGTCGGGCTGCGAGGGACTCCAGCTGACCTTCGGCCTCTCTCACCGCCGCCTGGGCCTCTGGATACGGCAACCCGATGACCTGGTCGACCGCGCCCGAGGCCATTGCAATCTCCCTGGCGCTCAGCCGCAGCTCCCGATCCGTGGCTCTCATCGCGCCCATCACCTTGGCCTGGACCGGTGCTCCGGAGATGCGGGAGACGGCAATGGCAGCGGCAGCCAGCTCGATCTGGGTGCGTCCGGCCACCAGCAGCAGGTCATCGGCGCCGTCCAAGACCAGGGCGACCCGCTCCTCGCTCATGCGGGGAGCCGGCTCGCCGCCGAGCAGGTTGGCCATCAGGGCATCGATGGCCTCGGTGGCGGAGTCCGCGCTCAGATCGGTGTCCATCGGAGCGCCGTGTCGGCCTGGGGTCACGATGGCCTGGGGCTCAGCGTCCTCTCTCAGTGCCGCCTCCAAGAGCTGCAGGCCGCGTAGACCGGGGGCGGGCAGGGGAGGGGATTGGCCCAGCTCTTGGCCGTGTAGGGCGACCTCTAGGACAAGGCTACCGCGCAGCTTTCGCTGCTCCAGGCAGATCTTCGCGGCCTTGCGTGCCCGGGCGGCCACATCGTCTTCCAAGACCAGGGCGCAGGCACGGTCGACGACGGCCAAGGGCAAGAGACGCGCCTCGCTCAGGGCGGCCAGTTCGGCGAAGAGCACCGCGCGCGCCAGAGTTGCACTGCCGGAAGAAACACTGCCGGAAGAAACACCGCCGGAGATGGGCCCCGGCATGGGACGGGCGAGTGTGGCCAACCAACGGGTCAGGGGAGCGCTGCCCGCTTTGGCCAAGAATGCGCCCATGCGCTGGGGTCGGCCGTGCACTCCAGCGTCGCTCAGGTCCTCGGGGCGTAGGTGGGGACGGGCAAAGGCACTGGCGCGCTGGATCCAAGGCCAGAGGGCTCCCAGGCGCTCGTCTTTCATGGGCGTGCCGGCGTCTGCGAGGGGAGGGAGCTCTTCTTGTAGGAGGTCCTCCATTTCGCTGGGGGCCGCACCCTGGTCCCTTTCAGCGCCGCGGGGGATCCGGTTCTGGCGTGACGTGTTGCTCTTTTGTGGCCGAGGGGGGCCTTCATCCTCGGGATCACCGCCCAGGAGCCGGTTCAGATCGGCGCCGTCGCGGGCCCCGCTCTGGTGCGCTCCCAAGGTCATGCCTTCCAAGAACTCCGCAAAGCCCTCCTCTGCCTCCAGAGAGCCGCCCTCCTCCTCCAGGCCTTGGCCGGTCTCCTGCTCGCCGCCACGGGTCATGCGCCCGCTGTCGTTGAGCATGCGCTGCAGGTCAGAGTTGCCGACTGCTGAACCCAGCTGGCTGGCCTGCTCCTGGCTGCCGACGTCCTTTTCCAGCTCTTGCTGGTGTTCCGGAGCTTGCTTCTCCGGCTCCTCCTTCTGCGATTCGGGCGGCTTGACCGCTTTGGCGTCTGGCCTGCGCTTTAGGTCACGACCGGCCATTGAAACGCTCCTTTGGATCTGACTCTGTGAAGGACATTGTGAAGGACACTGAGAAGGCCATTATGGGGGCCTGATTGAAGGACGCGGCTGATGCCTCTCTGGGCCGCAGTCGCGTGTCAGTGTACGATGCCTGCCAGTCGAGGACTTGGATGGACGAGATCGCGGGCTTTCAGGCGACGGGGCGTCGCACCTTGGGCCCAGGTGCAGATCTGCTTGAGCTGGACGATGCCCGGGGCTACCGGCACACCGCGCTCGTGTTCCACCCCGAGTTTCGGGACCACCCCGCCATTGGGGCGGGTCTGGACGTGATCGAGGGCTTCTTGGAGGACCCTTACGTCACCGGACTCCTGGAGCTGGTGGCCAGCGACCGCGAGCAGGGCGCCTTTATTTATCAGACGGGCCAAGCTTGGTCGCTGGCTGAGCTGGTGCGTGCGTTGGCCGACACTGGCGAGGCTGGCGGGGTGCGCGCCGGGCTGGAGCTGATGTACGCGGCGGGTCAGATCCTGGTCGAGGCCTCGGACGCCGGTGCTCATCACGGGGTCTACGCCCACGGCGGCTTGAACCCCTGGCGGGTGATGCTCAAGGCCGACGGCCAGGTGGAGATCTTGGGCTACGCCCTGCCCCAGGTCGAGGTAATGCAGCTGCTCCAAGACAGCGGCGAGATCCCGACAGAGGACAGCTTCCGCTACTGCCCGCCCGAGCGCCTGGAGGGGCGAGAGGAGGGGCTGGATACAGATCTCTTTGCGCTGGCCCTGGTCTCCTTTGAGCTGATGACCGGCAAGCCGGTCTACGACGGACTGGTCAACGAGATTCGCCGTCAAGCGTCCCGAGCCGAGGGCAGCAGGCGCCTGTTCGCCTTTAAGGAAGAGCTCTCACAGCGTGTGCGGGATCTTCTGGGCCGTTGCCTAAAGGGCAACACCGAGGACCGCTTCGAGGACGGAGAGGCTTTCTTGCGGGCCGTTCGAACGACGCTCTCTGGCGCTTCGGGGCCGTCGCTGATGGAGCTGATGGAGAGCGTGGGTCGCCGCAGTCAGCGACCTACCTCTGCCCTAAACGACGGGAAGACCCAGCAGATCTCGCGCGAGGACATCGCGTCCATACGCCAGGAGGCCGAGCAGGCGGAACGCCAGGCTTGGTCCCCCCCTGCCCAAGGCCGCCGCCCACGCCAAGCCCGCCGCAGCGGAGGCGCGGACAGTGTGGATCGTAGCTCAGATCGGAGCGTGGACCGTCAGCCCGCCCCGCCGCCTGCAGCGCCCTCTGTTCCCGATGCCTTGCGCACCAGCCAGGCCCGGCTGCCACGCCGTGCCCGAGAGAGTTCCAGCAGTCCAGAGGCCTTGCAGCAGTCGCAACCTCTGCACCAGGCTGGACCCACTATTCATCCGCCGGCGCCCGACGCCCCGCCGCGAGTCGCTCGCAGCAGCACCAGCGACTCGGGCAGCGGAAATGCCGGCCGAACCAGCTCGCCCTCGCCAGCGCGGGGAGGTGGACGGTGGTCTACGCCGGACGCCGGACGGCGCCAGCGCCGGGCCAACAACTCGGGGGAGCAGCTGCCCTCTCCCACACGCACCCAGGGATTCACTGCGGAGCTGCCCGAGGCCGAGGCCCCCGCTCCGGAGCCGCGCAGGTCAGAGCCGCGCAGGTCAGAGCCGCGCGGAGCGCCAGAGCCGCGCAGGTCAGAGCCGCGCGGAGCGCCAGAGCCGCGCGGAGCGCCAGAGCC
>JBLHMA010000280.1:0-7219 GCA_047621545.1 Cognaticolwellia sp. | reverse complement strand
GTCGCCGCTGAGACCCTGATGGGGCTGCGATGACCGCCACTCTGATGATGGCAGCCTTCTTCATCCCAATCGGGGTGGTACCGCTGATGTGGGCGGCCCGAAGAGTTCCCGACCTGCGCGATGGACTGATGGTGGTCGCCGGACTGCTCACCTTCGCCTGCGTGGTGGGCATGGTGCCAGCCGTCTCAGACGGCGCCCGACCCGAGGTCGTGTTCTTTCAGGTCTTCGACGGGGTCCCTCTGGCCTTTAAGCTGGAGCCATTGGGTCTGGTCTACGCGTTGGTGGCCTCTGGGCTCTGGGTCCCCACAAGCCTGTACGCATTTGGCTACATGCGAGGCCACGGGGAGACCAACCAGACCCGCTTCTTTATCTGCTTCGCCCTGGCCATCTTTGCCGCATTGGGCATCGCGATGTCGGCCAACCTGTTCACGCTCTTCACCTTCTATGAAGTGCTGACCTTCTCGACCTACCCCCTGGTCACCCACGCCGGGAACAAGGCTGCAAAGCGCGCAGGCCGCATCTACTTGGGCATCTTGGTCACCACCTCGGTCACCATGCTTCTGCTGGCCATCATGTGGACCTATGTCATCGCTGGCACCCTGGACTTCACGGTCGGCGGCATCCTGGCCGGCAAGGTGGACGGCCCAGTCATCCCCATCCTGTTGGGCCTCTTTGCATTCGGGGCCGGCAAGGCCGCTTTGATGCCATTCCACCGGTGGCTGCCAAACGCCATGGTCGCGCCCACACCCGTGTCTGCTTTGCTGCATGCAGTGGCGGTAGTCAAAGCCGGCGTATTCACCATTCTGAAGGTAGTCATCTACATCTTCGGCCTGGACCTGCTCTACACAACCGGCGGCTCGGACATCCTGAAGTGGGTGGCTGCTGCCACCATCCTGATCTCATCGATCGTGGCCCTGCGCCTGGACAACTTCAAGGCCAGACTGGCCTACTCGACCATCTCTCAGCTGGCCTACATCGTGCTCGGCGCCATGCTGGTGACCCCCGACTCGGTGGTCGGCGCCAGCATGCACATCGCCATGCACGCAATGGGCAAGATCACGCTGTTCTTCGTCGCCGGGGCCTGCCTGGTCAGCGTACACAAGTCCAAGGTCAGCGAGCTCAACGGCATGGGCCGCAAGATGCCCGTGATGTTCGGCGCCTTCACCATCGCCGCCTTCTCCATCATCGGCCTCCCCCCAGGGGGTGGCTCTTGGAGCAAGTGGTTCATGGCCCTAGGCGCAACCACCCAGCCCAGCGACTACCCCTTCGTCTTTGTCTACATGCTCAGCTCTCTGCTGGCGATTGGCTACCTGATGCCCATCGTGGCCCGCGCCTTCTTCCTGCCAGAAGAGGCAGCTGCTGGCCACGCGCACCATGCAGATGCGCACAACGAAGATGAACACAGCGCCGATGAACACAGCACCGATGAACACAGCGCCGATGAACACAGCGCCGATGAACACAGCGCCGATGAACACAGCGCCGATGAACACAGCGCCGATGAACACAGCGCCGATGAACACAGCGCCGATGAGTCGGCCGACCCCACAGACGGTCCTTCCATCGAGGACCCAAGCCTGGTTCCCATCCTGCCCATCGGCGAGACCATTCGCGAGACCCACCTGCTGATGCTGGGTCCCATCGTGCTCACTGCAGCAGGCTGCATCGCACTCTTCTTGCTGGCCCCACAGCTCGAGGCCTTCTTGCGCCCAATCGTAGGAGGTACCCAGTGAGCGAGCACGAGCACGGGCCCCCGAGCGTGGACGCTGGCGGAGTAAAGCGCGTCCTGTGGTTTCTCTACGCCGTTCTGGCAGTCTTCATCGCCATCGATGTGGTGTGGTTCGGTCCAGACTGGCTGGACAACCTGGGTCAAGACACCCACCACGAGGAGCCGGCCCATGCAGACCCGACCCATGCAGACCCGGCCCATGCAGACCCGGCCCATGCCGCGCCTGATACGGAAGAACACTGGCCCGACGCCCAAGACTCCCCGGAAGGCCAGCCCCCACATCCAGTGGGTCACATGGCCAAGACCAACACTGACCAGGTCAGCTTTGGCGGCCACAAGCACGGTCACTTTGGCTTTGAGAAAGTGCCGGCCTTCCACGCGCTCTACGGCTTTGCTGGGTTTGTGTTCTTGGTCCTGGCAGCCCGAGTGCTCCGCCTATTTGTCATGAGAGACGAGGACTACTACGGCGACGATGCCCCATTAGACGCCGAGCAGCACACGGAGGATGGCCATGCTTGAGAGCATCGCGGCCTCGCTTCCACCCGGGCTGATCCTAATATTTGGGGCGTTCCTTCTGCCTCTGCTACCGGGAAAGGCTGCCCCAGCGGAAGGATCTGCCCACGGTATCTGGCCCCTGTCTGGCAACAGCAAGATGGGCATGCGCGGCGTCTTGATGCTGCTCTTGCCCATCCTGGGGCTAATCCAGATGTGGCTCCTCCCTCTGGGCCACAGCATCGACGTAGAGCTCTTTGGCTACGCTCTGCAGCCAGTGCGCGTGGACCGGCTCTCCCGCATCTTCGGTACCATTTTTCACATCGCGGCACTGATCTCGGTGATCTACTCGCTGCGTGTGCGAGACACCCTGCAGAACCTGAGCGGCTTGGCCTACGCCGGCGCGGCCATCGGTGCCGTCTTTGCCGGTGACCTGATCACGCTCTTCGTGTACTGGGAACTGACAGCCCTCACCTCGGTGTTCCTGATCTGGGCCCGCCGCACGAACCGCGCCACCCGCGTCGGCATGCGCTACCTAACTATACAGGTCCTATCAGGCGTTCTACTGCTCGCAGGCACCCTGTTCCATTACGCGGACACCGGCTCCCTGGCTTTCGACCTGCTCAGCCTGGACGGCTCGATTGGGCATTGGCTGATCTTCCTGTCGTTTGGCATCAAGGCCGCCTTCCCCATGCTGCACAGCTGGCTGGAAGACTCCTACCCAGAGGCGACCATTACAGGCACCGTCTGGATGAGTGCCTTCACGACCAAGATGGCCATCTACGCTCTCGCACGAGGCTTTGCTGGAACAGAGATCCTGATTCCCATCGGGGCGGCAATGACCGCCTTCCCGATTTTCTTCGCGGTCATCGAGAACGACCTACGCCGGGTCCTGTCCTACAGCCTAAACAACCAGCTTGGCTTTATGGTGGTGGGGATTGGCGTGGGCACTGAGCTCGCCATCAACGGCGCAGCAGCCCACGCCTTCGCACACATTTTGTACAAGGGGCTACTGTTCATGACCATGGGCGCGGTGCTCCTGCGCGCAGGGACCGTGAACGCCTCGGACTTGGGGGGGCTGTGGCGGAAGATGCCCTGGACCACAGCATTCTGCGTGATCGGCGCAATGGCCATCTCGGCTTTCCCGCTGTTCTCGGGCTTTGTCACAAAGTCCATGATCCTGACGGCGGCCGCCGACGAAGGCTACACCTGGACTTTCTTGATCCTGCTCTTTGCGAGCGCGGGAGTTTTAGACCACTCGGGCATCAAGGTCCCCTACTTCGCCTTCTTCGCCCACGACTCCAAGCTGCTGCCTAAGATCACCGGCGAGGCCCCACGGAACATGCTTGTGGCCATGGCCATTGCCGCATTCCTGTGCATCGCGGTCGGCGTGTATCCGGCCCCCCTCTATGCCCTGCTTCCCTATGAAGTGGGTGACTACACCGCCTACGACCTGACCCATGTGGTCACCCAGATGCAGCTACTCTTGGGCTCCGCGGCCGCATTCGTATTCCTGAAAAAGCTGGGCTGGTACCCCGCCGAGCTTCGCAGCACCGTGCTGGACGTAGATTGGGTCTACCGCAAGCTGCTCCCAGGCGGCCTGAGGGCCACCTATGATGCTATCGACGAGAGCGCCGAGAAGACCAAAGCGGCAGTCGGCCGTGCGGTCTTGGCGGGCGTGGGCCGCATCGGCCAGATGTTTCGTCCGGGCGACCGTTCCTTCGGAGAGCCTTGGCCCAGCGGTGAGACCGCCTTGTGGGCCGCTGTGGTCCTGGTCGCCTACCTGGTAGTCAGCATCGTCGGCAGCCAGGCCGGCTGAAGCTGCTCGGCGTGGAGCAGCAGGGCCAAGTTTGCCCATTCGGATGATAAGTCCCGTCCAGACCAGCGCAGCCAGATCAGCGCAGCCAGATCAGCGCAGCCAGATCAGCGCAGCCAGATCAGCGCAGCGCAGCGCGTATGGCCTGCACCCTGCCTAAGTCCAGGGGAGCGTCCAAATCCCCGCCCTGGTGCAGCGCAGTGCCTACAATCGCGCCTGTACAGAGAGGCGCAAGGAGCTCGGCTGTGGCCAGAGAAAAACCGCTACCTATCCAAACCGGTGCACCAGGCACCGCCCGCCGAACAGCATCCAAGTCCGCCGGTGAGGTCGGGGCTCCTGTTCCCGAGCCTGACACCACCAGTACATCCGCTCCGCCACGTCCAAAGCAGTCCTTGGCGGACTGGGCTAGGCCCATACCCATGCCCAATGGGGAGGCGTGCTTGACCATCACGTCGGCCACAATGCCTACATCCGGCGCCACACGCTTCCTGTAGAGCAGAGTCTCACGTGCCCGCCCTTGTATGACACCCTGATCGGTGACCATCGCGCCACTCAGCACGTTGATGCGTACAAAGCCTGACGCGGACGCTGCAGCCGCCCCAAGGGCCGAGAGACCGTCATTGCGCAGCGCGTTGACGCCGACTACCAGCTCCATACCTACGGCGGCGACCACGTGCTGGGCCACAACCGCAAGCATGGCCGTGACATGGGGCTCGACCAGCTCCGCGAAGGGTGCGTCGCCCAGGTTCTCAACGATCACAGCCTGAGCGCCACCCTGGGCCAACACCCGGGCGTCCCGCACGGCACCCTGCAAAATGGCCTGCAGGCCGGGCCCTGAGCGGGGTGCACCTGGCAGCGGCGGCAAGTGCAGCACGCCGATCAGGGGCTTGGGATGCGCGAGAAGAGAAGCAAAGGTGGGCATGGTGGACTCTTAGCCGGGTAGTAGCGCCTAAAACAGGGCCAGCTGAGGCACCTGAGCCATGCGGTCCGCCGTGTCCATCTGAGCAGCCAGCCACAATTCCTGTTCCACGGCAGCCAGGGGCAACTCTTGTCCCTTGGGTACCAGCGCAACTGCGCCCGGCTCCAGCACCTGACAGGCGCTCTGGGCCGAACACAAAGAATCTGCCATGGAGGCGACCACCCGTACGCCAAAACGCACACCAAGCTCCAAAACAAAGTCGCCAAGCTGACTCAGGCCTGACATGCTTGGCGGCCATGGGAGATGCAGGTCACACCCCTGGACAGTCAGGGCACCGAAGCGGGCACCGACGTGATCGACCACGTCTTGCTTGGGAGCATTCCAGAAGCGGAGCACCAAACCCGCGCCGCTCAAGCTGCCTGGCGAGAGAGGCAAGAGCGCCTGAGCGCGAGCCGGAAAAGCCAGGACCTTGGCCATGGGCTGTGGCTGGGGTCGCTGGTGCAAGACCACACGACCCAGAACTTGCCAACGGCTGGGTGTGCAGCGCACACCGGATGGCAGCGCCATCGCTCCCTGAGCCGTCTGGAGAGCCAGCATGGGCCGTCCCCGTCCACGTGGCGCGACGACGACCAACTCACCATCCTTGGCACCTGGATCCAACAACAGCAGGTCACCAGGCAGCAGGGAGAGCCCCTCGATCTCACCCTGGGCACGGACCTGAACACAGGTCCCACCCATCTGGGCGCACACGGCAGCATCGGCGAGCACCAGGCTGGGAACCTGAAGGGGCGCGGGGCTGAAGGCTTGAAGCAGCATGATGGGACTCCTGTTGTCGTTGGCGACACATACAACCTACTGAACATAGTCCTGGTATGTAGACCAAATTATGTCCGCGGACATAATTTGTCCGCAAAACGAGATCCAACAAACGGGGTAGACTGGCTGAGGAGATCCAATGCGCAACTGGTCACAGCCCCTTCTCATCGCAGTCACTTGCCTGTCTGTTGGCACCCTGATGGGCACCTTGATGCCGAGCGCTCAAGCCCAGGATTCGACAATCGAGTTGGCACCGCCTTCTACTGGTCAGGCGGAGCTGCTCTGCAAGACCTTCAAGGTCACACCAGATGACGCCTACGGCGGGATCTTCGAGACCACGGATACCACCGACCCGGTCGGACAATGGGTCCAGAAGCAGACCGGTGCGGGCTGGTCGGTTCACTCTGTCGATCTGGAGTTTGCGACCAAAGGAACTGGCTTTCCGGTAGCCTACAATCAGATCTGCCTGTCCAAGGCCCGTTGAGCCAAACCGTGCCGAAGTCTGACGTTCCGCAGTCCACAGTAGTGAAGAAGAGCTTCCTGCGGCAACACGGCGGACAGGTCTCTCTGCTCCATGCCCAGAGGCTCATCGGCGCCGAACTCCACCGGTGTGCGCTCGCCCTGCCCCAAGCTGCTCAGCTGACTTGGCAGGACTGCCAGCTCTTGGAGTGCACCGCCGAGGGTGGCAATCTGGGCTCGATGGAGCGATGCATGCTTCGCGGTGCCCGGCTGACAAATCTACGGGTCCACAGCCTCCGGGGCTGTGATCTGAGCCACGCCAGACTGACCGGCGTTGATCTCCAAGGGGCTGATCTTCAAGGGGCTTGCTTCTACGGCGCCACATTCCAGGACTGCAAGCTCGACAACGCCCAAACCAAGGGCATGGATCTCCGTGGTGTCTTGGGTCTGACGAGCCAAGAACACCAAGACTTGCTCCAACGGGGGGCTCGCGCATTGCCACATTGGCAGGCAGGCCTGGGCCTGGTCAGCCCGGCATGGACCGTCCTGCTACCTGCTCTCGCCATTGCGCTGAGTCTCAGCGTTGGCGTGGCTCTCTCTCTCCCGCAGGCGCCAGGCCGGCCAGAGGCGGCCTTGGTGACGGGATGGGTACCGAGCCCTGACGCCGTCGCACAGACCCAGATCCAGATCCAGGACTTCAGAGCGGGAATCGTAGCTGCACACCTGAGCCTGAAGGGACGGGGCGGGCGCAGCTACCCGACCCTGGAGGAGGTTCAGGGGAATCACTACGATCGTGATGGCGACGGCCCTGGGCAAGCGCTCGAAGTGTTGTTTCCCAAAGGTCTGCCAAGGAACCTGCTCTCACCAGGCGAGGGCAGTGTGCTGCCCTACTGCAACACCAACCCCGACCAGCTCACACTGAGCGAAGAGGACGCGGACTGGCACTACTGTCCAGATACCGGACGTGTCTTGGCCTCTGCTGGCCAAA
>JBLHMA010000279.1:0-7225 GCA_047621545.1 Cognaticolwellia sp. | reverse complement strand
CTTGAAGCGGTACACGGCGCGCAAGCACAGGTCTACTCAAGCGGCATCACAGTCGACCGACGACTTGACCTATCGGCCCTTAGGACAGACCCTATGGGCCGCAAGGACCAGCTGCTGTTGGAGGTTCGGGCCGTGCAGGCCCTTCACCAGTCCATCTTGAGCCATGGCCCCTACGAGGCGGAGGAACCATGACTAATGAGAGCCAACCCGTCTCTTCCTTCCAAGAGCTGCGGCACGCACGAATGATGGTGCTTCTCGCCTGCGGCCTGGCCGTCACCGGCCCCGTCGTTGTGGTCTTCTTCCCCATCTTGACCTTCGTAGTGTTGGCCAAACAGCGCGCGTTCGGCATGGTCAAGCGGCTGGGAGCAAGCCTGCTATGCACCGTACCCACTGGCGCACTGCTGGTAGAGTTCCAGTTCCTGGGCGGTATCAGCACCGTTCTAGGCGCCTTGCTCCTCGCTACCGGCTACCTGGTTGCGCTTAGCTCTCCACTCTGGCTGGCGGCCAAGCTGCTCCGGCCGCGCATTGGTACTTGGCGCACGGGCGCCGCCACTCTGCTGGCAGTGCATGGCATTTCAGTGCCTGTCCTGCTCCTACTGTTGCTGGGCTTTGGTGGCGTAGCCTCCGCCTGGAGCTACCTGCTGCCCCTAATTCTGGTGCTCCTGGCCCTGCTGTGCTGCCTCCCACTTCTCTACGCTTTGCCACCCCGGCCTGAGCTCGAGCCCCTAGCTGCTGACCTTGGGCTCACCAAGACCTTCAAGGGGTGGGCAGGAGACGGGATCTCTCTGAGTCGACGGGGACGTCTGGAGATCTGGCTGCCATTCTCCTCCCCCATCTCCTGACTTCACGCCACCAAACGAGGACAAGCCTCCACCCTCCCCCTCTTGGGTGACGCAGTGCTGGACCAGACCTTGGAAGTTGCCTTGCCTGGAGAGCACTCGGCCTTGGCCGATGAACCCGCTCTCTTGTTGGCGGCGGTGCATGGAGCGGGCGCCCAGGTTGGCGAATCTGGAATCTGGGTAGAGCGAAAGCTGGACAGAAAGGCTTGGATGAAGGAGCCTGCGGCCCGGCGTGCGCAGCTGATTGAAGAGATGCACGCAGTGCGTGCGCTCTTCACGCGCATACAGGGGCCCCGTCTTGGCCCGGTGTTCAATCGGAGGGCGAAAAGGTGAACCAAGCCCCCATCAGCGTCAAGCAAGCACGCGACATGCGCTGGGCACGCTGGTACGGCTTCCTCTTCTTGCTCAGCTTCTTTCATCCGGTCCTGGCTGCCTTTCTGCCCACTTTGGGGCTTGCTCTGGCTGCACTGACGGGTGAGCGTCGAATCGCTTGGGCCTTCCTTCCTTTCGTGGTGACTTGGGGGGCCATCGGTCTGTGGGGCGGGCTCGAAGTCTTCCACTGGAACAGCTTTCTCCTCAGCAACGCAGCGATGGCCTTGCTGCTGTTGGAGCGTTGCTTCTCAGGCATGCGGCGCCAACTGCTCTGGGTGCATCGCGCGGCCTATTTGGCCACCATGGCTTATCTCCCCAGCATCGTGCTCAAGAACGTGGTGGACCTGGACAGCTGGACCATGGTGGCGCTCTTGGTACTCAACGCTCTTGGCGCTCTGGCGTTCCTGGTTTTGTTGCCCAGATACCCTGGCCTGGAGCAGCTGCGCCGGGACCTGGGCCTGCAGAGCACCGGCTTAGCCCGTGGAAAGGGGCTCCTAAGGGGCGCCCACTTGGAGCTTCGTCGAGACGGCTGCTTGGATCTGAGCATGCTGCTACCCAACAGCCAGCTGAGCCTGCGTTCCAAGGTACACCCTAAGATAGGCAGACTGACTGGGGGTCATGCCGACGTGCAGACAGGCCACCTGATCCTGGACCAGCTGCTGACCACCCACTCAGCCAACGATGGTGAACTCCACCTGTTGGTTCGGCACCCCGAGCTGGCCCTACAGGCCGTGCACGGGCTGGACTGTGAAGTACGTCAAGGGCAGCTCTACGCGCGCTTTCCAGTGGACAACGCGGCCCTTAGAGCAGACCCAGCAGCCTATTCAGCGGCCGTTCAAGCCAAGGTCCGCACCGTCTTGTCGCTGGCACACGCTCTGGTCCCCACATGCGCGATTCGCAGCCCAGAGTCAGTCCCGGCGCCGGAAGGCCAAGACACCCAGACCCAACAACCAGGCCAAGCCAAAGCCACCCGCTGAGCCGCAGCCGCAGGTCTCTTTGGGCGGCACGCCGCTGTCCTGGGGCTCGGTGTCCGTCTCCGTGTCCTCTTCGACCTGGGAGTCGGAGTCCTCCGGCTCCTCGGTGTCATTGGGCACCCGGTCGCTGTCCACCCCCGTGTGTGAGGCGGTATCGATGGGGCCGGGATCGTTGCAGCCCACAAGCTCAGGCAGCCGCCCGCTCATCTCCAGCTCAAAGAGCAGGTCCTCGCCATCGCTCAGGTCTTGCTTGAGCATCACAGCCAGCTCATGGGTGCCAGCGCTGAGAGCGCCTCCGCTGTAGCTGCTGATCATGGGCACAGTGGCTGTCGTGCTGGCGTAGCTCTGAGCCAGATCGTCATCCACGTTGCCACGCAGAACCTCGACGCCGTCCACCCAGATGATGATGCCGTCGTTGTACTCCGTCTGCAGCGAGAAGGCGGCCAGCTCCGGGGTGCTCACGCTGCTTCGAAAATAGACGCTGGGCTGGACCGTCTCGCTGAGCTCGCTGCCCAGATCCGCCATGCCGTATCCCAAGGGCGCCGGCCCGCTGCTCCAGTCGGAGACGATGGCGCTCTGCCAACCGGGGTCGGGCTCGCCGCTGTCCAAGTAGGACCACTCGCTGCCGCGGGGCAGCAGCATGACCTCCGTGTTGGAGAGCACATGAAGCAGCTCGTCGTTGGTGTCCGTGTGTCCGCTGGCGGCGGTCACTCGGAAGAGCCCAAGATCGGTCAACTCCGGAGGAACGATCCAGTCCAATCCACCTGTGGAAGCCAGGCCTGTGGCCACAGGCCGCCAGGTCGCGCCCTTATCGCAGGACCACTCCACATCTACCGGACCAAGGACGCTGCCCACGGCCTCCCAGGCCACACGCTGTGTGGCGCCGGGCTCCAGGGTGCCGTGGTCCGGAGCGCCGAAGATGAGCGCGTCCCCCTTGACCAGGGTCGCCTGGTCGGTGACCGCGCCGTCATAGCGGATGTTGCGGAGGGTGAGCACGTTGTCGTACACGTCGAGAATGACGCTCCCCATCTCCATCTCGGTGAATGCCATCAGCGGATGGCCGCCTGAACCGCCTGTGCCGTTGCCTCCATGGCCGGCCACGATATGCACCGTGCCTTGGTTGGCGTTGATGCCCAGAGACTTGGTATAGGCCCCGTCTCCAGCCGGAGAGCCATCCCCGCCGTCCAAGATCCCAATCGTCGAGGATGGCTGGTCATAGGCCCCGTCCAAGAGGAAGGAGCGCTCATAGATGTGGGAGTGACCCGTCAGGGTCAGGTCGACTCCGGCTGCATCCAGGATGGGAATCAGGACCTGGCGCAGATCCCGAAGGATGCCTTCGGAGTCGGAGTTGTGCGTTCCGAAGGAGTAGGGCGGGTGGTGCCAAAACGCGATGACCCACTCCGCGGAGGTGGACGCCAGATCGGACTCCAACCAGGCCAGCATGGCGGAGCCAGGTTCAAGATCCGGGTTGTTGCTGTCCAGAACGACGATGTGAAGGTCGCCGTAGTCCACAGAGTAGTAGGCCTCGGTGCCTGAGCTCACTCCGCCCAAGCGGCCATCGGTGGGGAAGGAGTAGGCCTCGAAGTAGGGCCCCGTCTGTGCGCTCGAAATGGAGTTCCCGTACTCGTGGTTGCCAATGGCTCCGTACATGGGCGTATGGGAGATAATGCTGGCGTAGGGCTCGAAGTACTTCTGGCTGAACTCCAGCTCCGTGCCGCTGTTGTAGGCCATGTCGCCTACATGCAGGAAAAGGTCCGGCGGGCGACTCTCTACAAAGCCCAACATGGCGTCCCGCACATCGAACTGACCTGAGCTCCCTTTGCCTGAGTCCCCCAGCACCCAGATGCGGACCTGCTCTGTGCCACCCGGTGCAGGTGCCGTCTCAAAGTAGGACACAAAGTCCGGCTCACCGTCGACGGAGACTTGGTACTCATATCGGGTGTTGGACGTGAGTCCGGCCAGACGCAGCTCGGCAATCTGCGCCCCAACGGGCAGAGTCTGGCTCTGCGCCAGGCTGCCTTCTCCCCACTGCACCTCGGCGCCCACAGGCACGTCGGTCATCCACATCAGGGTGACCTCGTCTTGGCCCACGGCTTGAATGTAGGGCTGCCGCTCCCAGTTGGCTCCCCAGGCGCTGGCACACATCAACCAAATCATCGTCGTCTCCACAACAGCAGCAGCATTCCAGGCCAGAGGGCACCTGCGCAAGTTCCAAAGGAAGAACAGCCCTTCTGACTGCGCTCCAGCAGGGCCTGGTTCTTCTCGCTGGGGCGGCTCTGAACGCGGGCCTTCAGGATCTCTTGGGCCCGTTTCCTGTAGGGCCGACCATACAAGGAGAGCTCCGCCCGCAACAACAGCCACTCAGGGTGATCCGGGCTCTGCTCCAACAGGGCATCTACCGCCTCTCGGGCTAGCGCTCTCTGGCCGCTCTCACGCAACAGGCGCACTTGCTCCAAGGCACAAACCGCCCCCGGTGCACCCCCCAGACCATCGATGGCGTCTTGCACATCAAGCTGCTCCGCCACGCGCATGCGAGAGAGAAAGCGCTCCGGTGTCGGGTCCAACGCCACTGCAGCGTTCAGGTCTTCGAGTGCCAGTTCCAGCTCTCCGCGCTCGGCTCGCATCGCCGCTCGGGCTGCGTGTGCTTTGGCGTGTGGGGCTGGCAGAAGCGCGTTCAACGTGGCCTCGTCGTCGGTCACGATGGCAAGATCCAACGCGACATCCCCTCCCCGAGCCTGGGCCGATCGGAGATCCTCGGCAGCTTCGTCTAGCTCCCCCTCCACCAGGTGCAGCTGAGCGCGCCTGATGTAGAGCTCTGCGGACTCCGGGTTCTGCACGATCTCAGCGTCTACCCGGGACAAGGTCACGTCCAGCGGCCCATGGGCCCGAGCGGAGACGGAGAGCAGGACGAAAAGAACTAAGATGCGCTGAATCCTTTGAACCCGCGACCTTCGATGGCCCGTGCCATGAGCTCCGGAAAGGCGTTCGGGGAGCACGCGAAAGTCGCCCAACCCAGTGTCTGCATCTTGGCCGCGTTGTTGGCGTCGTAACCCGGCTTGCCGTCGTCGGAGAGCGCGAGTAGGCAGATGCAAGTGGCGCCGCTGGCCTGGATCTCATGGGCCCGTTGCAGCATCTGTCGCACATCGCCGCCCTCATAGAGATCGGTGATGAGCACAACGACCGTGTCGCTTGGACGTACCACTTGTTGCTGCACCCAGCCCAGCGCTAGCGAGATGTCGGTGCCACCCCCCAGCTGGGTGGAGAAGAGCAGCTCCACGGGGTCATCGAGGTGCTCGCTCAGGTCGGCCACGTCGGTATCAAAGACCGCCATAGACAGGGTCAGTGCCCGCATGCTGGCCAACACCGCGCCGAATATGCCTGCATAGACAACGCTTGTCGCCATTGAGCCGCTCTGGTCCACGCAGAGCACCACATGCTTGAGCCCCCTGCCCTTGCGCCCATGTCCGATGATTCGCTCTGGAATCAGGATGCGCCGAACCGGGTCCCAGGTCTTGAGGTTCCGTCGAATCGTGCGGTCCCAGTCAATCTCCCGCATCCTAGGCCTGAGCGAGCGCGTGCTGCGGTCCACCGCACCCTTCACCGCGTCCCGCAGGCTCTGCGACAGGCGGCGTTCCACCTCCTGAACCACCTTTCGCACCACCATGCGCGCGGTCTCTCGGGTCTTGGCCGGAATCATGCCCTTTAGGGAGAGCAGCGTGGCCACCAGGTGCACATCGGGCACCACCGTCTCCAGCACCTCGGGCTCCAGCAGCATTCGGTCCAGCCCCAGCCGCTCCATGGCGTCCCGCTGCAATACCTGCACCGTCGTACGTGGAAAGTAGGTGCGAATGTCACCCAGCCAGCGGTGCACCTTGGGGGCCGCGCTGCCCAGACCCGACTTGCGGTCCGAGTCGTAGAGGGCCTCCAGCACCTTGTCCATGCCGCGGTCCTGCTCACTCATCTGCTCCCGGTCCTGGGCATCTCCCCCCAAGACCAAGCGCCAGCGGCGAGCGGCTTCCAAATCGGAGATTGGCTCATCCTGCATAGGGAGCTCCAGTCAGGATGTGTTGCAGCACCGGCAGGAGCTGGTCGGCGCGCTCGGTGTCCAAAGCCTGGGCTCTCTCTACCTTTGGCCCTTGGGTGAGCTGCGTGCGCATTCGCCGGCGGGTGACCGTGTCAAAGCTGGAGAAGCTGCGTCGCAGCATGGGCAGCAAGGCGATGAAGCTGTCCCCATGTAGCTCCGAGAGCCACTGATCGAGCACCTCCCAGAGCGCCCTCTGGTGGACCAGGACCAGGCCGGAGCCTTTGAGCAATCCTTCCAACCAAAACGCCGCGTCCAGGGGCTCGACCACCTGATTGAGCGCTTGCTTGGCCAGAGTGGTCAGCCCAGTCGAGGTCAGTGCTTCGGCCTCCAGACGCTTTCGCGCGGCCCGTCCACGGAGCAGAGGATGTACCTCGTCCGCGTCTTGTAGGTCCAAGAGCAGCTCCGCCCAGTCCGCCTGCATCTCCGGTCTGCCCATCAGCGCCAGGGCCGCATGACAGTCATCCAGGTGCTCCACCAGTGCGGCCGCCAGAGCGGGGTCGACCTGAACACAGGCTCCGGGCAAGCCCACCACCACACGCTCAAAGAGCCGCTCCAGCACCGGCCGAATCTCTTCGGTCGGCGCTTCCCGAACGGAGCCGTAGCGCAGCAGCTTGGCCAGAGGCGGCAGGGCGCTCATGAGGGCTTGGATGTCGGCGGCCACCGCAGCCTTGTCGTCCAAGACCCGGAGCAGAGAAGCGGTGGGAAGCTCGGCCAAGATAGCTTGGTCCACCAACTCAGCCAAGTCGCCCAAGTCCTCCAGCTCCTGAGAGTCGCGGGCCAAGGCTTGTGTGGCAGCGGCCTGTAGGGTGTTGCCTAAGGTACTGCTGGCCACGATCTGCACGGCGTAGCCCGGGTCCCACTTTAGGGTCCAGACCTCCTTGAAGGAGCCCATGCCGGCGCTGCCTTGGCACGCTCCCCAGCCAATGCCAATGCGCTGAAGGCGGTAGAGCATCAGG
>JBLHMA010000278.1:0-7226 GCA_047621545.1 Cognaticolwellia sp. | reverse complement strand
GGGTACCCAAAGTACTCTGTTGAGGGCCGAACTCAGGTGGTCAGCCTAGGCAAGCTTCGGGTGTTTGGCGGCTACTTCCCCAATGGCGGCAAAGGGCCTGAACGTCTGGACTACAAGCTGGACTACTACAGCGACCTTCTAGACCGACTTTCCAAGGAAATGGATGCTGGAAATTCGGTCTTGGTGACAGGCGATCTGAACACCAGCCACACCGAGATCGATCTAGCCCGCCCCAAGGCCAACCGGAAAAAGTCCGGTTTCATGGACATAGAGCGGGACTGGATGGACCGCTATATGGACGCGGGCATGGTGGACGCCTTCCGCATCTTTCATCCCGAACCTGAGCGCTACTCCTGGTGGAGCAACCGCGGTGGTGCCCGAGAGAGGAACGTCGGGTGGCGACTCGACTACTGGCTGGCCAGCCAAGGTCTGCAGCCCACGATCAGCGGGTCTGACATCCATGATCAGGTCTTGGGCTCGGATCACTGCCCGGTGTCCATCGATCTGGACTGGCCGTGATCGCAGCCTTGCTCATGGGCTGTGGCCTGGGAGACGCCCTGCTCTACGGGCCAGGGCACCCAGTGACCTCGCCGGTGGATGCCATCGTTGATGTGTCCATGCCCACCCTCCAGTTCCTGAACGCGGAAGACCGGGCCAAGGTAGAGCTGGCTCTGGCTGCCCACCCCCACTGGGACCTCAGAGAGCTGCACGGGCAGGATGCTTGCTCTGTCGCCGTGCGCATGGAGCCCGACTCAGAGGGGCGGTATCAGCCCAGCCTGAATGGCTTCTACAGCGACTTTTACGGGGACCACGACGTGGTGCAGACCCGAGTCCTGCTGACCATGGACTGCATGCATGGCTACGGTCGGCCCCGGGGCGTTGCGGTTGAAACACACGCCGAGGCGGGCGCCACCCAGCTGAACCTGGAGAACGACGAGAGTCAGCCAGGAAAGAGCTCCTACCTGGTCATACAATCCCCAAGCGGACTCAACCTGGAGGTGATGGAGCAGTCCCAGGTCGACCTGCGCACCTACACCCAGACCGCCATGGGGGAGATCGAGGACACCCTTCAGCAGGCGCTGGCCGGCACCTTGGAGATCCTCTCCAAAGCCGGTGCCGCAGAGCTCGTCGTGGCCGAGGGCATGCAGCCGGGCATCTACCAGCTTCGCGGGTGGGTGAACCCAGGGGTCTCCGGGCTAGTCTACGCCAAGGTGCGGTACGCGGGCCCAGCCCACGGGGAGACCCCACCGACCGACGTGCAGGGAAAAGAGGGAGAGCTGTTGAGCGCCGACCGCGTTGAGCCAAAGTCCATACGAACGGTCGCGTTTGGCGCGGATCCGGACGTTCAGTACCCCTACCGCAGCGAGGTCACGGTCTACGAGGGCGACTGGGGCGCACCCTATACCGTGTCAATGGAGCTGTGGTTGCGCCCGCAAGACGGCGGCGCCGAGCGCATGTTGGTGAGTCAGGAGACGGTCATCGAAGGGTGGATGCGGTGAGCGACTCGCCGGACTTCTAAAACAACCCGACGGCGATCAGCTGATTCCCTAAGCGCTCTTCGTCCGACGTCGACGGAGCAGCACGAGCCCTGAGAGCAGCCACCAAGCCCCCACGCCACCGGTCCCGGAGCAGCCCCCACAGCCGTCCTTAGGCGGCGGGTTCTCCTGCCCACCATCGGAGTCCCCTGTCTCCCCCGTGTCGCCCGTATCCTGAGGCTCCTCAGGCTCTGGCAGACCGATCTCCAGGTAGATCTGCTGCTGCCCATTCTTCATGGCTTGGGTCGCAGCCGTGCGCGCGTAGTCGGCGTGATCCAGGTTGACCACGCCTACCCAGACCTCGCTTGTGTCTGGGGGTGGTGTGAAGGTCAGGCTGCGCGAACGCTCCCAGGCACCGGCCGAATCGGTTGCCCAGAGCAAGCCCCATTCGCCATCTTCCTCCCCATCCACTCGCAGGGAGATGTCCCGGTCCGCAGGCAGGTCCGTCAGCACCCAGTACACGGCGCCAGTCTCGTAGGGCTGTGTGACGGGGGTGAGCAGCCCTTCTACCGCAGCGAGGCGGTCATCCGGGATCAGCACCCCTTGGTCCCCCAGGTAACTGGCCCATTCTGGCGCAGCCGAGGTCCCCATGCGCGTTCGCAAAACAGAGAACTCCATCAGAGCGTCCCGCCAGTCACCGGTCAGGGTCTCCACACCGTCCAAGACGTCTGGGTTGTTGGGCAGCCCCTCTTGGGCCAACGCAAGCCACAGATCCCGACCGCCGCTTCCTCGGCCATCGCCGTACCGGGTGTCCAGGTACTGGATCCAGAGCGCCGAGCCATACTCGGTGTAGGACCAGATCTCGTACTCGTCCCAGAGGAAGTTGCCGTCCCCCAGCAAACCAAGCCAGGGAGTCGCCTGGAAGTCATCGACGTAGCCCTTGTCTATGACGAAAGCGGAGTCGTCGGTCCATACCTCCGCAGCGGTGGCAGTGCCCTCCCAGACCGGGAGTGAGCCTTCGTTAAAGTCGATGGCCCACTGCAGGGTGTGGTTGAACTCGTGGGCCAAGTACCAGGGAAGGATCTTGTCCGGGATCTCTCTGTCGATCGCAATGATGGACGCGCAGCCGCTGCGCCCGTCTTTGTCGTCGACGTCCGGATTGGTACCGCACCAAGCGTAGGCCCCGCCGTCGGGATCTCGGTGCAGGTAAACATCGAGCAAGCCATCCTCGTCGGGCACCGGCGCAGGAAAGCCGATCTCGTCGACCTGGGCGGTCCAGGCGGCCTCAACCGCTCCCAGGACAATGGCGCAGCGCCCTGCATCCTCCTCCATCTCATAGTGGCAGCGAACCGGGTGGGTCTCGCTGTCCTGAAAACCAGTGGAGTTGGGAAGCCAGCCGGCCAGGAGCTGGGCAGAAATCAGGGAGGTCTTGCAGAGCATGCCTCATCCTGACCCAATCCCGCGCCCCTGACCACCCCTACTTGGCGGCTTGGCTCTCCTCCTGCACCACAACCTCTTCAGGTTCATCGACATCCGGTTCGGGCGCCAGGTCCTTGCCAATCCAGCCCAAGGCATCCTCTACCAGCATGTAGATGGCCGGAATGATGAGCAGGACGATGACCGTCACGAAGAGCACGCCGAAGCCAAGACTGAGGGCCATTGGAATCAAGAAACGCGCCTGCATGCTGGTCTCCAAGATCATTGGGGCCAGCCCCAAGAAGGTCGTCAGAGAGGTCAGCATGATGGGCCTGAAGCGACGGGTGGCCGCCTTGAGCACAGCATCCATCGCACCGAGCCCTTCCCTTCGATGGGCGTTGATGGCGTCCATAAGCACCAGACTGTCGTTGATGACCACGCCGGTAAGGGCGATCAAGCCCATAAAGGAGATGATTGAGAGTTCGTAGTCCATCAGCCAGTGCCCAAAGACCGCGCCGACAAAGCCAAAGGGAATGGCAGCCATGATGATCAGCGGCTGCAGATAGCTGCGGAAGGGAATGGCCAGCAGGGCGTAGATGACAAAGAGGGCGATCAGGTAGTTGGGCCCCAAGCTGCCAAAGGTCTCCGCCTGCTCTCTCTGAGAACCGGCAAATTCCAAGGTCAAGCCGGGATACTTCTCGGTCAGCCCCTCGAGAATGCCGCCGTTCAGAGACTCCAGCACCGCCTGTGGCGAGCGCACACCTGGAGCCAGCTCAGCCCGCACATTGACCACTCGCCGACCCTCGGAGCGGGTGATGGTGGTCGGCGCTTGGGTACGCTCAAACTGGGCCACAGCACCCAACGGCACCGAGGCACCACCTGGGGTCTGGATCTTGAGCGCCTCCAGGTCCGCCTCTGAGTTCCTCTGCCGCTCCGGCAGGCGCACTATGACCTTGAGCTCGTTGCGCCCCCGCTGCTCGCGCAAGGCCTCCGTGCCATAAATGGCAGCGCGAACCTGACGGCCCACATCGGTGCTGCTCAACCCGAGCTGCCGGGCTTGGGGCAACAAGGAGTAGGTCAGCTGTGCCTTTCCGGAGGCGTATGTGTTCTCTACGTCGCTCAGATCCTCGTAGCCGCGCAGCAGATCTTCGAGCTCAGCCGCAGCTTGGGCCAAGGTGGCCTCGTCCGGGTGAGAGATCTCCACATCCACTGCTGCACCGGCACCAGGTCCGGAGCTGGAGCCAAAGACGAGGGCGTCCAGCCCGGCAATCTCCGGAGTCTTCTCCTTCCAGATGTCCCCAAAACCCTGGGAGGAGAGCTCTCGCTCACCCGAGGGCACCAAGTTCACCTGCACGGTAACCAAGTGTGAACCGGTAGAAGCAGCCCCACCTCCAGGGCCTCCGCCACCGGCTGCCCCGGCGCCCATCAGGGTCAGCTGTCCTTCAATGATCTCAGGCGTCCCCGTCGCTACGATGGCGTCTACCAAGCTCTGCTCGAGCACCTTGCGCACCCGGTCTGCATCCTGAGCGGAGGGGCCGTAGGGCAAGCGCGCGGAGACTGTGACCTGGTCCGCCTCCAGCTTGGGGAAGAAGGAGAAGGGCACGGTGCCGCTGGCCACCACACCGACGCTGATGATGAACATGCCGATGGCGCCAGCGACAGACACCAGTCGGTTGCCCAACACAAAGGCCAACAGCGTGGTGAAGGGGCCTTGGATGAAGCGCTGCAGCCAGCCTGAGACCCACTCCCGGGCAATCACGATTGGACGCCAGATTTTCCACTTGAAAAACCCACCGTCGTGGGCCAAGTGAGCCGGCAAGATGAAGAAGGACTCAATCAGGGAGAAGGCAAGCACCGAGCAGGCAATTGCCGGAATCATGAAGAAGATCTTACCGGAGAACCCGGGCACAAAGAACAGGGGAGCAAAGGCCGCGACAGTGGTCAGAATCGCAAAGGTGACCGGAACGATCATCTCCTGTGCACCGGCTGTGGCCGCCTCCGGCCAGCTCATGCCCTGTTCTCTTTTGGCGAAGGCATTCTCCCCCACCACAATGGCGTCGTCGACGACCAAACCCAAGGTGATGATGAACGCGAACAGGCTCACCATGTTCACGCTCAGGTCCAAGCCCGGCATGATGAAGAAGGTGCCCAAGAAACAGACAGGGATGCCCATGCCGACCCAAAAGGCCAAGCGCAGGTCCAAGAACAGCGCCAGCACGACGAGCACCAAGAGCAGACCAAGACGTGCGTTTCGCAGGAGCAAGTCGATGCGGTCTGCAAGGACCTCTGAGTCATCGCTCCAGACGATCACATCCAGCTCAGGGGGGAGCGTAGATTCCAGCTCCGTCACCACACCACGGGTGACCTCGGCCACACTAGCCGGTGTCTCATTCCCTACCCGGTAGACCACCACCTGAACCGCACGCCGGCCTTCGTAGTAGTAGGCCAAGTCGTTGTCCGCATAGGTGTCACGGATCTCGGCAATGTCCCCCAAGCGCACCTCGGCGCCACCTTGCGCCCGCAGGATGATGTTCTGAAAGTGGGACACATCCTTGGAGCGGTCATCCACCTTGATCAGCAGCTCGCCGTTGCGGGTCTCCAGCTCGCCGCCCGGCAGCTCGATGCTGGACAGCCTGATCTGCTGGGCAATGGCTTCGAGGCTCAAGCCATAGGCGTCCAGCTGCTCCCTCGGAACATCGATGCTGAGCTCGAGCGGAGGCACACCGGCCAGATCCACCTTTGTGATTCCGTCTTGGGAGAGCAGCTCGGCTCGCACCGACTCCGCGGTGGCATGCAGCGCAGGCAAGTCACTGTCGCGACTCCCCTCACCGCCGGCCTCAGGGCTTGAAGTCACGATCAGGTCCAGCACCTTTCGTGGCAGAGAGATCAGCTTGACGGTGGGCGCTTCGGCGTCGTCGGGAAAAGACGTGATCCGGTCCACCTCGTTCTTCACGTCCGCCAAGGCTTGCTGCTGATCGGCGTCGATGAGCAGCTCCACGTTGACGCTGCCGATGCCCTCGCCAGAGGTAGAGCCAACGCGCTTGACGCCGTCCACGCCACGAACGGCTTCCTCCACGGCGAGAACGATTCCCTGCTCCACTTCGTCCGGCGAGGCCCCCGGATAGGCCACCGACACGGAGACTGCGTCCAGGTTGAACTCGGGGAAGACCTCCTGCTTGACGCGAAACAGGCCCAACAGGCCACCCACAATCAGCACGAACATCATCAGGTTCGCAGCCACAGGGTTCCGGACCATGAACGCAATGGGGCCCTTTTGGGAGGCCTTCTTTGCCGGTCTTGATTCAGGGGGCATCGAGCTGGGAGGCTCTGATTCTTGGGCCTTTTTAGCCAGTTCTTGTTCCTGGTCCATGACCTACTCCTGAACCTGGAGGCTCATGCCTTCCAGGGCGAAGCTCAGAGTCGACGTGATGGCTCGGTCTCCAGCTTGAATGTCACCGCGCACGAAGGCCTGCGATTCGGTGGTCCAAGCCAGGGTCACCGGCTCGATGTGTAGGGTGTTCTCCGAGGACAACAGAAGCACTTCTCGCCCTTCTCGAACAGATGTAATGGGCACAACCACAACATCTTCCATGGGTTTCCCCGTCAGACTCACGTCCACAAAGCTGCCGATCAACATCGGTGGCTGCCCGGCCGGTGGGTCCATGGGATTGGGAACGTCGACCAGCAGCGTAGCGGTCCGCGTTTGGGCGTCCACTTGGCCGGCCATACCGACGATCTGCCCTTCACGCTCTACACCCAATGCGCCATGACGCACCACAGCGCGGCCGCCCTCCTTGGCGTTGTAGCCCGGAACCTGGAGATACTGGAGCTTGCCCAGCGGAACGCTGACCTCGACCCGGAAGGACTCCGTACCCGCCAAGGTCACCGCCTGGGTGCCGGCGCCGACCACCTGTCCTTGTTCCAAGTTCTCGCTCAACACCACCGCATCGAAGGGAGCCGTGAGCCGGGTTCGGTTCAGGTTGTTCTTGGCCAGGTTCACGCCGGCTTGGGCCGAGCGTACGTTGGCCTGGGCGACGACCAGGTGGGGCTTGCGCTCCGCCAGCTCTTGTCGGCCCGTCCCGCCGATCAGATCCCACTGCTTTACAGCGGTCTCTCCCCTACCCTGCTCCAGCGCAAGCTCCAGCTCCGCCGCGGCCAGCTGGGCTTTGGCCTGGTCCAAGCGGGCCTGGTAGTCGCGGCTGTCGATCTGGCCCAAGGTATCGCCTTTGCTAAACCGGGCTCCCTCTTTCAAGCTACTCGGAAGAGAGCTGATTCGCCCGGCCACTTCGGGCACGATGGTGACCTGACTCAAGGGCTGAACCTGTCCGGTGGCCT
>JBLHMA010000277.1:0-7226 GCA_047621545.1 Cognaticolwellia sp. | reverse complement strand
TGGAAAGGCGCCGAGATGGGCGGCTTTGGATACCACCTGACCGGAGAATGGTTCGTCGATGAGACCCTCTACCCAGATGTGGAGGACGTGGCCCAGGACCTGGAAGACCTTGGATTCAAGTGGTTTGCCTACTTCTCTCCCTTCCTGTACGCCGACACCCAGACCTGGGACGAGGCGGAGGCGCTGGGCATCATCATCCAGGACGCCGACGGAGAGATCGTCACCTTCACCGGCCCCACCTTCGAGACCATGACGATGGTCGACATCTCCAACCCCAAGGGCCAAGAGTTCGTGCTCGATCACATGAACGCCGCTTTAGATCTGGGCTTTGATGGCTGGATGGCCGACTACGCGGAGTGGCTCCCGGTAGAGGCAAACGTATACAGCGGCAGCGGTTGGACCGAACACAACACCTGGCCGGTGATCTGGCAGGAGCTCAACGCCCAGGCCATGGAAGGCCGCGACGGCAGCTACTTTGTGCGCAGCGGCTGGTCCGGCTCTGCACCACACACCCCCGTGGTCTGGGCCGGCGACCAGCGCACCAGCTTTGATCCCGACGACGGCTTTCCCACCATCCTGCCCCTGGGCTTGGGCCTCTCCCTCAGCGGCCAGCCCGTCTACACCCACGACATCGCCGGCTACCAGAGCATCGGCAACGATCCCAGTGACTTTGAGCTCTGGGCCCGGTGGGCTGCACTCGGAGCCTTCTCCCCGGTCATGCGCACCCACCACGGGGCCTTCGCCGAGGAGAACCACCAGTTCGACCAGGACGAGCAGACCCTGGCCCTCTGGGCGGAACTCACCCAGGAACACACCCGCTTGTTCCCTTACCGCTACGGCTTGGCCAACCAGGCCGCCGAGCGCGGCACGCCCATGATCTTGCCCACCGCCCTGCTCTTTGAGGGAGAGGACTTTGGCCGCACCGACGTGTGGATGTTGGGCTCGGGCCTGCTGGTCGCCCCCGTGTTGGAGAGAGGGGTCACCACCGTCCAGGTCAGTCTGCCGGATGCTGTCCGCTGGCTGGACTACTGGACCCTGACCCCAGCCGAGTCAGGCACCTACCAAGCCGCTCTAGGGGAGATCCCCGTCTTCATCGCTGAGGGAACCCTCCTCCCCCGCTTCGAGACGGCCCCGGACACCCTCACTGGACAAGCCACCGACGATCTCACCGATCTGGCGGACGTGGACGGGGTGCGAACGCTGTTGATCTTCGGCGAAAACGGCAGCTTTACAGAAGCCGATGGCACCACCTACACCCTCAGCTCAGGCGGCGAGACGGCCGGCGAAGCCACAGAGATCCTAAGCAGCGGCAGCGTTCAGGTCGGCTCCGCCACCGTCGAGATCCAGGGCAACATCGAGCGAAACTACAAGCTGCAATACATCCCCTGATAGGGCAAGGATGACCTTGTTCATTTCGTTTCATTACAAATTCTGGTCATCTCTATGGGAAAGATGCTAACAAGAATTTGTGACACTCTTTTTCATACTTTCTTGCGCGCTTCCGCCAGCTACAGGGCCCTCCGAAGGGACACAGGACACGGGCGCTGCCGTTTCCAACCAAGGCGCGATCCGGCCACCCAGCACCCAGGCGATCACGCCAAGAGTGGGCCTGTACAGCGGCTCGGCCACCCAGATCGATGGCGCCCCCGTGGAGCAGGACACTGATCTGAAGCAGACGGTCCTCTGGGGAGATCCCCATGCACACAGCGGGTTGAGCGCGGATTCCTGCGAGGACCCAGAGTTCGACTGTGCTGCCGAGGTCGCCGGAGCCCCAGGCCAGAACATGGCCATGCGGGCCGCCGGGAATGGCCTGGACTGGTTCGCCGTGACCGACCACGTCGACTTCGAGGAGTATGTCGACAAAGTGTCCGGAGTTCGGGTCCCCTTGTGGAGCGGCATGTTGGCGCTGGCCGAGCGCTCCAAGCAGGACGAGGGGGTCGTGCTCTACGCAGGCTACGAGTGGCGAGACTGCTCTGCGGGTGGCTCCCACCACAGGACGCTGATCTTCGAGTCGGAGAACGCATGCTCCACTCTGCGTCCTCCGGCCTGCTCCAACAGCACGTCCCCCAAGACCAACTTTGGCCTGGAGGGCTACACCCGGCGAGAAGACGTTGGCCACATGACCGCCCAGGAGCTCGCGGAGTTTCTTGCAGACGAGAGCGAAAAGGCCGGTTGTGAGACCCGCTGGGTCGGGTTTGCCCACCACAGCGCCTACACGCGCCCAGGAGAGATGGACTGGGAGCAGAGCACCTACCGCATGGAGAATGAGATCCTCCTGGAGATCTTCAGCGAGCACGGCAGCAGCGAGTGCATCGACCTGACGCAGCCGGGCTGTGACTTCTACGCCTCCGAGGATTTCTACGCGCCCCAAGGGTCCGCTCAAGCGGCTCTTCAGGCCGGATTGCTTGTGGGTTTCGTCGCCGGCACCGACAGCCATGACTCCAATCCAGGCAGCACCGCAGACGGGCCTGGACCGGTCACGAAGATCTTTTTTGATGAAGGGACCACCGTCCCAGAAGTCGGCTACCACAGCGCTCCCGGCGGGGTAACGGCCGTGCTGCTTCCTCCAGGGCAAGTCCCCGACAAGCAGGCTGTCTTTGACGGACTTCTGGCCAGACACACGGTGGCCTCGACCGTAGTGGTGGATGGCCTTGAGCTGTGGATTGTGGACCCCCTGGGCCGGATCTACCTACCGGGTGATCTGGTCCCAACCGGCACCTACCGCCTCCACTCGACCCTTCCCAGCCACGGCGACATCGTGCTCGTTGACCAAGATGGCGAAGTCGAGACCGTAGACCTCTGGTTCACGGTTCAGCGGAGCCGAACGCGCTACCTGCGCATCGACCTGATCATCGACAACAACCAGGAGCGCCTCTGGGCCTCGCCCTTCTTCCCCCTCTAAGCCGGACGCGGAGACCTTCAGCCACGACCCGCTAAAGCTTCATCGCCCGCAGGCGCTTGGTGCGCTCTTCGATGGGCGGGTGGGTAGAGAACAGCTTGCTCATCATGCCGCCGCCTGCAAAGCCGTTCACGATGTAGTGGGTGGCATCCGAGCCAGTGGACAGGGGCTGCCGCTTCACGCCTCCAGAGAGTCCTTCGAGCGCCAGAGCCAAACCCTCTGGGTCTCCGGTCAGCTCGGCCGCCCGGCGGTCTGCGGCGTACTCCCGGGTGCGCGAGACCATCATGCGCAGCATCAGAGCAGCCGCTGGAGCAGCGATGGCGATGGCGATCATGAGGATGGGGTTCCCCCTGCGGTTTCGTCCCCACAGCATCATGCGGGCGGCATAGCTGATCGCCCCTGCCATAGTCGCTGCCACAGCCGAGGTCAGGGTGTCCCGGTGCTTGATGTGCCCCAGTTCATGGGCCAGAACGCCCTTGATCTGGCGGCGATCCAGGTTGTTGATCAGCCCCGCGGTCACAGCCACGATGCCCTTGGAGGGAGAGCGGCCCGTGGCAAAGGCATTGGGGCTGCCCTCGTGGGGCACCCAATACAGACGCGGCTTGGGGATGCCGGCCTTCTCGGAGAGCTCTTCAATGTCCTGGTGCAGCCACGCCAGCCTTGGGTCGTCCAAGGGCTGAGCACCGCTGGTTCTCAGGACGATCTTGTCCGAGAAAAAGAAGGCCCCAAAGTTCATCAACCCCGCAACGCCAAGCATGAGCAACATGCCGTTGGAGCCGCCAAAGGCTTGGCCCACCAGCATGAGCATAAAAGTCATGCCGGTGAGCAAGCCGAGTGTCTTGATCCAATTCCACATGCGCAAAAGGTAACCCCCCTGCGCACGTGGGAAAGCACCACGGTCTTACTTGCTGGCTGCGGCGAAGTCCGCACGGATCTTGTTGAGCGCCGACCCAGACTTGAACCACACGAACTGGTCCATAGACAGGGTGTTCGTGGTCTCGACCAGGTCCTGGCTGCCGTCGGCGTGGGTGAGCAAGATGGTCGGGCTGCCGCCCTGAGCGATGCGGGAGATCCCAACAATGGCCACGGTGTCGTCGCCCTTGACCTTGTCATAGTCGGCAGGATTCTTGAAGAAGAGGGGCAGGACGCCCTGCTTCTTCAAGTTGGTCTCGTGAATGCGGGCGAAGCTGCGAACGATCACAGCGCGGCAGCCGTTGTGACGCGGCTCCATGGCGGCGTGCTCGCGGCTGGATCCCTCGCCATAGTTCTCGTCGCCAAAGATGACCCAGTCTTGGCCGGCTGCCTTGTACTGCTTGGCGATGTTGGGGTGGGTGTCCTTGTCGCCGGTCAGGAAGTTGATGCCGTTGCCGAACTCGCCGGTCAGATCGTTTTGCGCGCCGGCCATCAGGTTGCCGCTGATGTTGGTGAGGTGACCGCGGTACTTGAGCCAAGGGCCCGCCGCCGAGATGTGGTCGGTCGTGCACTTGCCCACGGCCTTGACCAGGATCTTCAGGTCGCTGAAGTCCTCCTTGTCCCAAGCGGCGAAGGGGGTCAGGCGCTCGATCCGATCCGAGGTCGGGGAGATGCCCACCTCGACGCTGGACCGGTCTGCCTGTGCGAGCGGCGCAATGTAACCGTCGCCTGGGCCATCAAAGCCACCGGGAGGCAGCTCGTCACCCACGGGGGGCTCGAGCATGAACTCGGTGCCGTCGGCAGCGGTGAGGGTGTCCGTGATGGGGTTAAAACCCAAGTCGCCGGAGAGGGCCAGGGCGGTCACCAGCTCGGGGGAGCCGATAAAGGACAAGGTCTCGGGGTTGGCGTCGTTCCGACCGCGGAAGTTGCGGTTGAAGGAGTTGATGATCGAGTTCTTGTCGCCCTTGGAGATGTTGTCCCGCTTCCACTGGCCGATGCAGGGGCCACAGGCGTTGGCCAACACGGTTCCGCCCATCGCGGTCAGGTCATCCACCTGGCCATTCTTCTTGATGGTGTCAAAGACCTGATCGGAGCCGGGCGTGATCATGAACTGGACCTTGGTCCGGATGCCCTTCTCGGTGGCCTGCCGGGCAATGTGGGCGCTGCGGGAGATGTCCTCGTAGGAGGAGTTGGTGCAGCTACCGATCAGCGCGGCGGTCAGGTTGCGGGGGTAGTCGTTCTTGTCCGCGTCTGCGGCCATCTCGGAGATGGGGCGGGCCAAGTCCGGGGTGTGAGGACCCACGACGTGGGGCTCCAAGGTGTCCAGATCGATCTCGATGACCCGGTCGTAGTACTTCTCGGGGCTCGCGAGAACCTCGGGATCAGCCCGGAGCTGGTCGGCGTACTTGTCAGCCAAGTCAGCAATGCCAGCGCGGCCGGTGGCGCGCAAGTAGGCCCCCATCTTCTCGTCGTACGGGAAGGTGGAAGTGGTCGCGCCGTGCTCGGCGCCCATGTTGCAGATGGTGCCCTTGCCGGTGCAGCTGATGCTGGCTGCCCCAGGACCGAAGTACTCCACGATGTGGTTGGTGCCGCCCTTGACCGTCAGGATCTGGCAGACCTTGAGGATGACGTCCTTGGCGCTGGCCCAGCCCTTGAGCTTGCCGGTGAGCTTCACACCGATCATGCCGGGGTTGAGAACCTCCCAAGGCATGCCGACCATGGCGTCGACCGCATCAGCGCCGCCCACACCCACAGCGACCATGCCCAGGCCACCGGCGTTCACCGTGTGGGAGTCCGTTCCGATCATCAGGCCGCCGGGGAAGGCGTAGTTCTCGAGAACCACCTGATGGATGATGCCTGCGCCAGGCTTCCAGAAGCCCAGGCCATGCTTGGCCGAGACGGTACGCAAGAACTCAAAGACCTCGGCGTTCTCGTCGTTGGCGATGTCCAGATCGGCGTCGGCGCCGACGTAGGCACGGATCAAGTGGTCGCAGTGGACGGTGCTGGGCAGCGCCACTTCTGCGCGGCCAGCGACCATGAACTGAAGCAGCGCCATCTGGGCGGTGGCGTCCTGCATAGCGACGCGGTCTGGGTTCAGATCGAGGAAGCTCTGCTTGCGCTCAAACTCGGCGTTCTCGGGGTCGACCAGGTGGTTGAAGAGGATCTTCTCTCCGAGGGTGAGACCCCGTCCAAGGCGACGACGGCCGATGGCGGCGCGCTCTTCGGCTCGGGCATAGACCTTTTCAATTGCTGCAACGTCGATCATGGGAAGGCTCCTCAGCTCAAGATGTGGTTTGGTGATTAACCGATGGACACTCAGGATCTACGGCGCCGCGCAGGTATCCGTCCAATCGATTCTTCTATCGGACTCCATCCGCTTTTCTTATGTCTCAGCTCTGACCGTAAACCGGGATCACCGAGCCCGTCTGGCAGACGTTCTGCGGCATGATCAGATCGGAGATCACGCGCCCAATGCCCTCGGGCGGCGCCCACTTGCTGTGATCCCCCGTAGGCATGGCCATGCGATTGGCCAGGGTATCGATGATCCCCGGAGCGATCGCATTGACCCAAATCTCCTCTGGGGCCAGCTCCACAGCCAAGGCGCGGGTCAGAGCGCTCACTGCGGCCTTGGACATGCTGTAGGCAACCATCTCGGCGGTGGGAAGCTCCACAGGACGGGCGCTGACGTTGACGATGCGTCCTCCGGGGGTCTGGGTAGAGGAGCGCATCTTCTCTACGGCGGCCTGACAGCAGAGGTAGGCGGTGGCGGCGTTGAGCTCCATCAGACGGCGTAGCTCCGTGACCGAGGTCTGGTTGATCGGCCCCATCGAGAATCCACCAACCAGGTGCACGCTGGCCCAGAGCTCCGGCAGCGACTGGTAGTAGGCGCGCACTTGAGCCTCATCTCGCAGGTCCACCCCGATCGTAGTGTTCACTGCGAGCCAGTTCACACCCTCCAGCTCCTCGGCCATCCAGATGGGTGTGTGAACGATGGCGCCGACTTGGAGCATACGTGCGACCACACCCCGTCCCAGACCGCCAGTCCCGCCAGTCACAACGACGTGGCGGCCGCGGATATTCTCTTGGGGAAAGTCGGGCAGCATGATGGCACTCCAGGGGGGACACCGGTCGCGAAAAAGAGTGACCGATGCATGGCTCCTTGGCACCTCTGGCGTGTGAGCGCAAGGGTAGAATTCCGCGTCTTTTAAACCACTGATCTTGGCCTCGACACCACGCGCCCCGCGCCCTACAAAGCTTGGGTCGCCGAGGCGACTTGGAGCTGGCACGCTCCCGAATCGCACCCAGGGCTACATTAGGCCCATCTGGCGGCCTACCCCCCAGATGTGGTGTTGACCTGTAAAGAGTACCACCATATCTTGTGGTTGCTTTGGTTTCCCGAAAGCCCCATGCTCCC
>JBLHMA010000276.1:0-7231 GCA_047621545.1 Cognaticolwellia sp. | reverse complement strand
GAGCGGGTTGGCAGAAGGACGGGGTGGACTGATTGCCATCCAGGGGCCAGCAGGTACCGGGAAGAGTCGGTTGGTCGGAGAACTTCGGCGTTTGACTCGTCGCAGTGGCGTTCCCTTATATGCCGCGCGGGCCTACCCTTATGGCCACGAGCTGCCCCTGGCGCCCTTCCGGGACATGGTGGGCTCGGCCTTGGGAATCGACCCGAGAGATGGACCCGCTGATCTGCGGGATCGCTTGTCTCGTCTGGGTGAACTTGGAATGAACCAGGCGGACATCGCCCATCTCTCTGCGCTCTTTGGTGTGCAAGCACGAGGATGGCATGAGCCCTCGCGCGAGGACATTTTCGGCGCCGGAGCGCGTTTTGTGCGGGGTGTGGCCAACGCCGGCCCTGTGCTCCTGGTCCTGGAAGATCTGCAGTTTTTGCGTCCAGCGGAGCGTGAGCTCTTGGGCCACCTGATGCGCGCTAGCGCGGACTTGCGGGTGCTCTGGTTGGTGAGCTCACGGGGTACACCACCCAAGGAGATTCCACCGGCAACCGTGGAAATTCGCTTGGGCTCCCTGGACCAAGCCGGCTTGCAGGCTCTGACCCTGGATCTACTCGGCGCCCAAACGGTTGGCGAGTCTCTCGTCGACCTTGTCGCCCGCATCGCCCAGGGCAACGCGCTGTACGCCCACGAGGTCCTCAAGTCTTTGCAGCAGCGCGGCCTGATCACCTGGGATCGCCGCTCCGCCACCCTGCAGGAGAGCGACACGGTCGTACCCATCCTGCCCCCCACCCTGGAGGGCCTGGTCACCTCGCGCATCGACGCCCTGGACCCCGCCTCCAAGGGGGCCCTTCAGCTGGCTGCCACCATCGGCTTGAGCTTCTCCCCGGAGTTGGTCGCCGAGGCCGCCGGCATTGAAGAGGCGGGCCCCATCTTCGCTGATTTGGTCGAGGCCACGCTCATTGTCGAAGAGGAGGGAGGCACGGCACGCTTTGCCTCGGACCTGGTCTGGCAGGTCGTCCGCCGAAGCATCTTGGGCGTGCAGCTTCGCGACCATCACCGGCTGGTCGCAGGGGGCATGGAGCGTCTGTTCAAGGACCGCCTCGCGCCCCATTACGAGGCAGTGGCCGGACACTGCGCAGCCGGTGGGCGCTTGGCCGATGCCGCTTGGTATGCTTCCAAGGCCGGAGACCAGCAGCGCAACGCTGCGTTTCTGGAGAGAGCACTGTCCACCTACCGGAAGGGCGTGATCTGGCTAGAGGCCGCCGTAGACGGGGGAGAAGACGCAATGCTTCATGCCCGTGGCGAGGCCACACTTCACCTAAAGGCCGGCGAGGTCGCGCTGCTCATGGGTCATCCCAAAGACGCCGAGCGGCACCTGGTTCTGGCGCTGGATATCGCCTCCGACGCGGTCATTTCCGACGTAGAGACGCGCTGCTTCTTGGGCCTAGGGCGCGTCTTTGCCGCCACCGGTCGGGAGCGAATCGCGGTGGTCAACCTGGAGCAGGCTCTTGGGGAGTCCAGGAGAACCCGGGACGTCAAAGGCCAGGTCTCCGTGCTCACGGAACTGGCCAGTCTAAAGAGCGACTCGGGGGACTACGCGGCCTGCGAGGTCTTGCTTGAGGAGGCGCTGAGGTTGGCGGGAGATCAAGCCCAGCTCGCGGCGATGGTGCAACTCGGCTTGGGCAACCGCTTCATCCGGGATGACCGTCCAGAGCGGGCCTGGGAGCGCCTGCAAGCGGCCCGGCAGCTCGCGGAGCGTGCTGGGGATCCCATTCTGTTGGGCCGAATCGAGAACAACCTGGGCTTGTCGCTGCACGGCCTGGGGGACTTTGAGGGTGCCCTTCGTCACTTCCGGCGGGCGCTAGAGGCACGTCGCGGCACGGGCTACCGGCGTGGTCTGGTCATCAACCTGCACAACATCGGTGATGCGCACCTGCGCCTTGGGCAGCTGGGCCGGGCGCACGCTGCCTTTGTCGAGTCCCGTGATCTGGCCAAGGAGTCCGGTCTTGAGCGCTCTGTGGCCTTGAACAACGGCTACCTCGGCTATTTAGAGGCGCTGCGCGGTGACCCGGGAGAGGGCTTGGCCCTGATCCGCCGGGCCGCCACCCGTAGCCGCTCTCTGGGAGACATCCAGGCCGAGGTCACCGCCCACTGGCTGGAAGGCCGGGTGCTCTTGGACCAAGGCAACATCGCCGCTGGCCGAAGCATGCTGGAGAAGGCCCTGGCCACCTCCCGTGAGATCGGCGCACACTGGATATCCCGCGACATAGAGGCCGCCTTGCTGTGAGTCCCCCCATGAATACGGCCCTGACCGCCCGCCCCACCGGTCTGAATGCTCGCATCACACAGGCCTACTGCCTACCCACCGGCACCCGGTTCATTCCGCCCTTTGACGACCTGCCCAGGGACGTCCAAGTTTTGGGACGCTCCCTGACGGCTTACCAGGACGAGATGCTCGCCGAGGTGGGTCTGAGAAGGGTCTCCGAGCCGCCCGAGGGGCCCCACGTGGTCTTCTCCGATCGCACCTGGTTCACCGATGGGGCCGTGCGCCGGATGCTCGCCCAGCTCCAGCCCGGTCAGCGGCTGCGGGTGGACTGCGCGGCCTTCTGGGAGCTCACAGGCGGTCTTCAGGAGTTGGATCAGGACGGCGTCTACGAGCTGGGCATCGCTGGATCCCCCATCGCGTCTTTCGATGAGTTGGTACCCGGTGTTGTGGACTTTGAGTTCACTCTGTCCGCGCCGTCCAAGCAGCACTCGGCCATTGCCCACGCGCTTCCGGCGGAAGTGGCCACTTCGGATGCCTGCGTGCACCAGATCGACCACTGGGTGCACATCTTGCGCATCAACTGGTTGGCGATGGCCGCCACAATTGAGCGAGAGAAGCGGCGCTTTGCCTCCGAAGGGGTGCTGACCAAGGCCAGCAAGCTCGCCGGTGTGCTTTGGAGGTCGAAGGGACTGACCCGCGACAAGATTGCTGCCGGTCTCTCTCAGATTGGCCCCGACTGCCAGATCCACAGCTCTGCCGTCGTCGAGGCCAGTGTGATTGGCCGCGGCGTTCAGATCGGCCCGATGGCTGTGGTGCGCGGCGCCGTGATTGGGGATGGCGCTCAGATCGAGGAGCACGCCATCTGCAACGCCAGCGTCCTGGGCAAGAACACCCGCCTGGGCCGGCGGGGCATGCTCAACCTGGCTGTTCTTTACGACGGAGCTTTTGTCAGCAACGGGCGGGGCTTTCAGGCCTGCGTGTTTGGCAAAGACAGCTTCGTGGCCGAGACCGTCATGGCCTATGACCTGAGCTTTGGGTCACCGGTCAAGGTCTGGCACCGCGGGGAGCGCGTCTCTTCGGGCACCCACTTTCTTGGCGCTGCCATTGGCCACCGGGCCCGTGTCGGTGCCGAGGTCATCCTGGGCTACGGCGCGGAGGTCCCCAACGAGGCCTTTCTGGTCGGCCCTGCACACAATGTGCTGCGCTCTTGGGGGGGCGGAGCCGGGCCCCACCGGGTAGAGGACGGCGTTGCACGCTCCTGCGCCCCTGCGCCCAAGAGCACGGACCCTTCGGAGAAAGCATGAACAAGCTGAAGATCACTGTCCCCGTCGTTGGAATCATCACTCTCGCTCTGGCGGCCCTGGTTGCCTGTAGCGGCAGTGAAGCCAAGGACGGCGCCAAGCCCGAAAAGGGAGCCAAGGCTGCAGCTTCAGCTGAGTTTCAGGCGCCCGAGCCCGTTCAGGAAGCACTGGTGGGCGGTCCATACCCCTCCCTGATGCTCACCCAGTCCGTGTTCATCAAGGACGCCGCTGGCAAGCCCAAGCCCGGCCCTGCACGCCTGGACATCTGGCGGGACACTGGCGATGGCTGGAAGCTCACCCGCCTGGAAGATGCTGACTCCAACGTCTTCCACAAGGCCATTCAGCAGGCTGACGGCAGCCTGCTCACCATCGGCGCTGAGGGTGCCATCCTGAAGAAGTGGACCTTCGCCGACGGCAAGTGGGCCAACGAGACCCTCTGGACCAAAGACTGGGGCGGCAAGTTCCAGCGTCTGCGTGACCTGGAGATCGCCGATGTGAACGGCGACGGCGCCGACGACTACATTTTGGCAACCCACGACTCCGGCGTCGTGGCCGTCATCGAGCCCGGCTTGGGCGAGGGAGGGGCCCACAAGGTCACCGAGATGGACCAGAAGGCCGACACCTTTGTGCACGAGATCGAGATCGGCGACGTGGACGGCGACGGCAAGCTGGAGTTCTTCGCCACCCCCTCCGACCGCAACCAGGCTGGCAAGAGCCAGGCCGGCGGCGTGGTCATGTACAAGTGGAACGGCACGGGCTGGGACAAGAGCTGGGTCGAGGAGCAGCATGGCACCCACGCCAAGGAGATCTTGGCCACCGACTTGGACGGCGACGGAATCACCGAGCTCTTCAGCGTGCTGGAAGCCGAGATCGATCCCAACGACAAGCGCAAGGTCATCACCCCCGTCACCGTGCGCCAGTACGTCTATGACGCGGCCACCAAGACCTTCACCGCGACCGACATCGCTACCATCGAAGACCGCCAGACCCGCTTCCTGGTGCCCGGTGACTTTGACGGCGACGGCCAGGTCGAGCTGGTTGCTGCCGCGATGAGCTCCGGTCTCTTCCTGCTGGAGCCCCCCGCAGAAGACTCTGAGAGCCTCGAGTGGACCACCAACCGCTTCGACCAGAGCTCCGGCGGCTTTGAGCACAGCACCTACGCGGCTGACTTGGACGGCGATGGCATACCTGAGCTCTATGTGGCCGCGGACACCCAGCGTGAGCTGAAGCGCTACATTTGGAACGCGGAGCGCGGCACCTTCGACAAGCAGCTCTTGGGCCGTTTGGAGCAGGACATCATCACTTGGAACATCACCACCGGCTCGCTCTAATCCAGCGAATAGAGAAGGGGAGTCAGCCCCTTCCTTAGGTAGAGGGGGTGGGACGGATCGCCCCCCTTCGTTCGCTGAATCGCATGCACTTCGACCCCAGCGCTCTCCAAGTTCAGTACCAGTTCTCGCCCCCGAGGTCTGGCTGCTTTTGCCGCCCCCCAACAGGCCACGACCTGCTGGGCCTGGGCGGCTTCTTGGATCAGGGCCTGCATTTGCTGCCCTTCTATGTCCTGGCCTGCAGCCGCCATTCTCCAGAGTTCCGCGGGGGAGGGGGTCCTGCGCGCGAAGAGGTTGAGCAGCACCAAGGACCCATGGCCCCACTGCTTGGCAAAGACGATGCAGCGGCGCAGGGTGGGGTCATCCTGGGTGCCGTCCGCCGTGCTGGGGTTCAGACCGATGAAGCACACGCGGGTGCCGGCGGGATCCCAGATACGGCGCAGGTGGGTGCGGTACAGACCGCATGGGGAGAGGGCCGCGCTGCGCTTCATGGGGGACTTGGGCAGCATGGGATGAAAGTCTCCGGGGCTGGTCGCGTTTCTATGGTGTGGGTTTCTATCGCATAGGGGAGAGCATGGACTGGTTTCGACGTACCACCAGCATTGGCCAGGGTCACGTAGATCTTCAGCTGATGGAGAGCGCGCTGCCTCTGGGCGGCACACTGCGCGGCCGGGTTCGCTTGGAGCTGGTGGAGCCAACCGATGGCAAGGAGCTGGTCATCCAGATCAAGGCCACGCAATGTGTCTGGCGCACCAACTCGAGCCGGTGGTGCGTTGATTCTGGGCTGTCCTGCCTTTGGAGTTGGAAAATGCTGCTGTTTCTCTTGGCATGCGGGCCAATGACCGAGCTGTTGTTTATTCCAATCGAAGCCTGCTTTGACAGCGTGGACAACGACGGCGATGATCGTGTGGACTTCGATGACGTTGGCTGCTTCATGGCGCGCCTGCCGGACACGGAAGGGGACTGTCAAGACGGCTTGGATGCCGATCGGCTTGGACGCCGATCGGGATGGCCTGACCGACTGCGATGACCCGACTGTTTGGAGGACTGAGCGCCAGAGAGCGAAAGCGACTGCTTTGATGGGGTAGACGAGGACTTGGACGGTCTCTTGGACTGCCTGGACCCCGACTGTGCAGTGGCCTGTGCGCGGAGACCTGCGGCGACCGCCTGAACGACGACGCTGATGGCTACTTGGACTGCGACGATGATGAGAGTTGGGGGGACGGCCCTGCGTGAGCCGCAGCATCCGGATCATGGACGGCAGCTACTGGTGCCAGCGCTCAAGCAACTCAACAGCCACCATCAGCACACCCTCCTGGGCGACCCTCTACGGCCGTGTTCCAGAACCTGATTGGCAAGCTGCGCTACACAAGTCCAAACTTCAGCTCAAGCTGCCAGTGGACCGTGAACACCATGCACATGTTCCGTAGCTACGACGCCCAGCTGTGCTCGCCTTTTAGGGACTGCGTCGAACGCTGAGGATCTTGTTGGGCTTTGAAGCTCAATCTTTGGGTCTGCAGGCCGAAATCTTCATCAGGAGACCCCTGTGCCCAACACCTTGTACTTCGTCCACATCCCCAAGACTGCGGGCCGATACTTGGTGGTACGCGCTCTGAATCATGAGCTGGTGGACTTTCGGCACCTTCCGAAAGGAAAGATCTATCGAGGTAAACCCACGGGAAAGCTGTACTACGGGGGGCACAATGTCTGCCATAGCCGCCCGGTATCGAACATTCGCTACTTCGGTGAGTCCTGTGTCAGCGACCCGGAGTTTCACGCCTCGCGCAGCTTCAGCATCGTGCGCAACCCCTTTGATTTGCTTGTCAGCATGTACAGCTCTGAGTGGCCCTATCAGTCCAGCATCACCAAGCAGACCATGGACAGCTTTGACCGATTCATTCGCTCCTACTGTGACCCAGCCTTTGACTGGGTTGTGCCTCTTCAGCAGCAGCACCTCTTCTTTCAGTTGGTGAGCGATGACGGGTCCTGCGCTGTAGATCGGCTCCTGCGTTTCGAGAACCTAGACGAGGAACTGCGACAGATCTGCGCCCCTGTGGGCATCGAGCCCCGGGTTAGCGGTCCTTTCCGACCCTCTCGTCGGAACGCTCAGCGGGACCACCGCAGCTGGTACACCGACGCACTGCGAGACTTGGTGCAGGAGAAGTGTCGCCTGGAGCTCAAGCAGCTTGGCTACGACTTTGATGGGCCCACCGAGGTCTTGGATGAGCGGCGCCTAAACGTGGTGCTTGACTACAATGTGTGTGTGATCCAGGCGGCCTAGCTCTAGTCTCCACGACTACGACCCTCTTGAACAGAGATTCAAGGTCTGTGCCAGGATTGGGCAGGGC
>JBLHMA010000275.1:0-7232 GCA_047621545.1 Cognaticolwellia sp. | reverse complement strand
CCGGGTGGTGTTCCTGGGCTCTGGAAGCAGGAACTCATTCCTTCGGTTGGGGAGAGCAAGGTGCTCCTCCGTATCGGCGGGGACGCGCGCCAAATTACGGTCGAGCCGGCCCTGGTTTCGCAGATTCACGCGCCAATTTCCGTGGACTCTTGGGTGGACCAGCCCCTGCGTTTCCAAGTAGGCGGGATTCCCAGTGAGCGCCTTGCGGTGGTGTTGCCTGAAGGGAAGTTGACCTCGGTTGAAACGAAATCCGATGGCCTTCAATTGGAGTTGGAGCTGGGGCCGAGCGAGGAGGCTCGGGTCATCCAGATCGGCCTCTATGACCTGAGTGAACCCCAAGCCGAGGTGGTTTGGGTGCTTGCCCGAATTGCTCGCCGGGCCGAGATATCGCTGGCCACAGAGCCTGGGTCCAAGGTCTCGGTTGAGGTCGAGGGTCGGGTGTTTGGGCCCGTTACCGCCGGCCCGGAGCGAAAGGTCAGCCTGAGCGTACCGGTGCTCCCTGGCCAAGTCGAGGCCAAGGCGATCTCAGAGGACAGTGCTGGGAACCGAAGCGCAACCACCATCACTCTGGCTCTCAGCCCACAGCCAAGCTTGGGGCTGATGGTGCTGCCAGGTCCCCAGGGAGTGGCCCGACTCGCTCTCCGGGCGTCCAATGCTCGAGGGAAAGCTTGGACAGGGCCGGACCCTACCTGTGTGGTGAACCCCGGCTTAGGGCTGGAGCTCATCCTGCTTCGCCCCGGGGAGTGGACGGCTGCGCTGCCTAGTCAGACTGCACAGACCGTCGACTTGCGTGTGAGCTGCCAATTGGAGGAGCAAGCGGTGACGGTCAGCCAGAGAAGCGCCGCAGGTGTTCCCTCGCGTATCGTTCTGCGAGCTTGGCCCGAGGAGCTCTCAAGCGACTTTCCAGTCTCCCAGATCCAGGCCAGCTTGGAGGACGCCCGCGGAGAGCGTTTGCCGCCACAGGGCTTGAGTCTCAAAGCCGCGTTCGGAACGGTCTCGTCCCCGGTGGTCGAGGACCGGATGCTGCGAGCGGACTATTTGGGTCGGGCGGAGGAGCCCCTGGACACGGTCCAGGCCCAGTGGACCGAGCCCCCCTCGTCGCAGCCGGTTGAGCGGTTGAGCATCGAGCTTGCCCGTCGGGGAGAGCAGGGGGAAGTTGTGGTTCGCGCCTTGGATTCACGTGGCAAGCCGGTTCAAGGGGCGGAGGTGGTGCTTTGGCTGGACGACCAAAGGCTGGCCGCCAGGAGCGACACGCGAGGAAGGGCCAGGCTTCGCTTCGATTCCGAGGACCGGGTGACGCCGCTGCGTGTGCAGTCCGGAGAACACTGGGCTGAGGGCTTGTATTTGCCGTGGGTGGACTACCCTGTCATCGGTGAACTGGGGCCCGATCTGGTGGCCGAGTCGACTGTTTCCATTCGGGCCGGAAGGGTTCGCAAAGCAGAACTATCTGTGGACCGGGAGGTTCTCTACGCCAGCCGAGCAGCCACTGCGACTGTCGTGGTGGTGCTCTTGGATCGGGGTGGGGTGCCCGTCGTGGATGAACAAGTGCGCCTGAGCGCCAGCGAGGGCTTTGTCTCCGAGCTGATTCCCCAGGCGGATGGAAGCCTTCAAGGCGTATATCAGGCGCCCCCTGGGCTGCGTGCAGGCGAAGTTCAGGTTCGCTTGGATCCCCTGGATGGCACTTTCGAGGCCAAGGAAGTCACGCTGGAGATCCGCCCACCTCCCATCACGCGGTCCCCGGGCCTGGCCGTAGGCGTGCTCGCCAACACCACTGGGCTGCTGGGCCCATTCGGCTCCCTGAGTTGGGAGTCGGCCTTGGCATCGCCTTCGGTGTTTTCCCTGCGCTTGGAGCTGGGTGTGTACCGCCTGAACCGGGATCTCAACCTGAGCAGCGGAAGCGTCTCGTTGGGCATGGAAGTTCTTCCGATCACTCTGTCTGGCCATCGGCGCTGGAACAGCGGTCTGTGGTCAAGCTGGGTTGGCGGCGGTGTGGTTGCCGCGCCGTACAGGTCAAGAAGCTGGTTTGTGGAGGATGGCGTTGAGCAGGAAGGGCGCACCCAAATAGGTATTCATGGACCAGGCCTTCAGCTCTACGGAGGGCGCGGCTTCAGAGTGAGGGGAGGTGAAGCTTTCGGCGAGCTCCGCTATTTGGCCCTTGGATCTCGGGCAGACGAGATCTCTGGACAAGTAGGGGGGGTCACCGGTACTCTTGGGTTCAGGATCGTGTATTGATTTCAAGGTGGTGATGACTCATTCTAGGCCCTCTTTGTTGGTCTTGCTCAGCGCCGGCTTGGCCCTGGGGGTGATGAGTTGCGTCTCGCAGCAGGATCCTCCGATTATAAGTGGTGTTTCGCCCGATCGGATTTACGTGGCGGACACCACACCCATCCGCCTAAAGGGAGCCCGCTTCTTCCCTGCGGTTCAAGTGGACGTCTCGCGAGACGGGAGCGCGGTAAACGAGGGCTTCGAGCTCAGCTTCGTGCACCGCGACACCGGTCATCGCGTGGATCTGGATGCGGTGGCATGGGACTCCTTTGATCAGCTCTCCAGCGTTTGGCCCGCCAATGAGCCCACCGGGGACTACGATCTGGAACTCACCTCGCCAGACGGGCAGGAGACGGTGCTGGAATTCGCGCTCTCGGTCAGCGACTCGCGTGCTTCCTCCATTGTGGTCACCTCGGATGGAAACAGCTTCGTGGTCGGGGACGAAGTCCGCTTTGACCTGTCCCTGGTCGATGCCCAGGGTCAGGCTGTCGTTGAGGAGGGGCGGGTTCCCATCACCCTCCACGTCGAAGGAAGCGAGGTTGCGGACCTGATCGTCTCCGAGTCCCAAGGTCTGGATGAACTGCTTCAAGTCAGTGATCGGGACTGGGTCACCAGCTTGAGCCCCAGCGGGGACAACTGGTTCCGTGTTGGCAGCTTGGCGCCAGGTCTGCTCACATTGGTGGTCTCTGACGATGGTGAGGGGCTGGAGGACGGCGAGCGCACTGTGGTCTTCGAGGAAGGCAGCCTGGCCAGTCTGGAGATTGAAATCCCTGGAGAGGGCTTCGCCTCCATCGCCGGCGAAGCATTCCCTGTGATTCTCACGCCGCGGGATGCACAGGGCAACATCGTCAACGACCAAGAAATTGCCTTGGCTCTGAGCGACCGCTGCGATGGCCGAGTTTCCCCAGACTACGTGACGCTAAGCGGTGAGCAGACCGTGATGGTCAGCTTCTTTCGCGCGACTCCGGCGGCAGGAGACTGCAGCGAGACCCGTTTGCTTGTGGGCGGGAGTGGCGGAAATGCCTCCGAGCCTTTCGTGGTGCGAGCTGCTGATGCCTCGCAACTTGTGCTCACCTTGGACCAAGAGGCTCAATTGGTCGGTACCGCAGCAGGGGAGAGGTTGGATGTACGTATCGAGGCTCGAGACTCGTACAGCAACTTGGTCATCGACTTTGATTTACCCCTTGGTTTCACTAGTCGCACGACTGGTGGCGAGTTGGAGGGAGCTTCGGTTGAACCGCGCCTGGAAGAGGTTTGGGTCAGTGGCGTTAGCCTGTGGAAGTGGACTCCCTTCACCGCGGGCCAAGCCGTGCTCGAGGCGACTGGCGGTGGGCTAAGCACTCTTTCTGAGTCAGTGACGATCAGTCCGGGCGCCGCCACGGAACTGGACGGAGATGTGGATACGTCCCTGGTTCAGGCGGGTAATCTCTTCATAGTCAAGGTGGGCCTCTCAGACCCCTACGGGAACGAGGTTGCTTTCGAGCCCACTTTGGACACCTTGGTGGTCCAGGATGACCTCGGAGCCGAGGTGAGCTGTAGCTACTCCGGTGGGGATGCGGTGCGCAGCGACTTTGACTGCGTGGCCACAAGCGTCAACACCGGGACCAGTTTGAACCTGCAATTGGAGCCGGTCGGACTGAGTACTTTGACGGACTCCCTGGTCATCGAGAACGGACCAGCAGCTGTTGCCGTTTGGTCCGTGCCTTCGAGCGCGGTCGCCGGGAGCAGTTTTGACGCTCAAGTTGAAGTGTCCGACGCCTATGGGAATCCGTTCACGGTCGGGGGGCGCACGCTGAGTATTAGCGACGATTCGGGTGGCCTGACGCCGGGCACCCTAACCCTGGACGCCGCTGGCGTTGGGGGCGGTGGATTAATCTTGACCGCTTCCGGAACACGCACGTTGAGCGCAGACTCCAGCGGTTCAAGTATCGGAACGGGTCAGATAGAAGTAGAGGCAGATGAGGCGGTCGCTTTGGAGCTGGAATGGGACCTGCCTTGGGTCTGGTTGGCCGAGTCAGAGACTGCTAGGGTGAGGGGGATTGACCAGTATGGAAACCAAGTCGGCAGCTACTCTGAGACCGTCACCCTGAGCTCGGAGCAGGGGCTATTTGCGACGCAAACTACCTCCAGCTTCAGCGCCGGATCGGCCGATGTGGAGTTCATCTGGGACAGTGTTGGTCTTCAGGACCGTGTGCTTTTGAGTAGCAGCTCAGGGCTCAGCGGAAGCAGCGGAACCCTCGACGCGGTGGAGAGCTGTAGTGGCGGTCCCACCGCGGTGCTGAGCTTGGGGGGCGTGACCCAGGACGCCGTTTCTTGCTTGAGTTCCGGTGTGGCCAGTGTCACTGCAGACCTGAGCGGAAGCACTGCCGGGTCCACAGCGATTGCTGCCCTGCATCTTGATGATGGAGTTGGTGTAGCTAGCCGGGGCCCGTCTACCTCGCGGGCTCTGAGCAGCACAAGTTCCGGGCATTGGTTGGTGGAACTCTTGGTGGTCGATGCTGCGGGCTGCGCGGAGGAAAGCCAGGTGCTCTGGTACACCGCGGAGAACGGAGTTCCAGCTGGTCCCGTCACCGTCTCGGCTGCTGACGCTGCGCGTACCGCGGGAGGTAGCAGCGCCCAGGCTGACAGCGCCTTGACTGTTAGTGCTTCGGACTGCTCCGGTGCCAGCCTGAGTAGCGGGAGCCTCTTGATTCGCGCTGACATGGGGTCGCTGAGCGGTGCGACAGTGGGAACCCAAGGTCTCGAGCTGGACTTGGCAACGGGTGGGGTGAGCTGGTCGGCCAGCGCAGTGGAGCAGAATGGGACCGCAATCGTGCATGTGGGGCTGGCGGACGGCAGCGCTTACGGAAGAACGACCTTGGATATTGAAGGGGAGAGTATCTCACCTCAGCTGGCTTGGACCGACCCGCGTGGGGCGACCAGCGAGACGCTCAGCGAGATCCAGGTCGCCTTCAACGAGGACATTCTGGGCTCGACTGTGGATGATTCAGTGACTCTTAGTGGTCCAGATGGGGAGATTGGCTGGACCAGCTCGGTCGCAGGGTCCTTGCTTACCCTCACGCTTGACCAGAGCTTGGACGCCAGCTCCGGTAGTTTTCAACTGGAACTCTCAAGCAGCCTCACGGACACGCAGGGCAACGCCTTAAGCGGTGACTGGAGCGGTAGCGCAGCGGACTATTCGGGTCTCTTTGGAGCGGTGACAGACTCGGGTATCTTGGTTTCAAGCTGCACTCTGGATACACCTACATTTCAGCCGGATGGCGACAGTGGCACAGGTGTTTTGGCGGACAGTGTAACGCTGAGCGCCGTTGCCTCCAGTACACCCGACTACTGGATTTTGCAGGTCTACAGCGCGAATGGCGCGATGGTTTTCACCCAGACCCAGACTGCAGGGAGCACATCCGGAAGCCTGAGCTGGTCGGGACTGGACAAAGATGGTGTTGTGCTAAGCCCAGGGCTTTATAGTCTGCACGCCTCCACAATGGACGGCAACGACAACCTCTCCGACAGCTGTGTTCAATACTTGAGCTTGCAGCAGAGCTTGGTGCCTCCCAGTGAGTGAATCCCTGGATCCCGCTCTGCAAGAGCAGGCGCGCCTCTCCGAGCTTGGACTCATGGTTGCGGGGCTTGGACATGAGCTGCGTCAGCCGCTTTTTGCGGTCAAGTCCATCGCCCAGTTGCTCTCTCATGCTCCGCCCGGAGAGCGGGACGCGTTGCTGATTTCCCTCTTGGAGCAAGTAGGGCACATGGAACAGCTGGTCGAGGCGCTAGGAAACTACAGCCGAAGGCCTCAGGGGCCTAGCATCGTCGACGTAGATGGTGTGCTATCGCAGGTTTGCCGCTGGCTCGGGCCGAGAGCCGCCAGACAGGGGCTCTCCCTACATGTGGTGGGAGGGGCAGCTCGAGCTGGTTCTATCGACCCAGTGGCCCTCACTCAGATTCTGGTGAACTTGGGCAACAACGCCATGGATGCGGCAGAGGGCCTGGTGGAGTTCGAAGCCGAATACACTGGCCAGGACATTCGGGTTCGCATCCACGACGATGGACCCGGTCTCTCGGTCAGCAGCGAAGAGGCTTTCAAACCATTCGTGACCACCAAGCCACCTGGAAAGGGTACTGGTCTGGGTCTGTCGATCTCGCGGCAGCTGGCCCAGGACAGCGGTGGGGACCTGGTGCTGATTCCAACTGAAGTGGGCGCCTGCTTCGAGCTTGTCGTGCCCTTGTGGGTGCCGGAGAGCTGAGCGGTGGCTACATGGGCGGGCCCAAGTACGGAGCCCCCATGTCTGAGACAGGCCCTTTCGCCGACGAAGAGCAAGAGTTGGTTGCCCAGGATGCCCACCTGGAGAACCTCGGGCCCAAGTTTATGGCTGCCCTGGGGGAGCGCCGTGGAGGCCGGGATGACCAAGCGCTCAAGCTGATGAAGGAGATTCTCATGGTTGAGCCTCGCCTGCCGGAGCCTCGGCTAGAGATTGGCAGGATCTACCTGGACATGGGCCGCCTGGAGGATGCCCGGGAAGAGACTGCGGAAGCCCTTCGGGTCTTCGAGAACGGCGGCCAGTGGCTAGAAGATCTGCCTTTGGAAGTGGTGTTGAGCACGGCCCACGGCCAACTCGCCGAGATCCTGCGCCAGCTGGCTGACAGCGATGAGGTGATCTTTGGCGATCCCGACGTCTACAAAGCCTTGATCGTCAAGGCCAAGGTGCACTTCGCCAAGGCGCGGGATCTGGATGGGAGCAATGCCCACGCGGACTTCTATGCTTTCTATCTGGGAACGGGCACCGAGATTAGCCCGGATGGACTCACTGCGGCTGACGCCGAGGAGTAGGCCCAGCGCGGAGCAGGCACGGAGCGGCCCGTTAGAAGCTTGGGTGATCGAAGCCTGTTGGAGCAGGTTTGCTGGGCGCTGGCTCCGGTGTGAACTCTTCGCCCAACGGCTCAGGGTCCGCTTGGCCTTCAGTAGGCACAAA
>JBLHMA010000274.1:0-7242 GCA_047621545.1 Cognaticolwellia sp. | reverse complement strand
AAGGCCATGAAGCGCATCGTGAAGCGGAACTCCAAGTTCGAGCGCACGGTCATGTCCCGTCCGGACGCCGTGGCCCTGTTTGAAGAGCTGGATCAGCCCTACAAGGTGCAGCGCATCGGTCGCTTGGCCGAAGACGCGGAGATCATGGTCTACGACCAGGGGGGCTTCCGCGATCTCTGCGCGGGTCCCCACGTTCAGCGCACCGGCAACTGCAAGCACTTCAAGCTGCTCAAGGTCAGCGGCGCCTACTTGGACGGGGACTCCCGCAACAAGATGCTGCAGCGCGTGTACGGAACGGTCTGGCGCACCCGTGCGGATCTGGACCTGTACCTGGAGCGCCAGGAAGAAGCCCGCAAGCGCGACCACCGTCGCTTGGGCACTGCGCTGGAGCTGTTCATGTTCCATCCCTACAGCCCGGGTGCGCCCTTTTGGCTGCCCAAAGGAGAGGACCTCTACAACACCCTCCAGAACGCCATGCGCGGTCTCTTGATGGAGGGTGGCTACAGTCCGGTGCGGACCCCGATGATCTTCGACAAGAAGCTCTGGGAGACCAGCGGTCACTGGGAGCACTACCAGGAGGGCATGTTCCACTTCGCCGAGGGTCACTTCGCCGAGGGCGACTCCGACGAGGAGGATGACAGCCACATCTTGGGCCTCAAGCCCATGAACTGCCCCAGTCACATGTTGATCTTCGGTCGCAAGCGCCGCTCCTACCGTGAGCTGCCGATGCGCCTCCACGACCAGGGCGTGCTGCACCGAAACGAGCTGCGGGGCGCTCTGGGTGGCTTGACCCGCGTGCGGCAGTTCTGTCAGGACGACGCCCACATCTTCTGTACGGAAGATCAGATCGACAGCGAGGTGGATCAGTTGATTCAGCTGGTAGGCAAGGTCTACACAGCCTTTGATCTGGGCTACCGGGCCAAGCTCAGCACCCGCCCTGCCGACAAGTTGGGCAGCGATGCCCTCTGGGACAGGGCCGAGGCTGCGCTCAAGAACGCATTGGACAAGTCCGGAATCGAGTACGTGATCAACGAGGGTGATGGTGCCTTCTACGGCCCCAAGATCGACTTTGACGTGTTGGATGCACTGGAGCGGCCATGGCAATGTGCCACGATTCAGCTGGACTTTCAGCTGCCTCGGCGCTTTGATCTGTCCTACATTGCCGAGGACAACTCAGCCCACATCCCCGTGGTTATCCACCGCGCGATCTTCGGTTCATTCGAGCGCTTCATCGGCATTCTGATCGAACACTACGCCGGTGAGTTCCCGATGTGGATGGCGCCCGAGCAGATCCGCATTGCGACGGTCTCCGAGAAGAGCGTGGACCACGGGAATGCCATTCTGGAAGCGGCCCAAGCGGGTGGTGTCAAAGCCACCTTCGACGACGCAGACGACAAGATCGGCAAGAAGATCCGCACCTGGCATGGCTCCAAGGTCCCTTACCTTGCGGTCATCGGAGAGCGCGAGCAGGAGGACGGGACCGTTTCCATCCGAAGCCGCAAATCCCGCGAGATGGAGACCATGAGCCTGCCGGAGTTTGTGGCCCGTATGCAGAGCGAGGCCAAGCCTCCCTTTTAGGGAGCTGTGGGCCGTTGACGGGCCCCCCACCGTTGGGTTGGGAGGCCCTCCACAGGGCAATGCTCGCCACTCCCGCGCAGGTGGCCAGGACGATGACGCTGATGTTGGCCAAGCCCACAAGAATGCAGTTGCGTCCGAGTCTGGCGCTCTCTGGCTTGGGCAGAAAGTAGAGTCCAAGGGCAAACCCAGCAGGCCAGAATAGGATGCTCAGGCCATAGAGCAGCAGCGCGTTGGCCATGGGGGCAGGGAGCTCGCCGTGGCTCTCCTCTAGGGCAGCAAGCCGCTTACTCAGGTACATCCAGCTCAGCACCATGCAGGCGGCCCAGCCCCCTGCGACAATCAGGCTGGCCAAGACGGCGCTCAAGGCGAAAATGGCCGGGTCTAGGGCGGTTGCCATGGGACCTTCAGGTGATACGGCAGCTCATAACGGTTTTTGTCCACGCAGCCGGTCTACGGGATGAGCAGGCGGTTCCGGGCGGTCCTCGAGTAGCCAAGGCTGGGAACAACGCCTGCAGTTCATGGATCCCCAGTCTCAACTGCTCGAAGTTGAGGACCGCGGGTTAGCTTGGCCCCATGGAAGGAGCTCCCTTGGACGAAGGCATTACCCTAGACCGCTTCCTTATGCAGACAGGGGCCTCGCACCCGTCGGCTACCGGTCAGTTTGTGACCCTGCTCAAGCAGGTGACCTTGGCGGCCAAGATGATCAGCTCTCGGGTCAACCGGGCGGGTCTGGCGGGCATGATCGGGGCGACCGGCGAGACGAACATTCAGGGGGAGTTCGTTCAGAAGCTGGACCTATACGCGAACGAGACCCTCAAGCGGAACCTAGAGCATGCCGGCGTGGTCTGCTTGATCGTGTCGGAGGAAGAAGAGGGGCCGGTGCACATTCCGGAGCCCTTCGTTCCGGGCAACTATGTCTTCTGCACCGACCCTCTAGATGGCTCTTCCAACATCGACGTCAACGCGACGATCGGCACCATTTTTGGTGTGTTTCGGCGCAAGTCCGAAGAAGGCACGCCCGGGCAGCTCTCCGACGTGCTGGACCGCACGGGCGATGAGATGGTGGCTGCCGGCTACGTGGTCTACGGCTCCGGTACGCTCCTGGTCCTCGCCACTCGGGAGAGCGGGGTCAACGGATTTACGCTGGACCCTTCCGTCGGAGAGTTCTTCCTCTCGCACCCGGATCTCCGCCTCGCCCCCAGCGCCAAGATGTACTCCATCAACGAGGCCTACAGGGCCAAGTGGGATCCGCGCTTGGCCGGCTACATCGACAGCCTTAAAGCCCCGGAGTTGGGCTTTACCCAGCGCTACATTGGCAGCTTGGTCGCTGATTTTCACCGCAACCTGCTAAAAGGTGGGCTGTTCATCTACCCTAGCACCAAGACGGCCCCCAACGGCAAGCTGCGGGTGCTCTATGAAGCCTTTCCCTTGGCGTTCATCGCCGAGCTCGCGGGTGGTTCGGCGACCAATGGACGCGACCGAATCCTGGGTCTGAAGGCCCAGGATCTGCACCAGCGTACGCCGCTGGTCATCGGCAACAGTGAGCTTGTGGCCCAGGCCACCGCAGCCCTTGTCGCCGACTGAGGGGCCCAGCACCTGGCACCGCCTGATCAGCGATGAGCAGGTGGAGCAGAAGATCGACGTGGATCACAGCGGGGTCTTCAACAAACAGCTGCGTCAGATTCAGTGTCCCGGCGGTTTTTGCCTGAGCGTGGTGCGAAAGCGGCTGGCCAGCGGGTCCAGCAGGGGGCCTGTGGTTCTGGTCCACGGACTGGCCCAGAACCGCTACACTTGGCACGTCAGCGGTCGTTCGATGGCCAACTGGTTGGCGGAGCGGGGCTGGGATGTGTGGAACCTCGAGCTTCGAGGTCATGGCCGCAGCCGCAACGCGGATCAGGAAGAAGAAGCCTTTGCCGACTACGTTCAAGACATCGTTGACGTGGCCAAGTCCTTGGACGGGCAGGCGGTGTTCATCGGTCACAGCCTTGGTGGCGCGGCGATCTATGCTGCGGCGGCCCTGGGCGCGCCTATGAAGGGCATCGTTGGCATCGGTGCGGTGTTCTCCTTCGCGCAGCACAACCCGGCCCTGCGTGCCTTGGCCGAGCTCACGGTCGCAGCAGAGGCGGGTATCCCCGGCAAGCGGGCAGTTGTTCGGACGCGCATGGTGGGGAAGCTGCTCTCCCGTCTCTCTACGGTCTCGGACTCCTTCGGCTTTGGCCTGCCGGTCTCAGGCTGGTGGCCTGGGTCGGTGGAGCAGGAGCTGTTGGACGAGCGACTCGGAAATGGCTTTGATTGGACCAGCTTCCAGGTTTGGGTCGAGATGTGCCAGTGGGCGGTGAGCGGTCGCTTTGACCCCTATCAAGAGCCCTTTAGGACCTGCGGGGTGCCTCTCCTGGTCATCGCTGGCGACAAGGATCACCTCTGCGGCCCGGGGGACGCCCGCGTGCCATACGACTTGGCCGAATGGGAGGACAAGACCCTGCGCATCTTCGACCTGTACCAGGACGGTGTGCACTTTGGCCACTTGGATTTGATCCTTGGGACCTCAGCCGGCGGCTTGGTCTGGCCAGTCGTTCATGACTGGATGGCCGCCCGCGGGGACTGAGTGCGGATCCAGTCTCCAAGAACCTTTGCCAAGCCTTGCGGATTGTCCAAATGCAGGTTGTGGCCCCCCTCGATGCTGATCTGTCGGGCCCGCAGGGCCTGAACGCGGCGATCTAAGTCGGGAAGGTGTCTGAACCAGCCCTGAGCACCTAGGACCAGCTGTGTCGGGCACTGGACCTCTTGCAGGTGGGCCACGAATCGATCGGCGTCGAAGGGTAGGGCGCTCCGGGCGCGGTGCTTTGCATCCCACCGCCAGACCCACCCCTGGGGGGTGCTGCGGGTGCCGCGCTCAGCCAGGGCCAAGGCCCGCTCAATGCTCAGGGAAGGCGTGGCTTTGCGTAGGCGCGCTGCGGCGTCGCCCAAGCTGGCCATCGGGCTGTGGCCGCGGGGGCGGCGGTGGTGGCGCAGGTGAATCCGGAGTTGTTCGGGGGCCTTTGTGTCCGGCACCTCGGGTGGGCCGATACCGTCGACCAAGCTCAAGGTGCGTACCAAGTCGGGCCGTGCGGCGGCCAAGTAGCAGGCCACGGTCGCTCCCATGGAGTGACCCACCACGTGCACCGCCTCCAAGTCTTGGTCTTGGAGCAGAGTGTCGATGTCCAAGACGTAGTCACTGAAGTGGTAGGTGCCGCCGCGTCCTACGTGCTCGCTCAGACCAAAACCTCGCTGGTCGGGCACAAGTACGGGACCGTTCGCACAAAGGACCTCTACGCAGGCATCCCAGCTGGCGCTCTGATCCTGAAAGCCATGCAAGATGAGCAGAGGGGTGTGCGCTGGGCCATCGTGGCTACGAAGACAGAGCTGTAGGCCACCAAAACCTGGGACCATGGCCTCGGTTGGGCCAATGGGACTCACCTACTCCTCGAAGCGGTAGCCGGTGCCGTGCACCGTGAGGATGTGCCGGGGGTCCGATGGCTTCTCCTCCAGCTTCTTGCGCAGCTTGAGCACTTGGTTGTCAACCGTTCGGGTGGTCATGGTGGCGGTGTAGCCCCAGACCTGCTCTAGGAGCTCTTCTCGCGAGACTGCCCGGCCACGGTTGGCGATCAGGTAGGCCAGGACTGCGCCCTCGTGGGTGGTCAGGCGCAGCTCTTCTTCGCCGCGGGTCACGATGCGGCGACGCAGGTCCACCTTGATCTCGCCGAAAGTGAACACATCAGGTGTCTTGGCAGGCTTTTCTGCGGCCTTGGCGCTCGCGGCACCCTTTGCGCCACGCAGCCGAGCCTTGACCCGCGCGATGAGCTCCCGCAGCGAGAAGGGCTTGGTGACATAGTCGTCGGCTCCCATCTCTAGACCCAAGACCCGATCTAGCTCCTCGTTCCGAGCCGTTAGCATGATGACCTGAACTTGGGGCTGCTCGGCCTTGACCGCTCGGAGCACGCTTAGACCGTCCATGCCTGGGAGCATCACGTCCAAGAGCAGCAGTGCAGGCGGGTTCTGGCGGAGTGCTTGGAGCCCAGCCTCTCCGTCAGCTTGGTGCTCGACCTCGTAGCGTTCGTGGCGTAGCGCGGTCACCACGCCCAGAGCGATGGTCTCGTCGTCTTCGATCACGAGAATGCGGGCAGGTTTGTCCATGGGGCGCTCTCTTGGATGGCGTCAGTGCTGGAGGGGTAGTCGTAATACGAAGCGAGCGCCGCCGGCTATTCCCTCCTCACAGCGAACGGTGCCCTTCTGGGACTCCACAGCGTCGTTCACAAAGGAGAGGCCAAGCCCGTGGCCGCCAGACAGGCCACGATCGGGGCCCTCAACTCGTACGAAGGGCTGAAAGATGACTTCTCGCTTACCTTTTGGTACGCCGATGCCGTTGTCACTCACCGAGAGCTCAGCCTCTTCTTCAAGGCGGCGTAAGTTGACCTCGACTCGGGAAGGGCGGTCGCTTCGTTTGTACTTGATCGCGTTGTCGAGCAGGCAGACCATTGCGTCGCGCATCAGAGCGGGGTCTCCAAAGGCCCCCCCTACAGGTTCCACCTCTCGGATGAGCTCCACTCCTGCGTCCTCGAAGCGCGGCTCCCACTCGTCCAGGGCGCCGTCTAACAGCTCCTCTACGTCGTATTGCTGTGGGCGCGCGGGTGTTCTTGTGCGCGCCAGAGAGAGGATCTCATCGATGCGTGCTGTGAGCTTGTCAGATTCCGTGAGAATGCGTCTGGCGAAGGCCCTGGCCACGGCGGGGTCTCCGGCCGCGCCCAGCTCGATGTTTTCCGCCATGACTCGAATGCCGGCAAGGGGGGTCTTGAGCTCGTGGGTGACCCGTGTTGCGAACTCGCGTTGCCGACTGGCCAATTCCTCCTGGCGTCGGTCTGCGGCGACTCGGGCTGCCAATGCGGCCACGCCAATGGCTCCGCCCACAAGGATCGAGAGAAGGGTGCTGAGGAGGCTGTTTCGATAGCGAGATCGCGCCTGTTCGAAGAAGGCTTGGCTGTAGCCCAAACGCAAGTGAGCCAACATTCTTGGAAACTGAGTGGTCGCCATTGAGGCCAGGCCCTCGCCGTAGCGCAGTTCGCCGTCACTGGGACGGGAGACCACCAGGAACTCAGGGGCTGTGGAGCGCAGCGCGAAACTCTCCAGCATTGCGCTCTCGTCCAGCTGGACGGCACTGTAGTTGTCCCCGCCGACGCTGGAGTAAACCAGGATCCAGGGGGCTCCGTAAGGATCTGTGACCACACGCTGTTGCGCGCCGGGCTCACTCCGAGGTGCAAGGCGGGCATGGACTTCCTGCCACCCCAGGAGGCGTGTGCGGGCTCTGGGTAGTTCTTCCTTGAGCATGGCCAGGACCTCAGACTCGGGTGCCAGGACTTGCAAGTCGGCTTGGATGGGGCCCTCCAAAAATGCCAGTACTTGTTCGAGTACGGGGCCCGGCTGGTGAATGAGGTCCTTGGCTAGGTCTTCGTATTCTGCGGCTGCGAACCTGGGGCGGCCACCCTGTGCAAGGGCCTGGGCGTGCAATGAGCGGTGCAGTGTGACGCGGCGGGCCGAGATGCCCCTTTCTTGCGCCTCCGAGAGGGTGAGCAGGGGAAGACCAGGGCGCATGAGTGCGTCGGAGGCCTGGGCTGGTTTGCCCAACTCCAG
>JBLHMA010000273.1:0-7243 GCA_047621545.1 Cognaticolwellia sp. | reverse complement strand
TTGGATTCATGTCCTGATGTAGGCGCCGCTTGGTTTTGGGGTGGAGCGGCCTGGGCTGAAGCCGGCTTGGGTGTTCTACGCGAGACGCCTCAGCCTCAGCCTCAGCCTCAGCCTCAGCCTCAGCCTCAGCCTCAGCCTCAGCCTGTGCGAGCTTCGAGCGTCGTCTGAAAGTGGCCATGTAAGCAAGGAATTGAGGAGGAACGTTCAGAAGGACGTGGTTTGGCTCTCCCCCGTCGAACACATTTGCATTGGTGGTGCCCTTGTCCAAATTCAGCTCCCTGTTCCTTGTCAGTTTCCTGGCGGTGTCTTCCGTCGCTGTCGCTGCGACTCAAAATTACGTTCACGCCGAGGCCTCTCACATGAGCCAGTACTCGGGAAATAGCTCCACCGTTGTGCAGGGAGCAGTCCTGGCCGGCGAGTTCCAGGTCATGTACGGTCTCTCCGTTGCGGAGGAGGCGGATCGACCTGGTGAGGCGGAGGTTTTGGGTCGCCACATCAACACGAGTACTCAGAAGACCAAGTCGTAGACGCATGGCGATTGCAATGCGACTGCCAAGTCCACTGAGATCATAAAGTTCACGGACACCGACGTATTTGTTCGAGGCGTATCTGTGTGCCTAAACAAGGGCTTTGAGAGGGTCAACTGTCACGAGTGGCAGCCAGTAAAGTATTCCGGGGCTGATGAACTCGCCGTTGGAGTAAATTTTAGGCGTAAACGCTCAGTTCTCCGACAGCACCGAGAGCTTCGATGGTCTGGCCCTTGAGTGCTCCGCGATACTGGAGAAGGCCGACACGGAGCCCGCGGCCGAGGAGTCGACTCGTGGTCCCGCCTTCACGGTCACCAAGCCCAACTGAGCTTGTGGCTGGCCCTGACATGGCTGGAGCTGACCAGAGAGGATGCGCCGTTGGGGGACTGCCAGATTCATGAACGCCGCCAGGCTGGGGTCAGCTGGTAGCGGTCGTCGAAGTGGATCATCGACGGTGCCTTAGTGCGGGGTTGGCCAGTCTTTGGCAGAGTGTGGCTGTGTGGTGGCTCTTTGCTCTTGCGTGCCGTCCTTCGGCGCCTCCGCTTCCCCAGGGTTCCTGGGTTTTACAGGCCGATCAGGCCCATGGCCAGCTTGTGGTCGACGCGAAGGGATGCCGCATTGGGGTCTGGTCGCCTGAGCTGAGCACCGGTGGACCCGGCTTGCGCGCCTGCACCGCCTTGTACGATGAGAAGGCCACTTGGATTCAGGTCCCCTTTCGTTCTGGCTCCGGAGCGGGTCAAGCCGCGCTCCAGTGGGAGGGCCAGACCTTGATCTTGCCGCTCGGGGCCCGGGACGGTGAGTTCGAGCTGCGCCTGCAGATGACACCCGGTGAGCTCTTGGAGTCTGAGCGTCTGAGCTTCGCTGACCAAGCGGAGCTGAGCCTTCTGGCCTGGGAGGATGCCTGGGCCGCGGGTCGCTTTCGCCTGCAGTCCGGGGAGACGCTGGTTGGAGAGATCCATTTCCAGGGACAACTGCTCCCCGTGCTCGCGCTCTACGACCCCTCGTGGATGACCAGTGGCCTGATTCCCGCCAGCGAGGTCATGTTGGACGGCCCCGACTGGGTGCTGCGCCTGCCCATCATGCCCAGCCTGGACGGTGAGCTCGGCCTGCTGCGCATCAACCGGGTGCTCGCGCGCATGGTCGTGCCCTTTGGTCCGGATCCAACGGCGGTGGACCGGGTCTTGGCCCTTGTGCCCGGCCCAGTGACCCAAGCGGAGCGCGATGCCGCGGTTCAGGCCGCTTGGGAAGAAGGGGGACGCCGGGAACAGGAGCTTGTCCCTGCGCTCCTGGCCCAGGCCTACGCTGAGAAAGCCTGCCCGCTGCCGCTGCCTCCCGACAGCGCAGCCTTGCTTCAGGGCTACAGCCTGACCGCGAGTCCACTCGCGGATGGGTGTGAGATCTTGGTGGAGCCGACCCAGGTGCAGCATGGGCGGCGATTGAGCGCGCGGATTGGGCCGAAGGGGGTTCGCGCGATGATTCTGAGAGAGGTGCCGTTGGACTTTGAGTACATGGAGGAGTGAGCGCGATCCGGGGCCGGGCCTGACCTAGTGCGGTTCAATCCTGGAGTTCCTCTTGCCCGAAGGCCACACTCTGCACCGAATGGCGCTGGATCACACTGAGTGGCTGGGTGGCGACACTCTGCGGATCTCCTCTCCACAAGGGCGGTTCTCTGAAGGCGCGGAGTTTCTGGATGGGGCGGAGTTTGTCCGTGCGAGCGCGGTGGGCAAGCACCTGCTGTGGCACTTTCGCGGCCTGGAGCGGCCCAGGGTGGTGCACATCCACTTGGGGCTCTTTGGACGCCTCCGCCGATACGTGCGCAAAGTGCCCGAGCCCCGCGGCGCCATTCGGGTGCGCCTGCAGGGCACCCGCTGCACGCTGGACCTGAGCGGGCCCACGGCCTGTGAGCTGCTCACCCATCCTCAGGTGCAGGCGCTGCGGCAGCGCTTGGGTCCGGATCCGCTGGATCCCAAGGCGGACCCGGAGCAGGCCTGGGCCAAGATCACGCGATCCCGGCGTAGCGTGGGGGCCTTGTTGCTGGACCAGTCTGTCCTGGCTGGCGTAGGCAATGTCTACCGTGCGGAGCTTCTGTTTTTGCATCGGCTGCCACCGGACTTGAGCGGCAGAGAGCTCCCAAAGTCCACCTTTGACGCCCTGTGGCTGGACACGGTGCGCTTGCTGCAGATCGGCGTTCTCACCAACAAGATCATCACCCGGGGCGTGGACGGAGAGGGGGTGCATAAGTCAGGCCGCCGGGAGCGGCTCTGGGTCTATAAAGAGCACCGCTGCCACATCTGCGCGGCCGAAATCCGCAAGACGGAGAGCGCGAGCCGTACGCTCTACTTTTGCCCGGTGTGCCAGGGGCATGGGCCGGGATAAGCGCCGTCCACCATGTCCCCACTCCTCGTCTTTCTGGCTCTGCCGCTGTTCTTCGTTGGCCTGTACGCCACCACCCTGGGCACGATTTACGGGCTGACCGGCTGGCCACATGCGGCCAAGGTCATGCCGGCTCCAGAGGGTCTGAAGGGGCGCCGATGCTGGGTGGCACGCCTGATCTTGGTGCGTATGAATGGCCTGCTCAAGCTGGGCTTTACGGACGAAGGCATCTTCTTGTCATTGCCCAGGTTATGGCGTTTGAACGCTGGGAATATCTTGGTTCCATACCACCGCTTAGAGGGCATCGAGGTCGACGCCGGGCTCTTCGGGCCGATCGCGCGTATGGACATTGAAGGGTGGGGGAGCCTGCACTGCCCGACCTGGGTTCTGGAGGAGTGGGAGGCGCGGGGCAAGCCCGGCTACAGGCCCCAGGAGGACGAGGACTGATACCCTCCGCTGTATGGCAACTCTGACCCTTAAGGGACTCAAGAAGTCCTACGACGACACCCAGGTCTTAGAGCGCGTGGATCTGCAGGTCGCAGACGGCGAGTTCCTCGTCCTGGTCGGCCCCTCGGGCTGCGGCAAGTCCACCTTGCTGCGCTGTATCGCTGGCTTGGAAGACATCAGCGACGGTGAACTGCAGATCGACGGCAAGCGGGTCAATGATCTGCCGCCCCGAGATCGCGACGTGGCGATGGTGTTCCAGAGCTACGCCCTTTACCCCCACATGACCGTGCGGGAAAACATGTCCTTTGGTCTGGAGGTTCGCAAGACTCCGGCTGCTGAGATCCGGGAGCGTGTGGACGCGGCCGCGGAGATGTTGGGACTGGAAGAGCTGATGGAGCGCCTGCCCAAGGCCATGTCGGGTGGCCAACGCCAGCGTGTTGCCATGGGTCGGGCCATCGTGCGCCGCCCCAAGGTCTTCCTCTTCGACGAGCCCCTCTCGAACCTGGACGCCTCGCTGCGTGGTCACATGCGGGTGGAGCTCAAACGCCTGCACCGCCAGCTCGACGCCACCATCGTCTACGTGACCCACGACCAGGTCGAAGCGCTGACCCTAGCCGACCGAATCTTGGTCCTAAACAGCGGTGTGGTGCAGCAGATCGGCACACCCACAGACCTGTTCGACCGCCCGGCCAACCGCTTTGTCGCCGGCTTTATCGGCTCGCCGTCGATGAATTTTCTCAACGGCCAGGGCGATGGGCAGTCCATTCAGCTTGGTCCTCTGAGCGTCCCCAGCAGCCACGTCGGTCCAGTGTGCCTGGGCGTGCGTCCGAACGAAGTGCACATCGACTCCAAGGGTTCGCCGGCCACCATCGACGTGATCGAGCACCTAGGCTGGGAGCTGCACTTGCACCTGCGCCTGGAGGATGGCCAGGAGCTCACGGCCAGGGTGGAGACCGTCGCCATGCCCCAAGCGAAGACTGGGCAGTTGGTGCACATCGTTCTGGGCACCACGCATCTCTTCGATGTGGAGAGCGGGCTGCGTCTTGGTTGACGTGACCCTAGGCCGCCGGCCAGCACGGGTCCACAACGCCTCCCCCTGTGACCCAAGCCCCCACCACCGGTCTCACTGACCATGTGGCTCCTCCTCCCCGCCCTGACACTCGCCCAGTCCGTTCCCAACGAGCCGGTCGATCTGACCCTCTGGCACAGCTACCGAGGCGCCGAGCGTGACGCCCTAGAGCAGGTGCTCTCCGACTACGACGCGGCCCATCCCGAGCTGAAGATCACCCCACTGGCCCTGCCCAGTGAGTCCTTCAACACAAAGCTGGAGGCGGCCGCCCCCCGCGGCAACGGCCCCGAGCTCTTCATCGCCGCCAGTGAGCGCATCGGCAGCTGGTCGGCCTCCGGGATCATCGCGCCCGTCGACTTCCAGGCCGAGGACTTCCACCCGGTCACCGTTGCGGGCGTGCAGTGGCAAGACCAGAGCTGGGGCATCCCCCTGGCCAGCAAGTGCGTGGCCCTGTTCTACGACCCGCTCCAGGTGGACCAGGCCCCCCAGACCACCGACGAGCTGCTGTGGATCGCACGCGACCTGCGTGATCTGGAGTCCATGCACTACGGGCTGGCCTACGAGGCGGCCTCGGCCTACTTCAACGCCGCCTGGCTGCATGGGTTCGGCGGCGGGATCTTCAAGGACGGCAAGCCTGACCTCGACAGTGCGGAGAATGCCGCTGCGATGTCCTTCGTCTTCAGCCTGGTCCAAGACGACTTGCTGCCCCAAGAGCCCACCGGTGCTCTGGTCACCCAGCTCTTCAACAGCGGCCAGGCCGCGATGGTGCTCTCCGGGCCCTGGATGTTGGGGGAGATCGATCCGTCCAAGGAGTTCAGGGTCGCCCCGCTCCCGGAGATCTCGACCACGGGAGAACCGGCCGCACCCTATGTCACGGTCGAGGCCACCTTTGTCTCGGCCCACGCCCTGCACCCCCAGCTGGCCTTGGCCCTGGCAGAGCACCTGGCCAGCCCCGCAGCCGCGCGCGTCAGAGCCCTCTTAGGCCGCCAAGTCGTCGCCACTCAGAGCGTCTGGGAGCAGCCGGAGCTGGCCCAAGACCCCATCCTGAGCGCCTTCCGTACCCAAGCCGACCGCGGCGTGGCCATGCCCCTGAACCCCGAGATGGGGGCGAGCTGGGAGCCCATGGCCCGTGCTTGGAGGCGGGTGCTACGCGGCGCGATGACCCCGGAGCAGGCCCTGGCCGCGGCCCAGACCGAGCTGGAGATCGTGACCCGTCCGCCGCCCCCCGAGGTCGACTGGCGCCCCTACGCCGTGGTCCTGGGGTTGGTGCTCTTGGTGTCGCTGGCCTGGTTCATCAAGGCCTTGTTCTCCGCCCGCACCCTGATCGCCAAGTGGCGCTTTGCCTACGCCTACGTCGCCCCCGCCGCGCTCGCCATGGGCGCTCTGGTGCTCCTGCCCTTTATCGTCGGCGCCGGGGTCTCCCTCTTCGCGCACTCCGATGGCAGCTTCACCTTCGTAGGCATCCAGCACTATCTGGATATTGCTCTGGCCCGAGACTGGGCCATCACCGCGCCCCAGAGCTTCTGGTTCACCCTGGCCGTGACCGTGCTCTGGACCGTGGCCAATGTGCTTCTCCATGTGGGCATTGGCGTGGGACTGGCCATGCTGCTGCGGGAGCCCTGGGTGCGTCTGCGCGGCGTGTTTCGGGTGCTGCTGATCTTGCCCTGGGCCATCCCAAACTACATCACCGCGCTTATCTGGAAGGGCATGTTCCACCGGCAGTTTGGTGCGATAAACGGCCTGCTCACCGCCCTGGGACTCGAACCCGTGAGCTGGTTCGGCAGCTTCTGGACCGCCTTCGCCGCCAACCTGACCACCAACACCTGGCTGGGTTTCCCCTTCATGATGGTGGTCACCCTGGGCGCCCTTCAGTCCATTCCGCGTGACCTGGAGGCGGCCGCAGAAGTCGACGGCGCCAACGGCTGGCAGCGCTTCCGGCACATCACTCTGCCCCTGCTCAAGCCCGCCTTGTTGCCCGCAGTCATTCTGGGCAGCGTGTGGACCTTCAACATGTTCAACGTGATCTACCTGGTCTCGGGTGGTGAGCCGGACGGCAGCACCGAGATCCTGGTCTCCGAGGCCTACCGCTGGGCCTTTACCCGACAGCACCAGTACGGCTACGCCTCGGCCTACGCGGTGATGATCTTCGGCGTCCTGCTGCTCTACTCACGGGCCATGAACCGCATCGCCGGAAAGAAGGTTCTATGAGACGCCTAGTCCAGGAAGCGCCGTGAAACGCCAAGTCTCCGTCTGGCGCCTGGTCGCCACCCACCTCTTCCTGGTCGTGGTCACCCTGGCCGTGCTCTACCCGGTGCTCTGGGTGCTGGACATGGCCCTGACCCCCGGCCAAGCCTTCGCCATGGACCCCATTCCCTGGCCGAGCAACCCCAGCTTGGAGCACTTCGAGAAGGTGATCAGCACCACGACCTCCGATGGCCGCTGGCTCTTTGGGCGGCAGCTGCTCAACTCGCTCATCGTCGCCGGCGCCACCAGCATCCTGGGCATCGGTCTGGCTGCCACCGCAGGCTACGCGATGAGCCGCTGGGCTTTTCCGGGGCGGGACATCGGCATGGGGCTGTTCTTGGTCACCCAGATGTTCCCCGGCGTGGTCATGGCCGTGCCCCTCTACATCCTGCTCGACGAGCTCTCCCTGCTCGACTCCATGGCCGGCCTGGCCCTGGTCTACGCCACCACCTCGGTGCCCTTTTGCACATGGAACCTCAAGGGCTACTTCGACACCCTGCCCGTGGACTTGGAAGAGGCCGCGCGCATGGACGGCGCCTCTCGGTGGACCACATTCTGGCGCATCTTGTTGCCCCTCTCCAAG
>JBLHMA010000272.1:0-7251 GCA_047621545.1 Cognaticolwellia sp. | reverse complement strand
ACGAAAGGCAGCTTGGCTCAAGGACAACGGTCAGAAATTTTCCACCATCGCGGCGATGGCCAAGCTCAAAGCCACCGACACAGCGATGAAGGTGACCACCGACGCGGTCCAGGTCCTTGGCGGCTACGGCTACACCCGGGAGTACCCAGTGGAGCGCTACATGCGCGATGCCAAGGTCATGCAGATCGTCGAGGGTACCAACCAGATCCAGCGCCTGGTGCTCGCCCGAGCTCTCAAGCGCCAGTACGAGGCTTAGCCTGGACAACTGGACCCCAGAGCGTGCCGCAGCGCACCTGAAGGGCAAGCGCCTCCTCGCCATCACTGGCGCGGGGCTGTCCGTGAACAGCGGCATCCCGGACTTCCGAAGCGATGGCGGACTCTGGACCCGCTTTCCGCCGGCGGAGTACGGCACGCGTCAGGCCTTCCGCCAGAACCCCGTAAAAGTCTGGGCGATGTTCACTGCGCTTTACGAGACCATCCACGCTGCAGCGCCCAACGCGGGCCACAGCGCCTTGGCCGAGCTAGAGCAATCGGGCGTTTTGATGGGGGTGGTCACCCAAAACGTAGATGGGCTCCACCGGAAAGCTGGCAGCCATCGAATCCTACGCCTGCACGGCAACGCACACATTCTGCGCTGCATGGACTGTGAGGATCGCGTGGATGCCCCAGCAGGTTCGCGCTGCGAGAAATGTGCCGGCTGGCGCGTACCTGAGATCGTTTTCTTTGGCGATCCCATGCCTGCAGGCGTCATGGAGGAGGCAGCCACCATGCTCAAGCACGCGGGCGCACTTCTACTGATCGGCACCGCCAGCGAGGTATGGCCAGCCACAGAGTTGCCGCTTCAGGCCGTTGCTGCTGGTCTCCCCGTGCTGGAGTTCAACCTGGCCGGCACCACCCTTGGGGCGCGCTTAGATCTGCCGCTGGTGCAAGGTGACGCAAGTCTGACCCTGCCTGCGTTTGCCAAGGCCCTGTTAGGCTGAGTTCCAAGGGCCCCAAGCGGTCCGCGTTCAGACCGCAGTCGGAGTATGCTGCGCAGGTCCCAGCGAGGCGCTGGGTGGAGACTCATGAAGACCTGTCCAGTTTGTGGCACCACCTACGACACGCGCGTGGACTTCTGTTTCCGCGACGGCGAGGTCTTGGTCAAGGCTCCAGCCGCCAACCGGCACGGTGCAGACAGCACCGCGAATCTGCCAGAAGACGAGTTTGACCGTCCGCTGCCGGATACCAGACTGCCAGCTACAGGCCTACCGGACGCGGCCCTTCCCAACACGGGGCTGCCCAACACGGGGCTGCCAGCTGCAGGACTCCCGGCAAAGCCACCAGCCGCATTGCCCAGACAGCCGGCCCCTTCAGCCACTGATCTGCCGCAACCACGCTACGTCTCAAGCGCCGCCGACCTTCCGGAGCCCGTCTTTCTCCAGCGCGAAACCGTAGCTGAGACTGCGCCGTTCCCGACTACACCGGCTCCGACGCCCCGTGCGCCCATTCCGGATGACGAGACCCTGCCCATGCTTCTGGAAGGCGGGGTCATTCCCCTGCCTATTTCCGAAGAGTCGATTCCGCTGCACATCCCGGGCCCGGCTTCCAAGGCCACGCCCGAGCCGGTCTTCGCTCCGCTCAATGAGCCAGGAACGTCCCCGAAGCGCTTGCCACTGCCTCCACTAAAGCCGGCACCCGAGCCAGAGCTGGATGCCTGGGCAACCCCTGAACCTCCGCCGCGCATGGACGAGAAAGACGATGGGGGAGGGCCCCCTTGGGCCATCATCGCCTTAGTCGCACTTCTACTCATCGGCGTCGGCAGCTTCTTTGCATGGCGAACCACCCAGACTGACCCAGGCCAACCGGTCGCGGATGCTAGCCCGCTGCCAGAACAGACAGCTGAACCAACGGTCCAGGCCCCGGAGCCGGTCGTAGCGCAGGTCGCAGCCCCAAAGCCAGCGGCAGCTGATTTGGAGCCCGTAAAAGCAGCTCCAGAACCCGGCGTGACACCGCCCAACGGGGTTCCGAAAGTAGACCCATCCAGTAATGCTGGCAGGGTTCGCGATCCCGCTGTGGCCTCAAGACAGCCAGCCACCACGCCAGCCCAGCCCTGGGACGCGCCTGAGCCGTCCGACACGCCTCAGAACGGCACGATCAAGATCAAGTCAGTCCCAGTAGGAGCCGTACTTTTCATGGACGGTCGGCGTTTAGGAACGTCACCCCAGTCGGTGGATACCACCCAAGGCCGGCATAGGGTTCGCGCCGAGGCTGATGGCTACAAAGCTGTCGAGATCATGGTCAGCTTGAACGGGGACTTGGCCAATGCCAACCTGACACTGCAGCGGGACATAAAAACCCAGCAGGTCATGCTCTACGGTCCAACGGGCGCCAAGAGCGTGCGGGTAGCTGGCCAGACCATCAACGCACTGCCAGCGACCATCACCCTGCCGGTAGGACGCCATGTGTTTACCGTGACCCAGGCAGACGGCTCCAGCTTCCAGGTCAGTCAATCCATTGCCCAGGGCGCACAAGCCAACGTAATGTTGCTGCCGCCTGAGTAGGACCTGGGGCCTGATACTGGGGAGCCGAGTCGAAAAGCTCGGTTCTCCACACATTTCTTTAGACATAATATACATTATCGGAATATAAGACCCTTTGCGAGGTAGAGCCGACCGTGACCCACTGGGCTACCCTGCACCCATGTTCTGGCTACTGCTACAAGGCTGCCTGCCCCCCGGTCAGGCCTATGTTCTGCAAGCCCCAGGCCTGGTTGCCGCCAGCGAACTCCTGGACTTTGGGGCCGTGTCCTTCGATGCGCGCGTCGAGCTTCCGCTGGAGGTGACCAATCCCAGCGACCGCGCCCGTGCAGTGCGCTGCAGTGTGCCAGCCCACTTTGCTGTAGAGCAGACCCCACAGGAGATCGAGGCCGGCGCCGACGACGTGATCTGGCTGAGCTACGGCCCACAAGCCTTGGACGAAGTACGCGCCGAACTGAGCTGCAGCGATGGCCCGGAGCTGGTGCTGGTCATTGACCTGTTGGCCCAGACCGAGCCTGACGGCGATCAGGACGGCTCTGAGCACCCCATCGCGGGCGGCCAAGACTGCGACGACAACGACAGCAGCATTTACCCGGGTGCACCAGAGATTTGGTACGATGGCGTTGATCAGAACTGCGATGGCGCCAACGACCAGGACCAAGACACTGACGGCTGGACTGTAGACAAGGATTGCGCTGACACGGACGCATCGGTCAACCCAGCCGCCCAGGAGACTTGGTACGACGGCGTAGACCAGGACTGCAGCGGCGGTAGCGACTACGACCAAGACAAAGATGGCTTTGATGCTGAGCCTTGGGGGCTGGACTGCCGAGACGACAGTGAGCGCTATTCCCCAGCCGCGACCGAGGTCTGGTACGACGGTGTGGACCTGGACTGCAGCGGGGGTAGCGACTACGACCAAGACTTAGACGGCTTGGATGCAGAGCCTTGGGGGGCGGACTGCGACGATCTCAACCCTGCTATTGGTGACTGCGGCTAAGCCCTCAACAACTGGCAACAGGCGCCAGGAGGAGCCAAACCCCCAATCTGCAGACGTCAGGGCTTAGGCAAGCGCTCGTTCCCAATCATGGGCAGGTCTACCGTATCAACGCTCATTGGGGCAAGCATGGAGAGCACGCGGCCCGCGTTGGTGACCGCAACGACCTGCCTGCCCATGACCAGCGGCGCGGTGGTAATACCACTCAGGGTAGCCCCCGCATCGAAGCTCCAGTTCAAGACGCCCAGGTCCGCGTCCACCAAGTACAAGCTGCCATCCGAGCTTGCGACCAAGAGCCCTGCGTCGGTCTCTTGAGGTTGGGTCAGCGCACCGGAGGTGCCTGAGTCCCAGGTCCAAACAACCGTTCCGGTCGCCCGGTCGATGCGACGAAGCTTGCCGTCTGTGGCGCCATGGTAGAGCACTTCACCCGCCAGCAGAGGCGGCTCGGCGCTTCCGACATCTAGCCGCCAGCGTACATTTCGGGTGCCAACGTCGAAGCTCACCAAGGGTTCGCTGTAGCCGCCGACAAACACGTCGCCATCGTCGAGCACGAGCGTGGCGATAACATCGGGGTATCTCCCCTCCCCTACACGGCGCTCCCAGTTGACCTCGCCGTCCACGGCATCGAGTGCCACCACGGCTCCGTCAGAAAAGCCGGCCAGAACCAGCCGACCTGCGATCAAGGGAGCGGGTGCCCCGAACAATGTCAGCTCCGAGTCTCGGGTGGCGTCAGCGGGTCGAGCATATCGCCAGAGCAGGTGACCATCGTCCGCATCCAAGGCATAGAGAACGTCGTCCACGCTGGAGACGTACAAGCGGCCTTCCGCGAGCGTGGCTTTGGAGCCGATGGGCGCGCCGCCAAAGTGAGACCAGAGGGGCTCACTGGAGCCGACTTCGTAGCACCAAGTGTACCCGCCGGTATCCGCGAAGTAGACCCGTCCGTCCTGAACGACAGCTTCAGCCTGAACCGGGGCGCCGGCGGCGTAGACATGGACCAGCTCGCCGTCAGTACGGGTGAGTTGGATGAGTTCGTCGCTGCTCGCGGAACCCAAGAACAGGGAGGTGCCATCGGTTGTGGGCCGAGAGCGCTCCGTGTGGGTAAAGGCTGCGATCGGCACACCGGGCAAGCGACGTGCCCAGTGTGGAACCGGCGCCTCTTGAAAGCGTCCGTCCAAGCTCCTGGCCGGATGGTCTTTGGGCCCAACGTCAAAGACGAAAGGGGCCGCCAAGAGCAGGAGCAGCGAGGTCACTTAGCCCTCCGTCGGAGCAGGAACGGCCGGCACGTCGGCGACCAGCCCATAGCGATCAAACTCAGCGGTACGAGGAGAGCTGGGAAAGCGCTCCAAGAAGCTGTCGTAGGTAGCCTGGAGCTGAGCTTGATCGTCCATGTCTTCGTAGACACTGGCTTGGTAGATCATGGCCTGTTCGGCCAACAGTCCGTCCTCGCGCTCCGCCAAAGTGGCGTAGTGCCCCAACGCACCAGCCGTGTCGCCAGCCTCCAGCGCCATGCCAGCCAGAGCCGTACGGGCTCCAAAGCCCAAGATTCCCTTGTCGTAGGCGCTCATCGCCTGCTCATAGGCTGCCTTGGCTTGCTCCGCGTGTCCCAATCGCTCGTGGGTCCCGGCAGCCTTTAGCCAAGCTTCAGAAGCAGCGGATCCGCCCGTGCCCATTGCCGCAGCCTCGTAACGGCGCGCACCTTCTTCAAGGTTGGCCAACCGAGTTGCGTCATTGAGATCATCGATGGGCAGGATCCCCATTCGGGCCATGGGCTCGATCTTAGGCATCTTGCTATCCACAGCATGAATCGCAGCTGCGCCCTCTTTGGCCCGATTCGTCGTTACGCTGTCGTAGACGTTGTAGACCAGCGCAACCACAAGGACCGCGCCAGCAATCGCGGCAAAGCCCTTCCAGTTTCTGGTGAACCACTTGAACAGGCTCATGCGCGCTTGGAAGAGATAATCGACCTCTTCTTCTTCGCCGGGCAATGTGCGCTTGTCGTCGTCGGCCACTCAGCACTCCTCTGGCGACACATGAAGTCAGGGCATTGCCCCGTGCGCGCTTGGGCGGCGTTAACGGGGCGTGAGCCGGGATGCCACGGCGCAACAACCCAGCTTGAAGTGCCCACAGGGACCCCAGGAGAGCGAGTATGGCCCGAAATCCATTCATTGAAGCCCAGGCCCCCGAGCCACCCAAGTCCAAATACACCGTCACGATCGCCAACACGGGCCAAGTGCTGGAGGTTGATCCAGAGAAGCTTGCAGGCAAGCGCTACGACGGCCAGAAAGGCTCTCTCCTTCGCACGCTGCTCGAAGCAGGCATTGACCTAGATCACGCTTGCGGTGGGGTCTTGGCGTGCTCCACCTGCCATATTTATGTGGAGCAAGGTCTGGATTCAGCTCCGGATCCGATCGATGAGGAGGAGGACATGCTCGACCTAGCCCCTTCCCTGCGGGACAGCTCCCGTTTGGCATGCCAATGCGTGCCGGACGGCTCGGTGAACGTGGTGATCGAGATGCCTATCTGGAAGCGGAACGAGGTCAGCGAGGACCACTGAGCAGTACTCGTGGCGGGCGGCGCCTGCCTTTGAGGGGACCGCCGCCCAAAGAGCGTCTTACTTCTGGCGGCTATTGACGCCGCTGTAAACGACCGAAACGCCTTGGGCGCTCAGCTCCCAGTGACACCATTGCTTGCGCTTGTAGGCCAGCTTCACGGCTTTGGCTCTGGGACAACCCTGCACAAGCACCGCGTCCTGCACCTCACCCAGCCACTCCAGCTTGGCAGGGTGAAAGCGAAGGCCTGCCTGCCGCAAGCTGGTCATCAAGGCGCTGTGCCTTGCCGCATCGTCGCTGTCCGTCGCGGCCCCCAGGGGTCGCGACGCGCTCAAAAGCACCGCGCGAGGCAGTAATTGAGCATGGCCAGCTAGACCTTGACTGAGGTCCAGTTCGTCAACAGTGATGCGGGCGGACTGGGCCGCAGCGAGAGTATCCAAGGGAATGGGCATGGTCCCTTCGATAGCCCCCCCCCCCTATGGGATCCACCCGATACACTGGCGCCGTGAATCGCCGCGATCTCTTCATCCTCACCGTTGTACTTCTCCAAGGGCTCATCCCCTTGCACTACTACCTGGGCGTCTCGCACTCCTACGACGAGCGCTTCGCTTGGCGAATGTTCTCCGAGACCCGACTGGTCAGCTGCCAGGTGCAGTTCAGGGCAGACGGTGAGGAGATCGCGCTCAAGCGCACATTCCACTCCGCCTGGATCACCCTCCTTCGACGTGGCCGCCCCTCCGTCGTTCAAGGCGTGCAGGATCGGGTCTGCGCCACCCATTCTGGCCAAGAGATCACCCTGCTGTACCGGTGCCGGCAAATGGATGGCGAGGCCCCAGTCTTTAACGACGGAAGCAAAGCCGTGTGCCCGTGACCGGTGCTCCTGTGCCCGGCGTTCCTCTGCCGAGCACCACTGCAGCAGATCGCTGGAAGCGCTACTGGGATGCCGAAGACGAGCAGCCCCTTTCCCGTCCCTTCCGCGTCCTGTTCTTCGGGATGCTCGGCTTTGATTGCTTCACCCAAATCTCCCACCTGAGCCGCTACGGCGTGGGTGGATTCAACGTCTCTCATTTTCCTGGACTGGACGGACTGCTGCCCGCCCCCCAGGCTACGTGGATGCTGGCCCTGGTCCTGCTCCAGGTTGTTCTCTGCGTGCTCGTCGCCTGTGGCGTTCAGCTCAAGCGCACCCTGC